>JAKOOG010000181.1 GCA_022701545.1 Weeksellaceae bacterium | reverse complement strand
GCCTCCAGCTATGCCGGCCCGGTTTCAGTAAATCCCAATGCGCCTTTAGGCAAAGTGGTAGAAATCGATACGGCTTCCTTAACGGTCCAACGTTCTGCCGTGGTAGGATACCAGCCCGAAGAAATGGAAATTGTGGGAAACCAGTTGTTTGTGGCCAATTCCGGAGGCTATAAATTTCCGGATTACGATAAAACCGTTTCTGTAGTGGATCTTAATTCTTTTTCGGAAACCAAAAAAACAGAAGTGGCGATCAACCTCCATCGGATAAAAAAAGATGCGTATGGCGACCTTTACGTTACCTCCAGAGGAGATTATGATACCGTACCTTCAAGTCTGTTTGTCATTGATGCTGCAACAGGACAGATAAAGAAAGACTTTCACATTCCGGTAAGTGAAATGACGATCGTGAACGACAAGCTGTATTATTACGGTAACGAATTCAATTACAATACCCACAGCTATAAAAAAACTTTCGGAATCATTGATGTAAAAACCGAGCAGGTCATTTCCAATACAATGATCGATCAGGAATATGTAAATGCCATCAAGACGCCTTATGGAATTGCGGTAAATCCGATTACAGAAGATATTTATGTAACCGATGCGAGAAATTATGTCTCTACGGGATATGTGTATTGTTTCGATAAAGACGGCCACTTCAAATGGAAGACCGAAGGCGGGAATATCCCGGCCCATTTTACTTTTTTATACAAATAATCAAAATAAAATATGAAAAGAAACCCCATTGCAGTTTTGAAAACCATTTTCCTCTCGGCTGTTCTTGTCGGAACGGCAGGGTGTAAAAGTGATTCGGAAGAAGAAAGCTTCAGCTTCAACGGTCTGGAAGAATCTTATACGGTAAACCGTTTCAGGGTACTGACCATCGATCCGAAAACCGGCGGTAATTTTACCTGGAGCATCAACGATTCCCTGATTTCCCAAAACCCCCAACTGGAATTTATAAGTCCGGTCGTAAAAGAATACCCTTTAACGCTGAAAGTAGAGGCCGGTGGAACTACGAAGACATATCATTCGAAAATTATTGTCAAAAAAGAAGCAGGAACCTACAGCCGTTATATTTCCGATGTGCTCGACTATCGTCCTGCGGTAGGCCAATTTACCAATGAAATGCCGGAATTTCAGAACGGAGATTCATTCAGCTCCATGCTTCAGAAGGCAAAGGCTTCTTTAATCGGAGAAAGTTCTTCGATGCTGACATTGGGAGGATTCGGCGGATCTGTGGTGTTTGGTTTCGACCATACCGTTCCCAATATGAACGGCAGGGATTTTAAGATCCTGGGCAATGCTTTTTTCGGAAGTGATGCCAGCCAGCCGCGTTCGGGATCTTGCGAGCCGGGGATTATTATGGTTGCTTACGACCGGAATAAAAACGGAAAACCCGACCCGGATGAATGGTATGAAATCGCAGGAAGCGAATATTTTAAAAATACAACGGTAAAAGATTACAGCATCACCTATTTTAAGCCCGATGAAAATAAAGTTCCTGTTCCCGGAGCTGATTTCTGGCAGACGGATACAGAATATATCAAGTGGCAGGATAATCTCGGGAACTCCGGATTCAAATCGAAGATCGTCTTCCATACCCAGAGTTATTATCCTTTGTGGCTGGGGGATGCTTCTTATACTTTTACCGGAACCAGGTTAATGAACAATTATTTCGACCAGAGCGGAACAGGATCCTACTGGGCCGGGAAATCCTATGATTACGGATATGCCGACAATGCCCCGAACAATGATGAAGCATCCAATATCGACATTTCCTGGGCAGTGGATAAAAGCGGGAAATACGTAAAGCTTCCGGGAGTGGATTTCGTGAAAGTCTATACCGGAGTAAACCAGGAAGCAGGCTGGGTAGGGGAGGTTTCTACGGAAGTTGCCGGCGCTTATGATCTGCATCTCAATTAAAATTCAATAATATCTATTAATATATTTACAATGAAAAAGTTTTATCTTTTTGCATCGCTTTTTTTGGCAAGCTGTCTTACAAAAGCCCAGTCAGTCTATACGGATGGTTATTTTATGGTGAATGAAGAATGGTTCGGTCATACCAACGGATCAGTGAATTTCATCAATACCAACGGATCGGTAAATTACAGAGTGTACAGCACCGTCAACAACAATCAGGCTTTCGGAGCAACGACGCAGTATGGAACCATTTATGGGAATAAGTTTTATTTTATTTCCAAACAAGCTGCGGATGGCGGGGATACCCAGTATGCGCCCGGAGGAAGGCTGGTGGTGGCCAACGCGCAGACCCTTCAGAAAATTGCCGGATTCAATACCATCGGAGGAGACGGCCGATCTTTCGTCGGAGTAAATGAGCACAAAGGCTACATCGCCACCTCCAATGGAATTTACCTGTTCGATATTGATAATATGCAGGTTGGAAGTCAGATTGCATCTACAGGAAACGGCCAGGTCGGAAATATGATCCGGACGTCCCAGTATGTCTTTGCGGTAAAGCAGTCGGTTGGCGTACTGGTGATCGATCCGAATACCGATACGGTGAATACAACCATTTCAGGAGCTTTTAATTCTGTTGTACAGGCAAAGGACGGGAGTGTATGGGCGATCCAGGATCAGAAACTGGTGAAAATCAATCCAACCACCTTTGCAACAACTATTTTTAACATTCCGACCACCAAGTATTCCGGAAGCTGGGGAGCGTGGAATGCAGGAAGCTTTACAGCCAGCAGCCAGAATAATGTGCTCTACTGGATCAATGCCATCAACAGTTTTGTTTCCGGAACGCAGATCGTAAAATTCGATGTGACGAGCGGTACTTTCAATGAAACTTTTGCAACCATTCCGGGACAGACGGGAACATACAAGCAGATTCCGTACGGTGCAGCCTTACGTGTGAATCCTGTAACGGATGAATTGATTCTAAATACTACGGAAAGCGGATACGGAACGCATTATCAGAACAACTGGATTCATACCTATGACAATAACGGAAACCTGACAAATACCAAGAAACTGGATGATTACTACTGGTTCCCGGCCGTGGCTGTTTTTCCGGATAACACCATGCCTATAGTTGCAGCTGCTTTCCCGACTCAGGTAAATGTAAGCAGCGCAACATCGATTGATTTAAAAACAATTGTTACAGATAATGATAATGTTTCCGCATCTATTGTGAAGACTGTAAAATCAAACAGCAATCCCAATGCCGTTTCAGCTGTAGTTAACGTTAACGATGAACTGGTTTTAACACCACAAGGAAATGGAACGGCAGATGTTGTCGTAAGCTTTAATTCCAATGGGAAAATCGTTGAAAAGACATTGACGGTAAATGCAGCAAGCGGTGTTTTATCAACGGTTGAGGTGAAAAAGACGGAATTAAGCATTTATCCAAATCCTGCAACCGATATTTTATACATCAGGACACAGGATAACATTTTAAACGTCTCCGTCTATGATCTGTCCGGTAAATTGATAAACATTCCGTTCAGCAACGGACAGGTAAATGTAAGCATGCTTCCGAAGGGAGTATATATTGTAACGGTTAAAACTGAAAAAGCAACGTATCAGCAGAAGCTGATCAAGAACTAAGGCTTCAGTTAGTCTATCCAAATTTTGTTTAACCTCCTCCATGTATTTGGCGGAGGTTTTATTTTTGATAATCCTCCAGACGGAACGGTTTTTTGGGAATCTAAAAACCGAAAAAAAAATTATTTAAATATAAGCTATTGTTAGGTACCAAAGAATTTCTTATAGGAAATAGCTGTAAGTGAACAGCAGGGGCGGCCTGATCTTTCCTTAATTTTCCTAATTCCTGTTACTAAACCAAGCTTTGCTCAGTCCCGGATTTACAGCTGATCTATTTTTTTCTTCTTTAGATTTAAAGCTTTGTTTAACATCCGAATAGGATTGAATCCAAGGATCTTTAGTTTTAAAACCCATAGGTTTCAGTATATTAAAAAAGCTTTCAAAGCCATAGATAAAAAGCAAAAAAGAGATTCAAAACTGAATCTCTTTTTAAGTAGCCCGTAGGGGAATCGAACCCCTCTTACCAGAATGAAAATCTGAGGTCCTAACCGATAGACGAACGGGCCATCTGTCTTTCGCTGAACGAGCAGCGTGTTAGTTTTTTTGTTTTTATAAGTTTCAACTCTTATTAATTACCAGGTTAGAATAGTAATTAAATTTTGTAGCCCGTAGGGGAATCGAACCCCTCTTACCAGAATGAAAATCTGAGGTCCTAACCGATAGACGAACGGGCCAACTATGCTTATTAAGCCAGTTTATTAACGTGCTTAGTTAATTTGCTTTTTAAGTTAGCTGCTTTGTTTTTGTGGATGATGTTTTTCTTCGCTAATCGATCCAACAAAGAGATAACCTTTGGCAATTGTTCTGCAGCAGCAGCTTTGTTTTCTTCATTTCTTAACACCTTCAATGCTGTTCTAGCAGTCTTGTGGTAGTATCTGTTACGAAGTCTTCTTACTTCGTTTTGTCTAATTCTCTTTAATGCTGATTTATGATTTGCCATATCGTTCAAATGTGAGTGCAAAAGTAAAAACTTTTTTTATATCCTCCAAATTTATTTTTAAAAATTTTTAATTTTCTTCAGATAAATATTTTCGAAGTTTATCAATTGCCTGTTCTATTTTAATATTCTCTTCTTCTCTTTCTAATTTTTTGATGGTGCTGGTAAGCATAACCATCGCATTGTTCCATTCTCCAGTGGTATTGGTGAAGGTAAGTCCGTCAATTATTACTTCAAAATCGACCCTTTCTCCTTTCCTGTAAAGCCTGAAACTTATTTTATCATCGCTGCCTGCAATCCCGTCTTCATTGATTTTTAAATCATAACTTTTTGGGTTAGAGTGGATTTTTTTAAAAAGCAATTTCGCTTCTTGTATTTTTAAATCCGGCATGATATAAATTTGGTAGCCTATAGGAGAATCGAACTCCTGTTGCAAGGATGAAAACCTTGAGTCCTAACCACTAGACGAATAGGCCAAATTTTGAGGTTGCAAAAGTAACAATTAACTTTTTAACTTCAAAATTATTTTCTGCTATTTGAAAACTTTTTGGATGATGGTATTCTTAATTCCTTTAGCCTCAATATCTTTCTGAAGTTTGACGGCATCTTCCAAAGTATAGACTTTTCCGTAGGTGTAATAAAATGTGCCGTTTTCTTTGTTACGGTCCACATCTTTCAGGGTCTGAAGGATCGGTGAGTTTCCGTTCAGCTTATCGCCCACATACACTTCAATGGTATAGTAGCCCGAATTCAGCTTTTGGTTCGGCATAAATCCGACCGCATAGGCATTCCTGAACCCGGCATCTTTGGCCGTTCTGATATTGATGTCTTTTACAGAGGCCAGATTGGTAACGCCGTAGTAGTATTTATACTGTCCGTTTTCTTTGATCGGTAAAATGTAATTCAGGCCCTTCAGCGCAGGGTCACCGTCATTGAATTTCTGCGGCGAGCTGAGCAGGAGGATTCTGAAATCATTTTTCAAGGCTACTTCCACCGGCTTTTCCGGCTCCGGCTTTTTTACATTGGCTGATATTCCGGATTTTCGGTCAATTGCTTTTTTATAATCGATAATCGCCTGATAGATACTTTGTGAGATTTCTTCCTGCCCTTTTTCGGAAGCCAGGTAATGGCTTTCTTCGGGATGGTTGATGAATCCGGTTTCAATAAGCACCGAAGGCATGGCATTCATCCGGAGCACGTGCAGGTTTTTCTGGAATACCCCTCTGGAAAACCTTTTATCCTTATTTACGAAATTATCCTCTACCAATCCGCCGAGCAGGAGGCTGGATTCAAGGTATTTGCTCTGCTGAAGCTTCAGGGCGATTAAGGATTCCGGCGAGCTCGCGTCATATGATCCGAAGGTCTGCTTATCTTTTTCATCCAGGAAGATCACATCATTTTCCCTTTTGGCCACTTCCAGGTTGGTATCATTCTGGTCAGGCCCCTGTACATAAGTTTCCGTTCCGTAGGCGGTCGGTCTTTTCGAGGAATTACAGTGGATGGAAACAAAAAGATCGGCTTTGCTCCTGTTGGCCAGATTCGTCCGGTCGGATAGCGAAGGGTATTCGTCGATCTTACGGGTATAGATAACCTTAAAATCTTTATTTTTTTCAAGCATGGCCCCTACTTTCAGGGTAATGGTCAGTGTAACATCCTTTTCGGCAACCCTTCCGATGTCGGCATATGACCGGTTTGCTCCGTGATCACTTCCCCCGTGTCCTGCGTCTAAAACAACGATGAATTTCTTTTGCGAAAAAATGAAGTTGGTAAGGAGTAGGAAGAGAAATGATAAAATTATTTTAAAATTTACTTTGTGCATCTTACAGTTTTAAAAATTATATTAATTTTGAGCCTTAGTATTATACCTATAAATATAACGAAAAAATTGGTCAAAACCGTCTCCAAAAATATATTACAAATTTTAATTATCCTAATTTTTAACAATTTTTTAGCACAGCAGACGCCTGAAAAATTACCTGAAAATGCGGTTAATGATACCATTTCCAAGAAGGATACCGTTGTGGTAAGAAAGGAATCTCTGGAAGATGTTCTCCGTACAAAGGCGGATGTGCAGCGCAGGGATTTCCAGAAGAAAATGATCTATCTGAACAGAAATGCGCAGGTGAAGTACCAGGATATGCAGATTGATGCGGATTATATTTCCATCGATGAGCAGAAAAACATCATGTATGCCCGCGGGAAACAGGATTCTTTGGGGAAAATTATCGAGCCTGTGATTACAACTCAGGCAGGTAAGATATATGAAACCACGGAGTTTCAGTACAACACGAAAACCAGGCAGGCGATTGCCTTTAATGCGAGGACCGAAGAAAATGAAGGGGTCATTGTCGCCAATAAAACCAAAAAATATAACGATTCGGTCTTTGCGATGAAGCGCGCGATCTACACGACCGACGATTATTTCATTAAGAAAAAAGATACGGCGGCGGATTATTATCTGCGGGCTTCCAACATCAAGCTGGTAAAGACCAGAAACAAATCATCCATCATTTCAGGGCCTATCCAGATGTATATTGAAGAAGTGCCAACGCCGCTGATTATGCCTTTTGCCATTCTTCCGTTTTCAGACAAAAGATCGGCCGGGATCCTGATCCCGAGTTTTGGTGAGCGGCAGGATGTCGGGTTCTTCCTGAACGGATTGGGGTATTACCAGCCGATCGGGGAACATTTCGATCTGAAGGTCCTTGCGGATATTTACACCAAAGGAAGCTGGAACCTGAGGCCGGAGATGAATTATATCAAGAAATACCGGTACTCCGGGAATTTCTCCGCGGATATCGGGACGATGGTCCGTGGAATCAAAGGGCTTGATAATTACGGGAAAACAGGAACATACCGGATCGCCTGGAGGCATACCCAGGATACCAAAGCCAATCCTTTTCTTACTTTCTCCGCTTCAGTAGATGTTGTAAGTACAAAATTCTATAACAATACCCTGAACAACAACTACATTCTCAATCAGAATGTCCTCAATACCCAGCAAAACTCTACGGTAACGCTTACCAAAAGATTCCTGAAGCTGCCGGTGACCATTACGGGAACGGCTTCGTACTCACAGAACTTCGCGACGGGCCTTTCGGATCTCCGTCTGCCGCAGATGAACATTGCCATCAACCAGTTTTATCTGTTCGGATCCAAAACAGGTGTACGATCGGGACTGCTGGAAAACTTAACGGTGAATACCGGGATCAATTTAACGAATTTTGTACAGACCGAGGAAGGAGAGCTCTTCAAAGCCGCGATGTGGGACAAATTGCAGACCGGGCTTAAAAACAACATTGCTTTGGGAACCAATACCACGGTTGCCAAATATTTTACTTTCAGCTTAGGGGCGAATATCGATAATGCCTTAACTACGAAAACGGTAGATAAATTTTACGATCCGATCCAGAATAAAGTAGTGACCGAAACCAATAAAGGTGTTTCCGGATATTCTACTTTCTCTACTACGGCAAGTCTGCAGACGACGTTGTACGGAACAAAAAACTTTAAAAAAGGGTCTGCGATTGAGGCCATCCGGCATATGATGACGCCAAGTATCGGGTTTACCTATTCTCCGGATTTCGGAGGATCGGGATTCGGGTATTTCAGGAATTATTATGATGCCAACGGTGCTTTAACGCCTTATTCCATTTTTGAAGGCGGGATCATCGGATCGCCTTCAAGCGGGCTGGTGGGTGCGTTAGGTTTCAATATCGGAAACAATGTTGAAATGAAAGTACGGTCTAAAAAAGATTCTACGGGGGTAAAGAAAATAAAGATTTTTGAATCCCTGAACCTTTCCGGAAACTACAACTTTGCCGCTAAGGATCATCCCTTTTCCATTATCACAGTCAACGGACAATCTTCTTTCTTTAATAATAAACTGAGCGTAAATACCAGCTTGTCCCTGGATCCTTACCGGATCATTTATATTCCGGGGCAGGAAGCCGGGATCAGGACGGAGAATTTCGGGCATTTCAGTGTGCAGGGATTCAATGTGCAGATGTCCTATCCTTTAAGCAATGAAATTTTCGGCGAGAAAGTGGATTATGGCAAAAAATACAGTAAAAAAGGAGAGATACGGAATGAGAATTATTACTTTGACGACGATAATTATGCCCATTTCGACCAGGCTTGGACTTTAAATATAAATGCCAACTATGCCTATACGAGGAGCTCGGCTTCCAGGACGCCTACGAAACTGGCTTCTGTAGGCTTGGACGGGAGTCTTAAGCTCACGCCTTACTGGAACATCAATGGAAGTACGCATTATGATATGGTGACCCAGCAGCTGGCGTATACGAGAATAGGCTTTTCAAGGGATCAGCGGAGTTTTACCATCAATTTCAACTGGGTGCCGTTTGGGCAATATAAAGTGTATGATTTCTTTATCGGGATCAAAGCCAATATCCTGAGCGATGCGCTGAAGTATAAGGACAGAAGCTTTACCCAGCCGAATGCACCATTCTAGCATCAGATTTGATATGTGATTATAGAATATAAATTTTATATTTGCACCCAAAATAAATTCTAATGAAAAAAATAATCAACACGGAAAATGCTCCTGCAGCGATCGGGCCGTATTCACAGGCCAATATGGCAAACGGCATCCTGTATATCTCGGGCCAGATCCCGGTAGATCCTGCAACAGGCAAACTCGCAGAAGGAATTGAAAAAGAAACGCACCAGGTGATGAAAAACCTTGAAGCAGTTCTTACAGAGGCCGGAATGACTTTTAGAAATGTTGTAAAAGCAACGATCTTCCTGAAGAATATGGATGATTTTGCAGTAATGAACGACATTTATGCGTCTTACCTGGATGCTGAAAGTTACCCTGCACGTGAAACCGTACAGGTTTCCTGCCTGCCGAAAAATGTTGATATTGAAATTTCCATGATCGCACACCAGGATTAATGAATTTTATAAGAAATACAATTGCGGTTATCGTAGGCCTCGGCATTGCAGGGCTTATTATCACCCTTGGGATCAGGGTATTTCCGCAATGGGTAACTTTTGAGGCTTTTGCTCCTTTCGAGCACTGGCAGAAATTTCTTCAGAGCATGCAGAGAGACGGAGCTTTTTTCGGTTTTCTGCTGTTTATTTCCGGATTAGGAACCACAGTCGGTGGAGTAGCTACAGCCATTATTGTGAAGTATGCTAAAGTGGCATATGCCATCCTCATCGGTTTCATTATGCTTTTTATAGCGATGCTGGATGTTATTGTTTTCCCTTATCATCCTACATTCTATAAAGTATCCATTTTCCTCACGTTTTTCCCTTTTTCGTGGATCGGAGGAAAAATTGTAGAAGTGATCTATGAAAGGAAGAAGAAAAAAAGAATTACCGAAAAAATGAATAAGTCATAAAATCAAAAACCGCTGCAGATTTAATCTGCAGCGGTTTTTTGTTGATATGTAAGTGAAGTTTAGTTTCTCTAGGTTAAGGCATTTTAAAGCCTCTCTGGTAGCCTCTGCCGTAATCATCCATGTATTTTACCTGTACAGTTCCGGAAAACTTGTTTAATATATTTTCCACATCTTTTTGTGAATTTACAGGTTTTCCGTTAATCTCGGTAATGATGTAGCCGTCTACGATTCCTGCTTTGGCCATTTCACCGCCTTCGACGACGTTTTTGGCAATAATTCCGCTGTTCAGTCCGTAATAAGCTTTTGTTTTGTCATCAATGCTCTGGAAATCGGCTCCTATCTTTTCGGTTACGCTAAGATCCGCTTTGGTTCTTGCAGAAGTACCTCCTTTCTGATCTCTCAACGTAACGGTCGTTGTAGCAGTTTTGCCGTTTCTCTGATATGTTACGGTAACTTTATCTCCCGGGCGCTTGCTTCCGATTGCTATCGAAAGATCTGCAAAATCAGTAATTGGAGTCGTATCGATCTGGGTAATGATATCACCGGTTTTCAGTCCGGCATCTTCCGCACCGCTGCTTTCTCCGAATCCTGTTACCAGCACGCCTGAACCGGCTTTATAATTTGTTTTCTTTTCTTTATTGTAAGCCGCTACCAGCTGATCGTTGGAAAGGTCTAATGAAGTTACCCCCAGGAATCCCCTCTGTACAATTCCGAATTTCTTGATGTCTTCGATAATTTTTCTTGCCAGATTGGAAGGAACGGCAAATCCGTAACCCTGGTAGTATCCCGTCGTAGACTGAATCGCTGAGTTGATCCCGATCAGGTCTCCGTTTGTATTTACCAATGCTCCTCCTGAGTTTCCGGGATTAATGGCCGCATCGGTCTGGATAAAGCTTTCAATAGGATTGGCAGCTTTGCCCTGTGAACCCAGGATTCCGATACCCCTTCCTTTTGCTGAAACAATTCCGGCTGTTACGGTAGAATTCAGTCCGAGCGGGTTACCTACTGCCAGTACCCACTGGCCTACTTCAATATTATCGGAGTTTGCAAAATTTAGGAAAGGCAATCCTTTTTCTTCGATTTTCAATAGGGAAATATCGGTATTCGGGTCAGTACCTACTAAAGTTGCGATGTAAGATTTTTTATTGCTTAAAACCACTTCAAGCTTGTTAGCACCTGCGACCACGTGATTATTGGAAATAATATATCCATCCGGAGAAACAATTACTCCTGATCCCATTCCGGAAGGCATGTTGTCGGGAACCTGCTGTTTCTGTCTCTGCTGTCCCCTTCCTCCAAAAGGATCGCCAAAGAAGAAATCGAACATATCCTGCTCAGAAGCCCTGCTGGAAGATCTGGATTGATAATTTTTAATGGTAACCACAGCCGGAACGGTTGTTTTGGCTGCTTTTACAAAATCGTCACCTACTGCCGAAGAGTTCATCCCTGCAAAAGATACGTTGGAAGCTTTCGTAAAATAGGATTGGTCTGCGCTGTCGGAATTATGATTCAGGTATTGTAATCCTCCAACGGTAGTAGCTCCTGAAATAACACCTACTACGGCAAATGGCAATAGTTTTTTTAAAGTACTCTTCATTGTATATCTTTCTTTATTTGATTAATTATTTTATTCACTTTTTCGTTTTTACTGTAAAACAAATTTAATGCTAAATAGGTATGCAATTAATACACATTGTTTCAATTTTAACTAAAATTTAACGGGAATAGCAATACTTTATGGATTATGTCATAATTGTTAAAATCTGTATTAACGAATATTAAAAACTTATTAAAGACAAAATGTCATAAGTAAGATACAATTGTCATGCTAAAGGTTAAATCGGCTGATTCAATAAGGAAAAAAATTGACAGGAATTCCTGCCTGGGCTTTTGCATTTAATAAATCTAAAAAATGTTTATCTTTGCACATTAATTTTTCTCACTTAAAACGTTTATAGCATGCAACTGTATAACACCTTAAGCGCAGAAGAAAGAGCTCGACTTATCGATGAGGCCGGAAAAGAGCGCCTTACCTTGTCTTTCTATGCGTATGCCCGAATTGAAGATCCCAAAAAATTCCGTGACGATTTATTTTTAGCCTGGAATGCCCTTGATGCATTAGGCCGTATTTATGTAGCCCATGAGGGAATCAACGCCCAGATGAGTGTTCCGGCAGAGAATTTTGAGGCATTCCGTGATACGCTGGAAGTCTACGATTTCATGAAAGGCATCCGGCTGAATGTAGCCGTGGAGCAGGACAACCATTCTTTTTTAAAATTAACCATCAAGGTTAGAAATAAAATTGTTGCCGACGGTCTGAACGACGAAACGTTTGACGTAACCAACAAAGGGGTTCATTTAAGAGCAAAAGAATTCAATGAACTGCTGGAGGACCCGGATACGATTGTTGTGGATTTCAGAAACCATTACGAAAGTGAAGTCGGCCATTTTGAAGGAGCCATTACCCCGGATGTGGAGAACTTCAGGGAAAGCCTGCCGATTATCAATGAGCAGCTGCAGAATCACAAAGAAGATAAAAACCTTCTCATGTACTGTACGGGCGGAATCCGTTGTGAGAAAGCCAGTGCTTATTTTAAGCATCAGGGTTTCAAAAACGTATTCCAGCTGGAAGGCGGAATTATTGAATATACCCGCCAGATTAAGGAAGAAGGAATTGACAGTAAATTTATAGGAAAGAATTTTGTATTCGACCACCGTCTTGGAGAGCGTATTACGGATGATATCATCGCGCAGTGCCATCAGTGCGGAAAGCCATGTGATAATCATACCAATTGTGCCAACGACGCCTGTCATTTACTTTTCATTCAGTGTGATGAATGTAAGGCAGCGATGGAAAATACATGTTCTACAGAATGCCTGGAAATTATTCATTTGCCTTGGGAAGAGCAGCTGAAACTGAGAAAGGGTCTTCAGGTTGGAAATAAAGTTTTCAGGAAAGGAAAATCCGAAGCTTTAAAATTCAAGAAATCCGGAGACCTTCCCAATAAACCGCTGGCTAAAGCGGAAGTGAAGGATATCCGCCAGAAAATAAAAGTTAAAAAGACTTTGATCGGAAAAGCAGAGCATTACTTTACAAAGTCAAAAATTGCGCAGTTCCTGATTGAAAACAATGAGCTTTCTGTAGGCGATAAAGTGTTGATTTCCGGGCCTACGACAGGAGAACAGGAAGTTGCGATTACAGACATCCACGCCAATGGAGGCCCGGTAAATACCGCTGTGAAAGGGGATCAGATTACATTTGAGCTTCCGTTTAGGGTACGTTTATCCGATAAGCTATACAAGATTTTACCTGCCGAAAACGCTTAATCGTATGTTGAAAGCTGAACTCAGGAAAGAATATATGCAAAAAAGAAAAGCCTTGTCTGATGATGAGGCTTTCTTCTTATCTGAAAAGATTTTCGGAAATTTTACTGATTATTTTAAACCGCTTCCGGGCCAGAAGGTCCATATCTTTATCCCGATTCAGAAATTCAGGGAAATTGATACAAAGCTTTTTATTGATTATTTCCTCAGCCGGAATATCCGCGTTTTTGTACCTAAAGTCGTCAATACAAAGCTTATTTCGGTTGAAATCTTTAACGATACCCACTATGAAGTAAATACCTGGGGAATTTCAGAGCCGGTTTCTGATGAAGATTCGGGAATTTCAGATTTTGATTTCATAATTACCCCGCTGCTGTATTGTGACGGGAAGGGGAATAGAGTAGGTTATGGAAAAGGATTTTATGACGGTTTTTTTGAAAATGTTTCCGTAGACACCAAAAAAATCGGAGTTAATTATTTTAACCCCGATAAAAATATCGATGACGTCCGGGAAAATGATATTCCCTTGGACTATTTGGTTACTCCGGATGATGTGCTGTCCTTTTCCGGTGCATCCGAATAGAATTTTACGAAATAGAATTTAAATTCTTTACTTTTCTGGTCAGGCTTTGAAACCAGCGTATACTGGGCATTCCGCTCGAAATTTCCGATTTTCCGGTTTTTATCACCGGTATATTCTACATTGAACTTGGCAAAGTGCAAAGTATCTTTCTCCTTTATTTTCTGGAATACATTGATGTTACTGACTTTCACTTTTTTTACATTCAGGCTTTCCAGCTCTTTAAATAAATCTTTGAAGGTTGTGGAATCCGATTTCTGGAAATATTTTTCAATTTTCGAATAAATGGCCGTGTCGATTTCGGTGTTTTTCTGTCCTGAAAGATATAGGGTGGAAAGATCCAGAACATCCTGCACTTTCTGCATGGTGATCGAGTTAATCGCCTGGGCACTGTCCATTTTTACGGAAATGTTGTTGGTATTTCTGAGTTTTTCAAGATCGCTGGGTCCTGCATTGTCTTCTTTTTTGACGCAGGAAGTCATGATAATTCCGATAAGTATCGTAAAAAATAAAATATTACTTATTGTTTTCATTGGTTGAGATTTTAAACTTAATAGATACGATCTTTCCTTTTTTATCTTTCTTCATTTCGATTACATTGAGGTTTTTAAGAGAGGTGGTCGGCGTTGTCATCAAGGTAATGTAGTCTTCCTTATCCAGGGTTTCAAGCCCGTAGATATCACTGTCGTACACCTGGGTAATAATGGCATTATCGCTGATCCTTCCTTCCAGCTGCTTTCTTTTCTGTCTGATGAGTTTCAGCTGCTCTTCCGGATTGCCTCCGTTGATATCCTTCGTAGAGAAATAATACAGGGCCATTTTATAATCATCCGGCTTCAGTTCTATGATTTCCTCTTCTGGCGCATTCTCAAGATTTCTGCTGACTTCCAGGTATTCGTAGAATGGGGAACTGATCTGCATTTTCAGGATCTTATCTTTGGTTGCATACCGGAAACATTCTCCGGGTTTAATGCGGTACAGAATAGGAGATTCGTTTTCCTTGATTACTTTGATTTCAATCTCACGCTGGATGCTCATATTCCGGTCGGCATCCGTGAAGCAGTATACATAAGTTTTCTGGAAAATAACGTCCTTGAAACCAAGAAGTCCAGTTGCCATGATCAGAATTGCGGTTACCATTACCCAGGCATTTCTTTTGAAGAAGTTTTTCTTGGGTTTTTCAACTTCTGAAACCGTAACCTGAGATGAAGGTTCGTTTGATTTAATAAATTGATTATCAGTAATTGATTTTTGTAAATCGGCAATTTCTGCAGGCCCTGCTTCTTTTTTTACCGGGAGAATTTCATCCTTTGGGAGTTCCAGCGATGCAGAAACTGTTTTTTCAAGTTCTTTAAGGTCATCACGATCCGGATCTTCATTTTCCTGCAACAGTTCTCCTGCAAAGAGATGTTGTTTCTTAAATTCATACCATGACTCGTAGCCTGCATAAATGCTAAGTAAATTGAGCATGTCGATCCTTGGCAACTTGGTGACGGGTGAATTTTTGAAATAAGTATAAAATGATTTTTCGCTAATGTTCCCTTTAGCCTTTTTTCTGAGATCTTCCTGAAAATAGATGATGTCAATACCCTTCCATTTCGAAATATCGTCATAGGAAGGCGTATGGCCTTTCAAATATTGAGCCTGCACATCCTTTTTCAGCTGCTCAAAATGTAATAGATCTAAATCGGTCAAAGTATTTTAAAGTAATTAAATTATTGATTATCAGTACTATTTAATTGTAAAACAGTTTTACAAAGGTATTACAATTATTTTTCATAAACAAATTTTCTATCTGCTATACCTTTGTCTTGTTCAAATAACGGAACAGAGAAAAGATTTTATAAAACAATATTAACAAAATTAAATTTAATTTATTATGAAAAAGTCATTATTCGTAGCTGCTATCGCTGCAATCTCTCTAGTAGCTTGTAAAAAAGGTGAAACTACTTCTACAGAAGCTTCTAAAGATTCAGTAGCTGCTGTTTCTGATTCAGCTACTACAGCTATCGATTCTACAGCTAGCGCTGCTAAAGATTCAATCAACACTGCTACTGAGGTTGCTAAAGATTCAGTTAAAGCTGACGCTAAAGTAGCTAAAGAAGAAATCAAAGCTGAAGAGAAAAAAGCTGACGCTGCTAAAAAATAATTTTAGTTTAGCTAAAAAATAAAAGAACCGTTCACTTTGTGAGCGGTTTTTTTATGTTTACTGTTTTGAAGCCTGGTGGCAGGTTATTTTAGTAGCTATCCTTTCTTCTGTCTGAGCGTTTCATAGCAGGTAATCGCTACCGCATTGCTCAGATTCAGCGAATCGATGCTTCCGGCCATCGGGATCAGCGTGTTTTTTCCCTTACCGATCCAGAAATTGCTTAGCCCGGAGTGTTCCGTCCCGAACAGCACGGCAGATCTTTGTTTAAAATCGCGGATGTAAAGATCTTCAGCTGTCTCATCCATCAATGTCGTGTAGATGTTGAAATTGTTCTGCTGAAGAAATTCAAGGGTTTCCTGATTCTCTGCCTGAAAAACTTCCATTCCGAAGAGGCAGCCCACGCTTGAGCGGATTACATTCGGGTTATAAAAATCCGTTTTACCGTCAGCCACGATTAAGGCATCAATACCGAAAGCCTCACAGCTTCTGAGGATGGCTCCGAGATTTCCCGGCTTTTCAACCCCTTCCACAACAATAAGGGTTGCGTCTGCCTTCGGATTGTAGGAGGACAGATCTGATTCTCTGGTTTTATAAATGCCGATGATTCCTTCCGATGTTCCGCGGTAGGCGATCTTTTCATATACTTTCTCACTTACCCAATGAATTTTTCCTTCCGGAGATTCCTGCTGGAAAATGTTTTCACAGATAAAAAATTCCAAAGGTTCGAAACCATACTGCCGGGCACGTTCGTTTTCCTGCTGCCCTTCTACCACAAAGACATCTGATTTTTTACGAAATCGGTTGTCGGTTAGGAGTTTGGTGACGTGTTTTACTTTTTCGTTCTGAAAGCTTTCTATGACCATTCTGCAAAATTAGGCAAAATTTACAGTTAAATAAAAAACCTCAGTACTGATCCGAGGTTTTGTGTTTAATCTTCCGATGTTTCAAGGGTGATCTGTGAATTTTCCACCAGGCTTGGCGGAAGATCTTTTTTGTTTTTAATTCCCAGGGATTTTAGTTTCTGGGTCTGAAGAATCAGATTGTCGTTTCCTGTAGAAAGCTGTTTGTAAGCTTCGTTATAAACATTTTTTGCCTGGTCCAGGTTTTTCCCCACCTTTTCAAGGTTTTCCATGAAGCCGACGAATTTATCATACAGCTTGGCGCCTCTTTCTGCAATTTCCATCGAATTCCGGTTTTGGTATTCCCTTTTCCAGAGGTCGGCAATCAATTTTAAGGAGGTTATCAAATTGCTCGGATTCAATAACAGGATTCTCCGGTCGTAGGCATAATTCCAGAGATTCTGATCGGCCTGCATGGCTGCGATGTAGGCAGGCTCGCTGGGGATGAACATCATCACGAAATCCAGTGATTTCCCGTAGTCGTCATAGGCTTTCTGGCTGAGCTGAGTGATGTGGTTCTTAATGGAAGATAAATGCTGGTTGAGCCTCATCAGGTAAACATCCGGGTCCGTTTCATCCACCAGGTCCGTAAAGGCTGTCAGTGAAACCTTTGAATCAATAATCACATTTCTTTCGTCGGGATATTTTACGACGGCATCAGGCCGCATCTTCTTACCTGAAAATTCGGAAAACAGGGCTTGGTTGTCCTCATCCCGGAGCTCGTGTTCCAGGAAATATTCCCGTCCTTTTACCAGTCCGGATTTTTCAAGAATGCTTTCCAGAATCATTTCGCCCCAGTTCCCCTGGGTTTTGCTCTCGCCCTTCAGGGCACGGGTCAGCTTTTTGGCATCTTCGGAAATCTGCTGGTTGAGCTCGGCCAGTTCCTTCACTTTTTCGCCCAGGGAAAAGCGTTCCTTGTTTTCCTTTTCATAAGCTTCATTCACCCGGTTTTTCAGATCGGTGATTTTTTCCTGAAAAGGTTCGAGGATGCTTTTTAAATTATTCTGATTAAGGGTTGTGAACTTTTCCGTCTTTTCTTCCAGGATTTTATTGGCCAGATTTTCGAACTGCAGTTTGGAGTCCTCCTGGATCTTGGAAATTTCCTCTTTTTGCGTCTGCAGGGATTTCTGCAGGCTTTCATTAATCGCCGAAAGCTCCGAGTTCTTGGCAAACAGCGATTGTTTTTCGTCTAGAAGCATTTCCACCTGGCTGTTCTGCCGGGCGGCAAATTCTTTCTGTTCCGAAAACTGCTTCTGAAGGGAGGTGTATTCCGCTGAAATTCTTGCAAATTCATTTTTCAGATCATTAAACAAGTCGGTCTGCTGGATGATATATTCTTTTTCCCGGTCCAGCTGCCGGGTCATTTCACTGATCTTAAGACCGGCATTTTCCAGGTCGGAATTGTTTTTAATATATAAACGGTTCAGCTCGTCGTAAGAATTTCTGGATACGCTTGATGATCTAAGGGCGAAATACACAATGGCCGCTCCGATCATCCCTCCGGCAATACATCCGATCATTAAATAGGTTATCTCCATTGATCAAAATTACAAAAAGGAAAGGGTATTCTTTTTACGGGAAGCCGTAATTTTTATCCAGGACGGAAAATTCAAGAGTCACCGGTTGACATTTGCTGATATTCCCGGACTATATTTGCAGAATCAATTTGTTTTTCGTTATTTCATGTATTCAAATTGTAAAATGTAATCTATGAAATTCTTAAGCATAGCCGCAATTCTTTTTTCAGCGGCGGTATCGGGGCAGGACTTTGCCAATTACGCAAAATATGAAAAGCAGAACCAGGAAGTCATAGCCGGAAAAATTGCACCCAACTCCATCTTTATGGGCGATTCCATTACGGAAGGCTGGGTATCCAAAGATCCCGATTTTTTCAAAAAGAATAATTTTGTCGGCAGGGGAATCAGCGGGCAGGTAACTTCGCAGATGCTCCTGAGATTCCGGGAAGATGTTATCAGGCTGAAGCCGGAGCGTGTGATCATCCTGGGCGGAACCAATGATATTGCAGAGAATCAGGGGCCGATTTCTTTAGATAAAGTTTTCGGAAATATTGTTTCCATGGCAGAACTGGCCAAAGCTAATGGTATTAAAGTTATTCTATGTTCCGTTCTCCCGGCTTATGATTTCGGCTGGAGGAAAGACATGCATCCGGCAGATAAAGTGATTGCACTCAACAAAATGATTGAAGCATACGCTAAAAAGCACAACATCCCTTATGTGGATTACCATTCCCAAATGAAAGATTCACGAAACGGCCTGGATAAAATCTATACCGAAGATGAAATCCATCCTACTGAGAAAGGATATGAAAAAATGGAAGGGATCCTGATGAAATAGCTGAGTAAAATATAAGACAAGCATCTTTTAGCCAACATTTTTCGTAGAAGCCAGAATTTCTATATTTTTTCTGACGTCGCTGCTCTCGCACTTTTTTAATTCTTTTAACAATGCAGGAGTAAGGATGTTGGGATTTATAATCTGTGAGGCGACTTTCGCGGCGGCATAATCTACAATCCCGATTACGGATTCTTTCAGCAGGTTAGGGGTGTTGGAAGTCATCACTGCGGTTGCCCATGAGGTTTCCCGTGCTTTGGAAATGGCAAAATCAAGCACGGTATTGTCTCTTCCATTTGAAATTTTGTCAATCAGCTCTATCGGATAGCAGATCTGGTTGAGGGAGTCCTGTACTTTCTGGTTGATGGAAGCGATGACATTATTGATGTTTTCAAAATCTTTTTTCAGGGGAGCGATCTTCCGGTCAGGCATGATGGAGGCAGCGGAAATTCCAAGGTCAAGATTGATGTGGGCATTCATCCCCAGAAATATATGTTGCAGGATGAGCAGGTTTTTATCTTTTGTGGCTTCGAAAGCGATGTACCATGAATTGCTGCATCTTTTTCCTTTTGAATAAGAATCCCAGGCTTCGAGGTAGCGGGTTGCGAAAGCAATATCCAACAAAGTCATCCTCGGATTGTCTTCAAACTTTTTCTGCTGAATTCCTTTGAGGACTTGTGCGGTCATGATTCTGTACGTACAGGCAAAATAGCCGGCGGAGCTCTGGTTTTCTTTCGCCCAGTTAATGATTTCTTCTAACTTTTTAAGAACTTCTTCGATGGTTTTCATGGGAGCTTTAATTTTTATAAATATAAGAAAAAAAGCTTCTGTGAATGTTCGGAGGAGTTAAAGGTAAAAGTGAGCCGGCAGACTCACTTTTTTATTATGGTTGTGTTACAGTAGGAACTCCGATTTCCGGTGACGGGCAGATTCCTGTGTTCATCATGCATTTTCCTCCCATGCAGGAATAATTTGTCATTGAGGAAGTTCCGTCAGGGCACAGGATCAAGGCCTCGCCGTAACGGGCACATTCTCTGTCTGAATAACATTCCAAGGCAGGATGCAGTGTTCCTCCAAAGACATTTTTAAGATCTTCTCTTGACAGTTTAATTACGTTTGAATTTTTCATAGGAATATATTTTATAATTTGGTATATGGTTTTTAATCTTATGATGTGGTTTTCAAGATACCTAAGATACTAAAATAATCATAAAGTAAATCGATTCTATTTATAATAATGCTTCTTCCGCTTTTCTACAGATGTAGCCTGTGGATTGTCTGTAACGGGGTGTTTTTTTGGTATTGAAATAATTTGTATATTTAAATCTCCAGCAATGGAATTAAATAGAGGCATCCGAAAATCTTAAAGAGTAGGAAGATCAAAACCAAACAAATTATTATGAAAAATTTAAAAACATTAGACAGAAAAGAATTGAAGAATGTTCTGGGAGGAGCAACGTTAGCTTGTGAAGCGCCGGTTGACGGAGGTTGCAGCAAGCCGGGATATATTTTCTGCAGCAACCCCTATTGCTGTTATCCGCCGAACAGACCGTTTATTTGTCTTGATTAACCTTAAATAATAAATAGGCTGCCTCAAAGATGGCAGCCTGTTTTATTTTTGATAGTATATTAATTCAATTTTATTATCCTCAATATGTAATATTCCACTTTTAGGATTTTGAAAATATAGACTAAGATTATTGTCCGCCTTTTTTACTATAACCGGTTCATAATAAAACAGCTTTTCAGGAAGTTGTAAAATAGTTTCGAACTTTTTGCCCTTCAATTCCGCTATCGTAGTTTTTACTCCGTCATTGCTAGAAAGAACCGAATATAGTTTCTGGTTGTAAACGAAACTTGCATTGATAATCACTCCAGCTGAATCAATTAGTTTTTTTGTTCCCTGATGCGAATGTGCTTCATATTGTCTGGTTATTATACCCGGAAGATTGAGGGGAATCTTTTCAGTTACTTTCATTGATTCCGGATTTGAAATCTCTAGAATATCAGAATTTCCCGACAGATGGCTTAACGAATTTGAAATATAATACTTGCCGTTCATTTTATTTACAGAAACAGGGCAGGTAGCTATGGCATAATAAATAACACCGTTCTTTCTGTTTTTAAAATAGATTGTGCCTCCCCATTCGCCTGAACAGCTTTTCCAGACTTGATATTTTTCATCTTTATACAGCAAGCCGTAATAGGTAGCCGCATCTTTGAATTTTAATTGTTTTAATTCATCAATGATATTTTTTTTGATAACACGGGTCTTAACTTTGAATACGAGATGTTCCTTTTTACAGCCTGTTAAACATAGTAATAATGCAAAAATAGAAATCCTTTTCATCCAGATTAAAGTCAGAGGCGGTTATTTTGAAAATAGAGTTATTTGTTACTGCTATTGCTTATGCCCGAAGTTCCCGGTTTTCCCGGAACTCCGTCTTTGCCTCTTACAACGAGACACGACGTCATCAGGTTACAGGCAATAAGAAGGTAAATTATTTTTTTTCATTGTTATTCTTTTATCCTTAAAAATTCTTTTGCCAGCTCAATCATTTTCGGATCTCCGGTGTATTTTCCGTGCTCGTCGGAAAGCTTTACGGTAGGGATGAGTTCTTTGTTCGGAGCCTGGACGCCAATTAATTTCATTACGATATTCATTGGTTTTAAACCGACGTCGTTGGTAAGGTTGGTCCCAATACCGAAAGAAATCCCGATTTTTCCACTGCAGTAATTGGTGATTTCTTCCACTTTCTCCAGATTGAGGCCATCGGAAAAAATGATGTATTTGAACAACGGATTGATCCCGTGTCTTTCATAATGGGCAATGGTCTTATCTGCAAATTCCAGGGGATCGCCGCTGTCGTGGCGGACGCCGTCGAAAAGCTTGGCAAATTTTTTATCGAACTGCTGGAAGAAAACATCGGTGGTGTAGGTATCGGAAAGGGCCACTCCCAAATCTCCGCGGTAAACATCTACCCAATGTTCCAGTGCCAGCTCATTGGCCATTTTGAAGCCGTATTCTGCCGCATGAAACATAAACCATTCGTGGGCGTGGGTTCCGATGGGTTTTACGCCGTATTTCATGGCAAAATGCACGTTTGATGTTCCGATAAAAGTAGAATTTTTTTTCTGTGTAAGCGCTTCCATGACCAGATTCTGAACTTTATGGGAATGCCTTCTCCTGGTCCCGAACTCGGCGAAATTCACACCCAGCTTTGCCAGGGCATCTGCTTTTTCAAGAGTTTTGCTCATGACAACTTCGTTGGAATCCCTTTCCATATGGTTCATTTCGTAATGCAACTCGCTGATGAGTGCCAGCAAAGGAACTTCCCAAAGAATGGTTCTGTACCAGAGCCCTTCTACCGTTACTGAAAGTTCGCTTCCTTCCTGGTGAATCTTTACTTCGGACGGATCGTAATGGTAGCCTTCCAGGAAATCCAAGTAAGGGAGATCAATATACGGACAGGTCTGGGCCATGAATTTCTTTTCATCCTTCGTCAGTTTGAGCTCAGCCATTTTATTGACGGCTTCTCGCAGAGCCACATCAAAACCTTCGGGAAACTGGTGTTTGCCACGGTTGATGAATTCGTATTTTACGATAGAGCCGGGAAATAGTTTCACCACGGCATTCTGCATGGTTATTTTATAAAAATCGTTATCTAGAATGGAGTTCAAACGTACGTTATGCATAATTGTGTAATTTATACGCAAATATAATAATTAAAAATAAAATCACCTAAATCTAAGGTGATTTTTTTGATTTTCTGTAATAAAATTTTATGTTATTTACCAAGATAAGAGTTGTACATCCATACTTCTTTTTCCTGTTCGGTAATATAATCGCTCATTTGGGAATTGGTTCCTTCATCTCCTGCTTTATCAGTAATGTCCAGCAGTTCTCTTTGGAGATCGATAACGACTTTAAAAGAATTCAGGATGTTTTCCACACTTTTGGTACCATCGCTTACTTCCTGGCTTTCTTGAATGGTGGCTACTTTCAGGTAATCCGAATAATTGTGTGCCGGTGTTGCACCCAATGTAAGAATTCTTTCCGCTATTTCATCGATTTTTAGAACAAGGCTGTTGTATAATTCTTCAAATTTGGGGTGAAGGGTAAAGAACTGGTCTCCTTTGATGTTCCAGTGAGAACCTCGTGTATTCTGATAGAACACAGAATAGTTGGCTAAAAGGACGTTTAATTTTTCTGCAATTTTTGTACAGTCGTCTTCCTGAAGACCGATAATATTGGCATTTTTCATATGTATAAGCAGTTTATTATTTTCTAAAAGCAAAAATAAGTAAATATTATGCCGAAAATATGGTTCCGTGATTGATGATACTTATCTTTGAGATTTTTAGAATTAATTTAAATATGAAATCCTCATCGCATACCGGCCTAAAAAGTCTTTTGATTTCGATTATTGTATTTTCTACAGTTTGTGCGATTTATTATATTTCGTCGGTTACAAAAACCGACGGGCAGTATATATATCCTATTGATGATGCATATATCCATCTGGCAATGGCGAAAAATTTTGCAGTGTACAAGGTGTGGGGAGTTACCCGGTATGAATTTTCTTCAACTTCCTCTTCGCCGTTATTCACTTGTCTTTTAAGTTTTTTGATAAAAGTTTTTGGGAACAATGATCAGATTTCACTGTATGTGAATCTTATTTTCGGAGCGGGGACGGTTTATATTCTGAACCGGTATTTCAGCGGTGTTTTTAAAAAGGCTAGAAGTATTGCATTCTCGGTGCTTTTTACTTTGTTTATTGCTGTACTGCATCTACAGATTTTATCCGGAATGGAACATGTGCTTCATGTCTTTTTATTTACGTTGAATATTTTCTGTCTTACCCGTCTGCAAAATAAATCGGCTGTCCTCGGATTTTACATTTCTTTATTATTAATGGGGCTCGTCCGTTTTGAAAGTATGTTTTACTTTGCCGCACTGGCCTTTGTTTTTATATTGCTTAAACAGTGGAAACGGGCAGGTTTTATTTTATTGGCAGGTTTTATTCCCGTTGCATTGTTTTGTTGCATCAATTATCAGCAGGATGGCTATCTTTTCCCCAATTCGGTGGTAGTAAAAGGGACGAAGCTTGCCTTTGACGGGAATTTTCTACATCAGCTGAAACATATTTTTCTGGATAATTTTTTACTGAATGCAAGCTTTTATAAAATTGGATTTTTTCCTATCCTGATAAGTCTGGTCTTTATATACAGGGGTTTTAAAACAAAGAAATTTCGTGATGCAGTTCAGTCCAATCTCCTTCTGATTACAATTTCTCTCGTCATGATTTGCCATTCGATGTTTGCGGATCTGAAAGGGCTGTTCCGGTATGAAGCTTATCTGCTGACAGGTTTTTCCATGGCCATTATTCCTGAAGTCAGAGGTTTTATTGAATATTTTAAGGATTATCTCAAAAAAGAAAAACTCGTTTCAGGTTTTATCATAATGAATATGGTTTTGCTGATCTACAAATGTTTCAGTGCACATTCCATATTGTCTGAAGGCGGGAAGAATATCTATGAACAGCAAGTCCAGTCGGCAAAATTTCTGCATACCTATTATAATGAATCAAAAGTAGTTGCTAACGACATCGGGGCCATTACTTATTTTACGGATATTCATCTTCTGGATATGGCTGGCCTGGGATCTGTAGAAACCATCCCTTTCAATGAAAACAGAAGACAGCCGGATGCGAAATTCGAACGTTTTCTTACACAGTATACGGTAAATCGGAAATATGATATTGCCCTGATATATGATGCGTGGCTGCAACCCTATATTCCCAAAAACTGGAAAAAAGTGGCCGTCCTGAAAATAACCCATCCGGTTACGGTGGCCCGGGATGAGGTGGCTGTCTATTCGGTTAATCGCCACAATGAGCAAATACTCAAACGGAATATCAGAACTTTTAAGTGGAACAGAAATGTTCAGGTTACCATCGCAGATTAACCGTAAGTAGCTGTTAACTAATTTTTAAATAAAAATATTATTTCTACACAACTGCTTGTTAATTAAAAAAATATTGTTATTTTTGCACCCTAAAATAAAAAGCAATTAAATGCCTACTATTCAACAATTAGTAAGAAAAGGAAGAGCCACGCTTGCCAAGAAGAGCAAATCGGCTGCCCTTGATTCTTGTCCACAAAGACGCG
>JAKOOG010000176.1 GCA_022701545.1 Weeksellaceae bacterium | reverse complement strand
TTTAGCCAACTCAATTTATAATCGAATTTGGGTCCGGGATAAGGATTCCCGTTAGGCAGATACAGACAGCAGATTACAATCTGATCAATGATGGCTTCTATATAACGGCTCTGAGTGTCATTATCGTCGCCCGGCAGCTCTCGCTGGACTTCTGTAATTTCATACTGGTTTTTAGCAAGAATAGCTACGCCGTTCCAACTTTTCTGTCCTTTCCAGATGGCACGGTAACCAGCTTCGCGAATCGCTGTTTCCGGGAATTTTTCCTGCGGAGCTTTAAGTTCCTGCAGACATACAATATCGGGATCGGCTTCCTGTAACCATCTTAAAAGGACAGGAAGCCGACCGTTTATGCCGTTTACATTGTATGTGGCAATTTTCATAATGTTGTAGTTACCGGAACTTTGTTCCTGTATTTCTGTGCTGGCTCGCTGCTGCAATGCCGTGGAAATTATTATATGTATAATAAAGGTCTTTAAAGTAAATTTCCGTTTCTATTTCGTTTTTTTCCATATTTGGAATATATCTTTCTGCAGAAAGAGACTCGTAGGAATATTTTACTTTGGCCGTTACTTCTTTCTTTTTACAGTGGCAATACTGATGGTCATTCTTTGCGTGTTCTGCAAGATCGGTGATAACGATCTGTGTGTGCTCCATGTTTCTGGATTTGTCGAAAGTTTTACAGTCAAGGGTAAACCACGGCTCACCATGATAGAAAAAATGATCGGTGATGTCCGGATGAGTTGCATTTTTTTGTTCCAAAGGTGCAGCTGAAAAATAACCGTTGCATTCTGTGCAGACAGCGACTTGTATTTTGATCGACATAGGTAATGATATTTAATGGTGTACCTCTGCTATATCACAAGTTATGCCATACCTGGTACAATGGAATAATTTTAAATAAAATTAAAATTCTGACGAATAAAATTCACCGTATGGTGGAGTAGAATGATACCCTTAAAGGAAGGATTTTTTTTGGGTGTACAAATTAAAAATCCCCGACTTTCGACGGGGATTAAAAACTAATAACCATGAAAACTCAAATTAAACATGAGAAATTCGCTGCAAATATATAAACAAAAAAGCAAACCCCTGCAAAAAACAGGGGTTAAATTTGAAAAATATATTTAAGTGAAAAAGTGTTATTAGTCTATATTCAAACACTGTGCCGTGAATAATTTTTTTAAAAGAAAATTTTAACCTGAAATAAGCGATGTGATTAATTTTTTACATTTAATTCCCTGAAATACTGTAAGAAAAATATCTCCACTTTTTTTAATGCACTTTTTTTGATAAATTGCCGATGATTTTAACATTCTGGTATATCTATTGATGCAAGATACAGAATGACTTTTTTTAAAAATATTCGATGTATTTTTGAAAACGATCTAAAAATAATTAATTATTGATTTTACCTTTCTATGATCTTAATTGTTGATGATAACCAGAGCAATCTTTATTCACTGAAAAAATTGCTTGAATCTAAAGATTTCCAGGTAGACACGGCTGATTCGGGTGAAAAAGCTTTGGGAAAAGCCCTTAAAAACGATTATGCCTTAATCATTTTGGATGTGCAGATGCCGGATATGGATGGTTTTGAGGTAGCTGAAACGTTAGCCGGATACAGTAAAACAAAAGAAGTGCCGATTATATTTCTCTCGGCAGTAAATACTGAAAAAAAATTTATCACCAAAGGATACGCTTCGGGCGGAAAAGATTATGTGACGAAACCTGTTGATCCCGAAATCCTTCTTCTAAAGGTAAAAACCTTCTACCATCTCCAGGAGCAGAATATTGCGATGAAAAAGACGCAGCAGAGTCTGGAGCTTGAAGTAAAGGGCAGAAGGGAATCCCAGGTAACCATGAAGTCACAGATCGATCACTTCCACCTGATGCTGGAATCCCTGCCACAGATCGCATTCACGCTTAATGAAAACGGAATGGTAGATTTTGTCAATGTAAAATGGTACCAGTATTCAGATTCTGATAAAGAATTCCCGGAAACACATCCTGACGATTTCAATATAAAAGAGGAGCTGGAACGTTGCAGGAAAAAGGGCAAGGCACTTGAAATGGAAGTCCGGATCAGGAACAGGGAAACCGGAAATTACCGTTACCACCTTCTCCGCATCACGCCCGTGCATGAGGAAAACAGCATTAAAAACTGGGTAGGAACCTTTACGGATATCGACGATCAGAAAAAAGTGGAAAAGGAAAAGGATGAATTCCTGAGCATTGCAAGCCACGAGCTCAAAACACCTTTAACGAGTATTAAAGCCTATGTTCAGCTTCTCGAAAGAAAGCTGAAGCTCAGTAAAGAAAGTACGGAAGCTGGATTTGTGACCAAAGTCCAGGACCAGATCGAAAAACTCAATACCCTGATTACGGATCTATTGGATGTTTCCAAAATCGAAAACGGCAAACTGAAGATTACCCGGAAACCGACTAATCTGGCAGGCGTCATCAATAATGCCATTGATACCATCTTAAATACGCATGACGAAAACAGGGTGAAAATTAAACGTGACGGAATTCTTCCGGATATTTTAATTCCGATTGATGAAATCCGCATTGAGCAGGTCCTGATCAATTTTCTCACCAACGCCATCAAATATTCTCCGAACAACCATCAGGTGATCGTCACCACTTTTCTTGATGAAGAAGAACAGGAAATTAAAGTGAATGTGACCGATTTCGGAATCGGAATCCCGGATTATAAGCAGGAGGCGGTTTTCCATAAATTTTACCGCGTCGAGGAATCTTCACTTCAGTTCCAGGGAATGGGTATCGGCCTCTTTATCTGTTCGGAAATCATCAAGCAGCACCACGGCAATATCGGGGTTTCCAGTAAAGTTGACGAAGGTTCAACATTCTATTTCACTTTACCATTAAATTAGTTTTCATGCCGAAAAAAATTATACGAAATCTCCAGTTTGGAGTAGGGCTTTCGCTTGTTATTTTAATAGCAAGTTCTATAGCTTCTTATTTCAGTATCCAGAACCAGATGAACCATCGGGAAAGCGTTGGTAAGAGCAGAAGAGCGGTAACTGCCGTTAAGGATGTCCTGTTATCACTTTTGGATGCCGAAACGGGGAACAGAGGCTACCAGCTTACCGGAAAAGAGAACTTTCTGGAACCGTTCAACCGTAGCGTTGCCGAATATTCCAAAACCTTTCAGTATGCAAAAAGCCTGGAGATAACGGATCCTCATCAGCAAAAGCTTTTGGATGAACTGGAGAAAAATGCAGATCACAATATTGCCACGCTGAAACTTTTTGTGCAGAACCGCAAAAAAGGACTGCTGATGACCCAGCAGCAGATTCTGGACAGCAAAATTTACATGGACAGAAGCCGGCAGATTGTAAAAGAATTTTCGCAGTATGAAGAAAATCAGCTTGCTGTAAAAAACAGAGATCTTAACCGTTCCTCAAGTACAACGGTAATGTTTATTGTATTCTCTGCCATTGCAGCCATTATTGTAACCACCGTTTTTTATTTTAAACTGAGATCGGACCTGATCCGGAGGGAAAAACTGGAAAAAATGCTCAGGTCCAAAGATCTTGAGATTTCCAGAAGGGTAAGCGCTATCCAGAAGATTGCCAACCGGGTAGCCAATGGTGATTATAGCCAGAAGGTTGTAGACAATGCCGAGGATGATCTTGGAGAACTGGTGGAATCATTGAACCACATGACGGAATCGCTGAAGTTTTCTTTTGATACCATTAACAGAAGCGACTGGCGTCAGAAAGGTCTCGCCGTATTGAATGAATCCCTGGTAGGAAATAAAACCGTAAAACAGGTCGCTACCGCTTCGTTACATCAGCTTATTGAATACGGGAAATGCATCAACGGCTCTATTTATCTGTACGATGAGGGCTTGCTGAGACTGACAGCCGTATTTGGGCTGGAAAATAATATGAAGAAGGTTTTCGAGCCTGGAGAAGGAATGGTAGGGCAGACTTTCATCAGTGAAAAAACACAGGTTTACAACAATCTGCATGAAGATGATTTTGTAGTGACTTTTGCAAGCAGCACCATCCAGATCTATGGTATCATGCTGATCCCTATTTTTGTCGATGGCGGAGTTATCGGAATTATGGAACTGGGATCAACTTCCAATTACGAGCAGGACCGGATTGATTATTTCGTGGAATGCAGCCGAAACATCGGAATTGCGCTTAGTGCGGCAAAAGGCAGGGAAAAAGAACAGCAGCTGCTGGAAGAAACACAGGCCCAATCGGAAGAACTGCAGGTACAGCATTCTGAGTTGGAAAATTTAAATACCGAACTGGAAGCCCAGACCCAAAAGCTGCAGGCGTCCGAAGAAGAGCTGAAAGTACAGCAGGAAGAGCTGATGCAGGCTAATGCTGAACTGGAAGAACGTTCAAGGCTGTTGGAAGAAAAAAACCATCTGATCGCCGAACGGAATAACGATATCCAGAAAAAGGTGGAAGAGCTTGCCTTAAGCACCAAATACAAATCGGAATTCCTGGCCAATATGTCCCACGAACTGCGTACGCCGCTGAACTCTATTCTTCTTCTTTCCAGACTGATGGCCGAGAATCCTGATGAAAACCTGAATGAAGACCAGATCGAATCGGCAAAGGTAATCCAGAGCTCAGGAAGCAGTCTCTTAACCCTGATTGATGAAATTCTGGATCTTGCCAAAATTGAATCCGGAAAGATGACGCTTGAATATCAGGAGGTGGTTATCGAAGATGTCGTGAAAGACCTGAAGAATCTCTTTAATCCTGTCTTCCAGGAGAAAAAGCTTCTGTTTAACATCAACATAGAACCGGATGCCCGGAAAAATATCCAGACCGACCGTTTAAGAGTCGATCAGGTACTGAGAAACCTATTGTCGAATGCCCTGAAATTTACCACCAAAGGCAGCATCGATTTACATATCAAGAACGATTCTGAAAGAGAAGGCTTTATCGTATTCTCGGTAAAAGACACCGGGATCGGAATCGCAGAAGACAAGCAGAAAATTATTTTCGAAGCATTTCAGCAGGCAGATGGTTCTACCAAAAGAAAATTTGGGGGAACCGGTCTCGGATTGTCCATCAGCCGTGAAATTGCAAGATTACTTGGCGGTGAATTGATTCTGAAGAGCAAAGTAAACGAAGGCAGTGAGTTCAGCTTGATTATTCCTGTAAAAGAAGCGATGGAAATCAAGCCGGCTGAAAACGATCAGAACCTCGTAAAAACAATCCGTGAAGAAGTAGAGGAGATCCAGCAAATTCTGGATGAAGGCGAAGAGGAAGTGAAAGAAGAGGTTAATACGCTTAAAATTCCGGAAAACGTAAACGATGACCGTCATCAGATTAAAAAAGATGATAAAGTAATCCTTATCATCGAAGACGATACGAATTTTGCCAAAGCATTGCTGAAGTATGCCCATCTGCAGAATTATAAAGCAATAATCGAAGTAAGGGGAGACCGCGGTCTGGCAGCAGCCCTGCAGTACCACCCACATGCGATCCTGCTGGATATTCAGCTGCCGGTAAAAGACGGATGGCAGGTCATGGACGATTTAAAATCAAATGCCGATACCAAGCACATTCCCGTTCACATGATGTCTTCGCTGCACGTAAAAAAGGAAAGCCTGATGAAAGGGGCCATTGATTTTATCAGCAAGCCGGTAGCCCTGGATCAGATGACAGACGTATTCAGGAAAATTGAAGAAGCCCTGAAAAAAGGACCTCAGAAAGTTTTAATCGTAGAAGAAAATGCGAAGCATGCCAGTGCCCTGTCTTATTTCCTGAGCAACTTCAATATTTCGCTTTCGGTGGAAAATAATGTGGAAGACAGTGTAAAAGCCCTGACTTCCGATCATGTAGACTGTGTGATCCTGGATATCGGCTCGTCGAAAGGAAACGAATACCAGATTGTAGAATCCATCAAAAGCTATGACGGACTGGAAAACCTTCCCATCATCATTTTTACGGAGCGGAATTTATCCAAAGCCGAGGAGCTGAAAATCAAGCAGTATGCAGATTCAATTGTTGTAAAAACAGCCCATTCTTATCAGAGAATTCTGGATGAAGTAGGCTTATTCCTGCACCTTGTAGAAGAAAAAAACAACTCCATCGAAACGGTGAGGAATAAAGCCTTGGGCTCTTTAACGGAAGTTCTCAGCGGTAAGAAGATCCTGATTACTGACGATGATGTGCGGAATATTTTCTCCTTAACAAAAGCACTGGAAAAATATAAGGTAGAAGCAGTTGTAGCAATGGACGGCAAACATGCGCTCCAGCAGATTAAGGAAAACCCGGACGTTGACGTGATCCTGATGGATATGATGATGCCGGAAATGGACGGATACGAAACGATAAAGGAAATCCGGAAAATGCCTAAATTTGCCCGGCTGCCAATTATCGCCATTACCGCAAAATCCATGATCGGTGAGCGGGAAAAATGCATCACCGCCGGAGCTTCGGATTATATCTCAAAACCCGTGGATATCGATCAGCTGCTCTCCCTGCTTCGTGTTTGGTTATATGAAAGTTAAACAGCCAGAATTCTGATGAATAAGAAAATTTTAATTGTGGATGATGATCCGCGCAATATATTCGCCTTGAAACTCACCTTAAAGGCACGGGGCTATCAGACCGAAAGCTGTACCATGGCCCAGGAAGCCATATCGGTTTTGGAAAAAGATAACCGGTTTCTGGCAGTGCTGATGGATATGATGATGCCGGAAATGGATGGGTACCAGGCAATAAAAATCATCAAGGAAATACCATCCCTGAGCCACATTCCCATTATTGCGGTTACGGCTCAGGCGATGCCGCAGGACCGGCAGAAATGCCTGGATGCAGGCGCCAAAGACTATATCTCCAAACCGATTGATGTGGACAAATTGATAACAGCCATTGAAAAACTGATGTAAATGCTGGAACCTAGTATTATAAAAGATGAAGAAGTAGAATACCTGATCAAGGATGTCTACGAGATGTACGGTTACGATTTTTCGGAATACAGCCGCGCTTCGTTTAAGCGCCGGGTGAACCGGATATGCCTCATCGACAGGTTTACCAGTTTTGCAGAGCTGCGGTATATTATTCTCAACGATCCCGAATATCTGAAACGCTTTATTGAGGAAATTACCGTAAATGTTACCGAAATGTTCCGGGATCCCCAGTTTTTTAAGACCCTGAGAGAGAAAATTCTTCCGCAGCTGGGAACTTATCCGCTGATCCGGATCTGGGTAGCCGGATGTTCGACGGGAGAGGAAGCTTATTCCATGGCCATTTTACTCAAGGAAGCGAATCTGTACCAGAAATCGCTGATCTACGGGACCGATCTCAACCCATCAGTGCTGGAGACGGCCAGAGCCGGGGTTTTTCCACTGCAGCAGATGAAGCTGTATTCCGAAAACTATATCCAGTCCGGAGGTAAAAAGGATTTTTCAGATTATTATACCGCAAACTATGACAGTGTGAAGTTTGATAAAAGCCTGCAGGAAAAGCTGATCCTTTCTACCCATAATCTGGTTTCCGACAGTTCCTTCAACAGCTTTCAGCTCATTATCTGCCGTAATGTTCTTATCTATTTTGACCGCGGTCTTCAGGAAAGGGTGTTCCGGTTATTCGATAACAGCCTGGAAAATCTGGGATTTTTAGCATTGGGTGCCAAAGAAACGATAAGATTTTCTAAATTAGATCGGAATTATCATCAGATCGACGATCAGAAAATCTGGAAAAAAGTAGATCACCACTAAAAACTCACCGATGAAAATGAACAGCACAAATACCGAATTAATTGTGATAGGCGGTTCTGCGGGAAGTCTGCAGGTGATCATGGAAATGATTAAAAAACTGGATACCCCCCTCAGTTTTCCGATTTTACTGGTGGTCCATAGAAAAGCCCATTCAACGAATATACTGCAGACCCTGCTTCAGCAGCTTTCTCCGTTGGAAGTAATTGAAATCGAAGACAAGACAGACGTTCAGAAAAATAAAATATACATTGTACCGGCGGATTACCATCTTCTTTTTGAAGACAAAGAAACAATGTCGCTGGACAGTTCGGAGAAAATGAACTACTCCCGTCCGTCGATTGATGTGACCTTCAAATCGGCCGCAGAGATTTATGGCGAAAAAGTAATCGGTATCCTGCTTTCCGGAGCCAATGCTGATGGGGTGAAAGGCCTTGCCTATATTAAAAAAAACAAAGGACAAGTATGGATCCAGGATCCCGAAACGGCAGAAGTGGATTACATGCCGAAGCACGCGGTGGAAGAAATTGATTATGATTTAATTATTAATTCCGGTAACTTAGCGGATTATATTAATCAGCTGTAAAAAATAAAGTAAAAATCCCTAACTACATTAAAATTATAAAATTAGTATGAGTAAAAAGAAAATCCTGATTTTTGATGATGATAAAACCATTCTTGAAGTAATTACGATCATCTTTGAAGAAAACGGCTATCATGTTGAAATTTCAGAAACCTCGCACGATATTCTGGAGAAAGTAGCCCAGTACCAGCCGGATGTTATCCTGATGGATAACTGGATTCCGAAAATTGGTGGAGTAGAGGCAACAAAGCTTCTGAAAAACCATGAGGGATTTAAAAACATCCCTGTCATCTATGTAACGGCCAACAATGATATTGTGGCGCTGGCCAAGCAGGCACAGGCTGATGATTATGTGGCAAAACCTTTCAATTTGGAAGATCTTGAAGATAAAGTAGCGCAATACCTGCAGTAAAGTTCAAGGGTTATCTGAAAAATAAAAGTCCCTGCAGCGATACAGGGACTTTTATTTTATTTACTTTTCCGATTTTAAACTATTCTTCTGTAAGAATTCCAATTTTCTGCGGAATAATTTCTAAGCTTTACTTTCATCGAATGTATGCTGCAACTTCCGGTATTAATCTCCGTAATCAAAGAGGACAGAAACATCTTCATTTCGGGATCCGAAAGGATTTTATCTGAGAAAGTAGCTGCAATAACCGGTTTTCTTGAAACCAGGTTTTCTATGAACGTATATTCATCCTTAAGGTCGATCTGAATATTAAATTGCTGCTGAAGAATGCAGTTTAGATACTTATTAATCAATTCTTTGTTTTCTGATAAATTTTCCATCTTTTACAGTGTTTCTTATTAATATAATAATATTCATGCCATAATGCTCTTTTTCGGCTGAAATTATCACAATTCAATCTTAACTTTTTTAAGAAATCTCTATAAACCTTTTGATGAAGGTAATTTGGAGATATAATTTTTTTTGGGATAAGTAGAATCATCCGACAAGGGCAAATGCCATAATTAATTTATATTATGGTGCTGATTTTATACATTCTGTTGATTATCCATTGCAAAAATGGGCCAAAAATCATTTACGGCAAAAAATTTGTTGCGTAAGAACTGAAATTATTATCAAATCACCAAAATTGATTATATGAAAATTACAACTTACCAAATGCTGATTGCAGCATCGATGCTGTTTGCCAGCTGCTCGGAAACAATTGATGAGAACGAGAACAACGGGCCTGCACTTCCGCCTGTGGAAAACAATGCTGCCAATACCAATTACCAGCCTGCATTTCCAGGGCAGACCCGTGCCAATGGGGTAAAAACATCCACCGGATATGTCGGTGAGGTCGTTACTTCATCCCTGGCTTCACCCTGGGGAATAACGAGTCTGCCGGACGGCAGATTGCTGGTTACCGAAAAAGCAGGAACCATGAGAATTGTCAGCACGACCGGAAACGTCAGCGGTGCGATTACGGGGCTTCCTGCCGTTAATTCAGGCGGACAGGGCGGACTGCTGGGCGTTTGTGTTGACCCGCAGTTTGCATCCAACAGAATGGTTTACTGGGTTTTCTCCGAAAATGTATCCGGAGGCAATGTCACTTCCGTTGCAAAAGGAAGACTTTCCAATAATGAAACAACCATCGAAAATGCGGTTGTGATCTACCGGGCCAGTCCTTCGGCAAACGTCGGTAACCTGCATTATGGAGGCAGGATTTTGTTCGACAGTACCGGAAACCTTTTTATAAGCTCGGGAGAACGTTCCGATCTTTCGACAAGGCCTCTGGCACAATCGGTAACGGCAGCTTTGGGAAAGATTTTAAGAATCACCACCAGCGGACAGCCTGCACCGGGAAACCCAACCTTTACACAATCCGGGGCATTGCCTGAACTTTACAGCATGGGGCATAGAAATCCACAGGGGATCGCTATTCATCCGGTAACCGGGGAATTATGGCAAAGTGAGCACGGTCCGAGAGGCGGTGATGAGATCAACAGGGTTCAGGCGGGTAAAAATTACGGCTGGCCAACCATCACTTACGGAATTGAATACAGTGGCGCTACCATCGGAAACGGAATCCAGCAGCAGACGGGCATGGAGCAACCGGTATACTACTGGGATCCTGTTATTTCGCCGAGCGGGATTACATTCTACAAAGGAAACACCATTCCTGAATGGCAGAATAACCTTTTTGTCGCTTCGCTCAGCGGGATGCATATTGCGAGATTGGTTATTGAAAATAATAAAGTCGTAGGGGAAGAGAGGCTTCTTGCCAGTGAAAATCAGCGTTTCAGAGACATTACGCAGGGTGTTGACAGTAACTTGTATACCGTAACGGATGGCGGGAAATTATACCGCATCCGTAAGCAGTAATCAGCGTAGAAAATATTCAAAGGCTGGAAGAAAGGGTAATGGATGCCATGAGTTTTTTAACTTCAGCATCCGGTTCCAGCTTCCGGCCTTTTTAATTAAACTTAAACTTCATCCTGAATTCCAGCGGTGCCATATTCGTTTTCTTTTTGAATAAAGTACTGAACGACTGCGAATGCTCAAATCCTAACGCATAAGCAATTTCACTTACCGTCATCTGTGTCGCCGTAAGTTTTTCCTTTGCTTTTCCGATAAGTTTTTCATGGATATGCTGCTGCGTATTCTGTCCGGTGTGGATCCGCAGAAGATCACTCAGGTAATTTGCTGAAAGATTCATTGCTTCAGCTGCCTGATGTACCGTTAAAATACCTTTTTCCAAATTCCCGTCCTGGAAATAATCATTCAGGTATTGTTCAAATTTTGCCAGCAGCTGGTGATTTCCGTTTTTTCTGGTGATAAACTGTCTTTCATAAAACCGGTTGGAGTAGCTCAGGAGCAAATCGATCTGGGAAAGGATGATTTCCTGGGTATAACGGTCAATACGACGGCATTCCTTATCTATTTTAAAAAGAATCTCTATCAGGTCATCTTCCTCGTCTTCCGACAAATGCAGGGCTTCATTCACGGCATAAGAAAAAAAACCATACCCGGAAATAGCCTGCGCAAGAGGATGTTTCAGCAGGAAATCTTCATGGAAAACCAGAAGGTATCCTTTTCCGTGACAGTCCATTTCATCGACGTTAAGATACTGGACCTGGTTCGGAGCCGTGAAGCTCAGCACCCCTTTGTCATAATCGTAATGCTGCTGCCCGTATCTTATTTTTCCCGTAGCTTCCCTTTTTAAAGCGATACAGTAAAACCGGTTGACGAAACCTTTCCAGACCTCATCTTCAGCAAAGACGGCATCCGATAAATCGATGACACTCACCAGAGGATGCTTCGGTTCAGGCAAAGACAACAGGCGGTGAAAAGCGGAAAGCGACTGAATGGTATTCATGATTCGTATATTAAAATTAATAATCCAGAAGGCCCATGCTGAATTCGTCGTACGGAGCTCCGGTATCGGTTCCTAAAGGTACGATACTTTCCAGTTTCCGGATATCATTTTCACTCAATTCTATAGAAGCCGCTGCAATATTCTGCTCAACATACCGGCTGCGCTTCGTTCCCGGGATCGGAACAATGCCTTTGCTCATAATCCATGCCAGGGCAAGTTGGGAAGCGGTAATAGCCTTTTCTTCCGCCATTTTCTGGATGGCTTTCACCAGTTCGATGTTTTTCTGAAAATGGGCACCCTGGAAACGCGGGATACTCCTGCGGAAATCGTGTTCCGGAAGATCGTCGATGGTCCGGATTTGTCCGGACAGAAATCCTCTTCCCAACGGGGAATACGCTACAAAGCCGATGCCCAGTTCCTGAAGTGTTTTCAGGACTCCTTTTTCCTCCACGGTTCTCTCAAAGAGGGAATATTCACTTTGTACAGCCGTAACGGGATGAACCTGATGGGCCTTTTTTACCGTTTCGGAAGAAACTTCGGATAAGCCGATGTATTTTACCTTTCCTTCCTGTACCAGTTCGCTCATGGCACCTACCGTTTCCTCAACCGGTGTGTTTTTATCGAGCCGGTGCATATAATACAGGTCGATATAATCGGTATTCAGATTTTTAAGGGATCTTTCGACGGCTTTTTTTACATATTCTTTTTTGCCGTTGATGGCCCAGGTGATTTTATTACGGTCATCGATTTCCCAGCCGAATTTGGTAGCAATGATATACTGGTCGCGCTGTTTGCCGATGGCTTTTGCTATCAGCTGCTCATTTTTCAGCGGACCGTACAGGTCAGCCGTATCCAGGAAATTTCCGCCCAGCTCAAACGAACGGTGAATTGTGGCAATCGCTTCTTTCTCATCGGATTTTCCATACGTATCGGCTTCTTCAAAACCGGTCATTCCCATACATCCCAAACCGATGACAGGCACCTCAAGTCCCTGGCTTCCTAATGCAGTGTGTTTTAAATTCATATGTTGATTTTTTTTATTAAAGCAAAATTCTGCAGAAATAATGAGACGGATGTATGCAAAACAATGGAGGTTGTATGCAAATTACAGATGGGTAAAAATAAATGGGCCATGAAAAGAATTCATGGCCGTTTTTATTACAGAGATGTCTAAATTAATTTAAGCTATAAACCATAAGTCTGGCTGAATTAAAAGCAGGGATTTCTAAAACCTTTCTGCATTTTTCCATCATATCATTTCAGCCTGTAACTTACAAATCCAATTTTTTTGTGATGAGATAAAAAATTTAATTTTACCTGAACGGATCAGGTTTGTAGAGATTGGCTATTTTCCGCCGCCGCCGTTTTTCTCCACATCGGTTTTGGTATTCTCTTTCACGTTCTGATTTCCGAAACGTTTCACAAACGAGATTGAAGCACCGTACCAATCCCATTTTGAAGTGTTTCTGAAAGTTCCGCCCTGAACATAGGTGGTTGCATCATAATTCGGGCGCTGGAAGATGTTCATCAGCTGGAGACTGACTTCCATCTGGGTTTTCGGGAATATTTTGGTTGCCGAAATATTATGGAAAATATTGGGTTTGTTGGTTGTCGAGTTGCCGTTGTTCTGGTTGGAAACTTCCACCCACGCGCTGACATTGATGTTCTTATTAAACAGATTGGTATAGGAAAGATTGGTAGAAGCACTTAGGTAGCTGATGTAATTATTGGCATTGCTTAATCCGTTTTTCTGATTGAAATCGCTGTTGTTGATATAGTACCAGCCCAAGCCGAGATTTACGGTGAATTTATTTTTGAAAAACGTCTGGTTGGTATTGGCAAAGACATAATATTTATGCACCTTTCCGGCAAAATTAGACTCCTGGGAAATGGTTTTGTTTCCTTCTGTAATATAGTCGGTCCAGTAATCCTGATCGGTAAACATATACCTTGCTGAAATAAAATATTTCTTCAGAATCCCCAGTTTCATGTAAAGGCGGTCGCTCGGGTTAGGTTCTAGGCTTATATTCCCGCGGCTGTAAAATCCATTGCTGTTCGGAATCATAAAAGGATTGAATTCCGCGTACCAAGGGCGCCAGATGTTTTTGCTGTATGTTAAGCTCAGGTCATACTTATCGGAGAAAGAATATTTCAGCAAAATATTCGGCAGCAGTTTACCGTATGAATCTTTACGGGAAGTCTCTGCCACATCCTGACGGATTTTATAATCGATATGTTCGTAACGGAGCCCGATCCGGGTTTCCAGCTTTTTGAAAAAAGTTTTGCTGTAGTTGGCGTAAAGCGAATTGATGTTGTCTTCGTAATGGAAAACATCATGGCTGCTGAGTCCCGATAGCATATTTCCGTAAAGGCTGTTCGGAATTACATTATTATTGAAATCCATCTTTCCCCCGACTTCAAAATTACCACCCGACTTTCCAAGGGGTTGCGTATAATCTACCTTTATATAATAATTCCGGTTTTCGGTATCGGTAAGAACACCGATTTCCTGATTCTGAACGACAGTTGGGGTTGCCGCCTCAATCATATTTTTAACAAAGTAATCATTGGTGGACTCACCGTAATAATTGCTGCCCAGATTCACATCCAGAATTTTGTTCTTTTCCTTATCATACCATTTGTAGAAAACATTGGTCCCTAAATTCCGGTTCAGACCGTTTGAATTCTGGCTTTGGATATAGGAATTCGTGAAATTGCCATCCGTATTCTTCAGTCCGTCGGCATTAGCGGTGGACAGCGAGTTGCTCTGGTAATATTCCAGGATGACTCCTACCGTATTTTTGCTGTTAAGCTCAAATTCCGAAGTTGAAGAAAGGGAAGGGTTTTTAGATTCCCCGATGGTTTTTGCATTCCGGAAAGTGGTGGAATTATCCGCATATATGGTCTGAATACTGGAATTGCTTTGCACATTGGTGTTGTTGCCATAGCTTCCGATCAGGGTCTGGGTAAAATTTTTCTTGTGGTAATTCACGTTTAAATTGGCGTACTGAGAATTTTTGGTGTTCTGCCGGTTATTTAGGGTAACACTTCCTTTAAATCCTTCATCATCCCGTTTTTTCAGCACGATATTGATAACGGATCCTGTTGCTTCGTACCGTGAAGAGGGGCTGGTAATCACTTCGATCTTCATCAGGTTGTCGGCCGGGATGGTTTTTAGATATTCCTTTAATTCTTTTCCGGTAAAAACAGATTTCCTGTCGTTGATGTAAACGGTAACGGTTTCGCCCTCCGCTTTGATGGCATCATTATTATCAATGCTTACCAGCGGCGTCATCCGTAAGACATCCCAGGTTGTGTTTCCGGCAAGTACGGAGCTGTTGGCAACATTGAAGACGGTTCTGTCGACTTTGGATTCTATGGTGGGTTTTCTTACCGTAACGGTAACGCCTTCGATGGCTTTTTCTTTAGATTTAAGGGTATCCTTCTCTGTTTGTGCAAAGGTGAGGATGCCTGCTAAAAAAGCAATCGGCATCAGAATATTTTTCATGTAAACTAGGTTTCTACCCATAAGACATCTAAAGGTGGGTAATTGTTACATCAAGACTGATAAATTCTACGAAAAAAGTTTAAATGAAATGATAATGGTGTATTTACGGAAAACTGCCCCGGGGATCGGGACAGTTTTTTGCTGAGATTTAGGTTTTACTGGATAACCCGGCTCTGCTTCTTTACCGTATGCGCAGAAAAATATCCCAATGCATTATTGCTGATGTTGCCCGGCGGATTTGCCGGTGTAACGCCTGATCCCGCGCCGCCATCCAGAATTTGGAGCAGGGCGGAATAATAGGTAAAGATATTCTGGTCGATACACTGCATTTCTACATGAATGGTATCTCCTGCCTTTACTTTGATGCCGTCTTTATCATTGGGCATTAGCAGGGGCCTCTGGTTGGGTAAGCCGTTATTGACGTTATCGGAAAATTCTGCGAAAAACTTTTTAGAGCTGTCGTTTACGGAATAGATAAAAAGATAGCGGTTGCCCAGCGTAGGAGGATCTGTAAACATTGGCAGCAGGGTGTAGGTGGTTTCGCCGGCTATAGGAAAAGAATCCTGGTCCAGCCCGTCAAAAGAGACCGGCTGAGGCATCGTGCTCTGTGCAGAATATTGCTGTCCTTCCGCTGTTACTTTCAGCGTATAGGTTCTGCCCGGCTGTCCGGTAAAATGAGTGGTGTTATAATAGCCGTCTCCAAGATAGGTCAGCACTTCGGTTTGCCCTGTATCGTCGCTTACCACAACCTGGGCATTCTCAATAACGCTATAAGGTTCCGCGGACGTATAGGCTACCGATTTGGTAATTTTAATAAGGTAGGGTCCGGTATCGTCCGTAATGTTTCCTTCAATAACGATTTTCCCGCTTTGGTCTTCCAGGTCAAGATCAATATTTTTTTCGCATGAAACCAGGGAAAATAAGGCTACGGTACTTAAAAACAGATTTTTCATCGGTTAAAATTTAAAGTTATACGTAATATTCGGAACCCAGCGGAACAGCGAGGTCTGCACGGCGCGGTACGTTCCCGGGTTGTCCGGATTGTCTTTGAAAGCGATAGAATAGGCATTTTCCCTACCGTAAATATTGTAAACTCCGAAAGACCAAGAACCTTTGAATCTTTTGTTGCCGCCGGGTTCGTACGTTGCGTTCAGGTCCATTCTGTGATAGGCGGGCATCCGATCGGCATTCCTGCTGCTGAACTGAAGGATCGACGGGCCGTTCAGCTCATATTTTCCGGTTGGAAAGGTAACCGCATTTCCCGTACTGTATACAAATAATCCCGAAAAAGACCATTTAGGATTAAGCTGGTAAGTCGCAACCACTGCCAGGTCGTGCGTTTTGTCTATTCTCGCGTTATACCATTGGTTATCATTGATGCCGTCTATTTTTCTTTCTGTTCTGGATAAGGTATAAGAGATCCAGCCCGTTAGTTTTCCGCTCTTCTTTTTGGCAATAAGCTCCAGGCCGTAGGCTCTGCCTTTTCCGAACAGCAGCTCACTTTCTACATCGGCTGCGGTATCAAAAGTGATCTCTGCCCCGTTTTTGTAATCGATCTGGTTCTGCATGGATTTGTAGTAGACTTCCGCATTCAGCTCATAATTGTTGTCGCGGAAATTCCGGCTGTATCCGAAGCTTACCTGGTCTGCAATCTCCGGCTTTACCGTGTAGCTGGTTCCGATCCATTGATCCGTAGGGTTTCCGCTTCCGCTGTTGCTTAAAAGATGCAGGTTCTGCGTATTCCGGGCATAACCTCCTTTGATGCTGCTGACTTCATTCAGCCGGTAGTTGGCGGTAACTCGCGGTTCGGCATTGACATACGTTTTTCCGAATTTCCCTTTAGTCAAATATTCCGAACCGGTGAGCACTCCTTTTTCATAAAAGTTATAAGTATCTCCTCCCAGAACACTGAATAAGGAAAGCCTCAGCCCGTAATTGATGGTCAGTTTTTCAGTCGCTTTAAAATCATCATTGATGTACACTGCATTTTCCCAGGAAAACCTTGGGTTTCTCGGATAGCTGCTTACGCTTGTCCCTGAAGCGCTGCTCGGTGTAATGGTATGATAGACCGACTGCAGCCCGAATTTTACCGAATGCCTGTTGCCGGCAAACCAGGTGAAATCCTGCTTCAGGTTCCAGTCTTCGATTTTGGAAGAAAGCCCGAATGTATTATTGTTGCTGCTAACGCTGAAATTATAGTTGTAATTGCTGTAGATCAACGAGGTGTTGGAAAACAGTTTGCTGCTGATAATGCTGTTCCAGCGGAGGGTGGCGGTTGTATTTCCCCAGTCTGAAGCGAAAGTGTTTCCCAGCCCCAACACATCGCGCCCGAAATACCCGGACAAATAAAGACGGTTGTTTTCACTGACCTGGTAATTGGCTTTTAAATTCAGATCGTAGAAGTACAGCTTATTGTCTTTATAATCATCGGTTGCTTTTAAGAAAAGATCCGCATAGGTCCTTCTTCCCGAAACAATAAAAGATGATTTTTCTTTCTGGACAGGTCCTTCGACGCTTAATCTGCTGCTGATTATTCCGATACCTCCGTTAACGTTATAAGCTTTGTTATTTCCGTCTTTCATTTTTACATCCAGCACCGAAGAAAGCCTTCCGCCATACTGGGCCGGGCTGTTTCCTTTGATGATGCTGGCATCTTTCAGCGCATCGCTGTTGAAGGTGCTGAAGAATCCCAACAGGTGTGAGGCATTATATACCGTGGCTTCATCGAGCAGGATAAGGTTCTGGTCCGTAGCACCGCCACGTACACTGAACCCGCTGTTTCCCTCACCGTTGCTTTTGATTCCCGGTAAAAGCTGGATGGTTTTCATCACATCCCTTTCCCCGAAGAGAACAGGAAGCTTTTCGATATTTTTAATGCTGATCGTTTCGGTTCCCATCTGGGCAGAACTCAGGTTTTTGTCTTTTTTAATCCCTGAAACAACCACCTCGTCGATCTCTGCGGTTCTGTCCTGCACCGCTCCGGAATCAAGCAGTAAGTCAAGCTTAGTATCATCATCCACGGAAATATTTTGCCGGAAGTCTTGATACCCGGAAGTGGAAATGATCAGATGATAGGTTCCTTTCGGTAGCGACAGTGAATAAAAGCCGTAATCGTTTGATGTAACGGAAATGGCAGGATCTTCAGCTACTTTTACGGTAACGCCGATGAGTAATTCACCGTTTATCCTGTCTTTTACCGTGCCGCTCACCGAATAATTCTGCTGGGCAAAAACCACCGTGCTGAAGCAGATCGCTGCTGCGGAACCGGCGGTTTTCAGGGATAATATCTGCATGTAAGTTTTTTTGCTATTTAAATGAGGCCTTAAATATAAGTCTATTACTTCTCAATCATGTAAACAGAGGTTGAATTTTTACAGCATTGCCCTGAAAATAGCTGGTTTTTACTTATGTAACAGATACAGGTTTATCACTCTTGAATCGCAGAGATAAACCAAAGCAGTTTCGATTATTAAAGAAAAAAAATCTTCGCTTTTCTGTATTCAACTAAATAGCCTGTAAAGCAACCTAATCCGGTATCATTTATTTCTTGTCAAACTGTTTTTCTGACCCTTATTTTTTACAGAGGAATAATTTAAAAAATGTCATATTTTTGCGGAAACTCTTAGCGGTTATGAAGAATGCTTTAAGTTGGATTCTGGTTTTGTTTCTTGCTGCTTCGCTTTTACATAATTGTTTAAGCCATACGGTACAAAAAGAGATCAGCCGGAAAAATGCTTTTATGGATCACCTGAGGAAATTGTATTCTTCCGGGGATCCGTCGCTGTGGCCGAAACCCATTCTTGATCCGGAATCGATGCCCGGTTTTTCAGAGATCGGCCATTTGCCTGAAACTTCATTACCTGACGATAATCCGTATTCGGCAGAAAAGGAATTGCTGGGAAAAACACTTTTTTTTGATCCCAGGCTTTCCAGATCCAATCAGATTGCATGTGCATCATGCCATGATCCGGAGCTTGGTTGGTGCGACAACAGGACTTTTTCCTTTGGCCACGACCGACAGTCCGGGACCCGCAATGCCATGAGCATCCTGAATGTGGCGTATGCCGGATCTCTATTCTGGGACGGGCGGGCAAAAACACTGGAAGCACAGTCGCAGATGCCGATTGAGGATGAAAAAGAAATGGGGGAGCATATAGAAATAGCTGCCGGAAAAATTTCAAGCATAAAAGGATATGAAGAGTTGTTTGAAAAAGCATTCGGTGATAAGGCGGTTACCAAAGACCTGATTTCCAAAGCCATTGCTGCTTTTGAAAGGACGGTAAAAAGTACACCCAGTAAATTCGATCTTTTTATCGACGGAAAATCAGATCTTTATACGAATGACGAACTGATGGGCCTGCACCTTTTCCGGACAAAAGCACAGTGTATGAACTGTCACCATTCGGGCTATTTTTCCAATAATCAGTTTGAAAATGTTGGAACTTCTTTAATGGGCGAAAAGGGGGAGGACCTGGGCAGGTATCTGATTACCAAAAGTCCTGAAGATGCGGGAAAATTCAGGGTGCCGGGGCTTCGGGAAGTATCGCGGACGGGCCCATGGTTTCATAATGGCTCCATGAAGACCCTAACGGAGGTGATCCGTTTTTACAGCAGGGGAAATCCTGAATATGACCAGAAAAGAGCAACGGTGCATGACGGGATTGCATTACAATCGCAAAAATCGGGGATGGTGAGGATGCTGGAGTTATCGGAGGAAGAAATTTCACAGCTCGAAGCTTTCTTACGAA
>JAKOOG010000134.1 GCA_022701545.1 Weeksellaceae bacterium | reverse complement strand
TAAGCTGCAAGAGCGAACTCTTCGTTGCCAGTTAAAATTTTGTAGCAAGGGATTTAAGAGATCGCGCTACGGTTCTCTGCATGCTTACTTACCCATTGACCTTGCTGTCGAAACCAGTCAACCCCATGAATAAAGTGAAAGCAAAGATACGAAAATTGTTCCAATATTCCTGAAACGGGTATTGCTTTTTGAATAATTGCTGTTTAAAAACACTTTGCTACTGATTTTGAAATTTTTACAATAGATTGGTCTTATAAATTTTGGCTGATGAGGGATGAGCTTTTATCGTAAGGTTAGATGAGGGACTGGAATTTTCCTGCTGTTTATTTAATATTAAACAAAGACGTTCATTTAGAAAAGGAAGACAGAGAATTATTGCTTTATATCTCTTTGTGAAGAGCGGCCTTGTTTATCTTAAAAATCAACGATAGCCTGGTAAAGAAATCTTGTCTGGTTTTGGGAAATTGGAATTTGTCTTGAGCCATTTGATCAAAGGTTCAACAGAGGTATTCTTCACAACCACCCCGTCAAAAATTCTTTGAATTTTCGCTATCCCTCCGGGGGGAGATATTTATTGTGCTTATTTCAGGGAATTCTAAGGTGGTTTTGTATAGGTTCTGAGGTTTCCATGATAATGCAAACGTAAACGCAATTATAAATCTGCTGCATCTGCCATTATTAAAGTAGAATTCTGATTTATTAATGCCTTCTTATCCTCATTTTTTATCTCAACCTCAATCTTAGCCTCATCTTCAATTTCTTAAAGAAAGTTTTGCAGTTTCATAAATAATGTTTATTTTTGCAATCCAAAATGAGATGTAATATATGTTAATAATTCCAGTAAAAGATGGTGAATCCATCGACAGAGCATTAAAGAAATATAAAAGAAAATTTGATAAAACAGGAACGGTTCGTCAATTAAGATCAAGACAAGCGTTTATCAAGCCTTCTGTAACTTTAAGACAAGCGAGATTGAAAGCTGCTCACAAGCAAAGAAATCTTAGCAAGGAAGAACAGGCTTAAGAAATTTTCTTACCCACATACTGAATTCACTCTTTAAATGATTATATTTGAAGAGTGAATTTTTGTTTTTTATATACTTCATGATGCTGGACAAATTCCTGGATTATCTACAGCTGGAGAAACGGTATTCTCCGCACACCATTACAAGCTACCGGAAAGATCTCGCAGATTTTTCCGAATTCTGCCTGAGAACGGAGGCTTCCGAAGACCTCATCAAAGCAGACAAGAAAATCATCCGCAACTTTATCGTCGATCTCAGTGAAAAAGAGATTTCCAAAAGAAGCATCAACCGAAAACTGTCTTCGCTTCGCAGCTTTTATCTTTTCCTTTTGAAAATAGGGGAGATCAAAGTCTCGCCGGTAGAAAATATTTCGTCATTAAAATTCTACCCGGAAAAGCAGATCCCGATGTCGGAAGAGGAAATGCAAAATCTTAACGACCAGGTTTTTGAGGAAACCTATGAGGTACTGGATAAATGCGTGATCGAAGTATTGTACCAGACCGGAATCCGGAAGGCAGAGCTTTGTGGTATGACTTTTGAAAATGTAAATCTGAGCGGAAATGAACTGAAAGTTATCGGAAAAGGGAACAAAGAACGATTTATCCCGATCTCCGGAGAACTGTCGGATCTGCTTAAAAGGTATGCAGCAGCCAGAAGCCCGCAGGCAGAGTATCAATCGTTTTTTTTTGTCAATAAGAAAGGCAAAAAACTCACGGAGAAATTTGTTTATGTGCTGGTTAATAAGTACCTTAGTCTGGTAACAACAAAAGAAAAAAGAAGTCCTCACATCCTCCGGCACAGCTTTGCAACGCATGTTCTGGACAATGGGGCAGAGATATCCAAAGTAAAAAAAATATTGGGACATTCCAGCCTTGCCAGCACGCAGGTCTATACGAATGCCAATATCGAACAATTGAAAAAAGTGTTTAATCGGGCTCATCCAAGAGCCTCAAAAAATGACGACTTATGAAGATCACCGTACAATCAATTGGTTTAACTCCACACGAACCACTAGAATCACACATCGAAAAAAAAGTAAGCAAGCTGGAGACTTTTTATGACAAGATCCACGAATGCAAAGTATTTTTAAAAGTAGAGAACAACTCGGATAAAGCCAACAAAACGGCCGAGCTTATTCTGGCAGTTCCGGGAGACGATATCGTGGTAAAAAAGACCACCAGCTCATTTGAAGAAAGTTTGGATTCCTGCGTGGATACGGCTAAAAAGCTATTAATCAAGAAAAAAGAACTGGCTTAACAAAAAAAGTTAAAAAAAGTTATTGAAAAATTTGAGAATTCAAAAAAACCGTTCTATATTTGCACTCGCAAAAAGGGAATAGCGTTCTTTTGAATTCTTTTTAATATGCCTCCATAGCTCAGCTGGCCAGAGCACGTGATTTGTAATCTCGGGGTCGTGGGTTCGAATCCCTCTGGAGGCTCTTTAATATAAAATATCTGGGGAGATTCCAGAGTGGCTAAATGGGACTGACTGTAACTCAGTTGCTTCGGCTTCGTAGGTTCGAATCCTGCTCTCCCCACATTTTATATTAGATAAAATGTTGCATGGTTAAAGGATTTTCCTTAAGTTTGCACAGCGTTACCAATAATTTTGGAAACAAAATTGCGGAAGTAGCTCAGTTGGTAGAGCGTCAGCCTTCCAAGCTGAATGTCGCGGGTTCGACCCCCGTCTTCCGCTCAAAAAAATCACGCTTTCCGGTGTGATTTTTTAGTTTAGGCCGACTTAGCTCAGCGGTAGAGTGCTTCCTTGGTAAGGAAGAGGTCACGGGTTCAAGTCCCGTAGTTGGCTCACAGCAAAACACATTGATTTTCAATGTGTTTTTTTGTTCTTAGGCTCATGATAATTTTTCCTGCGATGTGAAAATGTATTTTAGCTGCCATACAATATCCGCAAAATCATCTGTTTGTTCTGACATTGTTCTGATCACTATCGTATAATCACTCAAAACATTTTAAAAAGAAGTGCATTTTATCGTACGATTCTTTTTGAGCGAAATACTGTCATAAGTTTCAGGAAACTTTGAGGCACCCGGCTACAAGGTTTCACAGTTAAACAACAGTTTTTCTTCAGGAGCTATTTCCGGCTCTCCGCTCATACTCCTCGCGCCCAGGCTTTCCGATCCGTCCCACTGCTAAACCCATTCACTTCCCCGCCCTCCAACCTTACTGTGGGGTAACCGCTGCGCTCCGGGCTATGGCAACATTCCTTGCATCAACTTTTGTTCGGAATAGCAGGATTTATTATAAACCAGACACTAGCAACGCCTTCATCAGGTCTACTAAACCTTTAAGATTTAAAGGCAGTCATTCGTGACAGAGTTCATAAACAATTTCCCACATTGTCACTTGCTGAGTGAAACGTGTTACGCTAAAGCTATCGAATACCTTCCTAACCGAAAACATCAATAGCAGGAATAAATCATTCTTAACATCGACTGCATTAAAAATATGTACCTTCTTTACATCATTAATTTCTCATCAACTTTGTACGTGATCCACTGTTAGCAGTAATATTGACAAAAAACTTCCGGCATCCAGCCTCCCGCTTCCGGTTTTATTATCCTTAAAATTCAATTAAAAACCGGATCCCGATCTAATCCCTCTTTACCATCCTGAAAATTTTCGTTACATTCGTACAAAATAATTTTCGATGAATATTCTTTTATTGGAAGACGATCTGATTCTTTCGGCAGAGCTTTGTAAGTTTCTGGAATCAAACCATTTTACCTGTGATAAAATCTACGATGGCGAAACATTCCTGCGCCAGATCAGGAACAATTCTTACAGCCTCTATCTGCTCGATATCAATGTGCCGAAAATCAACGGGCTGGATGTCTGCCAGACCATCCGTTCTTTCGATAAAAATACCCCGATCATTATTATTTCGGCCTACGGTGACCTGTCGGACAAGAAAGATGCGTTTACAAGGCTGGCCGATGATTATCTGGTAAAGCCCTTCCAGTTTGAAGAACTCCTGCTGCGGATGAATTCCTTACTAAGAAGAAAAACACCTTCCGAAACGAATGACCAGGAATTGATCAGGATCGACGATTTGATTGTGAATAAGACCGAACAGAAAGTCTACCGCGGCGGAAACGAAATCAGCCTGACCTTAAAGGAATTCCAGCTTTTGGTTTATCTGGCCGAAGCACAGGGCCGGACGGTTTCCAAACAGCAGATTACGGAACATGTCTGGGAACACAATTTCAATACGAATACCAATACGGTGGAAGTGTACATCAACTTCCTCAGAAAAAAGATCGATAAGGATTTTAAAGTGAAGCTCATCCACACCCGTTCCGGTTTTGGGTATTATTTAAGTCCGTTATAAAAAAAGTATGTCTTTAAAAAGGAAAATTGCCCTCAATCTCAGCATTGCCTTTTCATTGCTTTTCGGTATTGTGATGGCAGTGATCTATATGTCCTTTAATGATTTCCGGAGGGATGAATTCAAGGAACGGTTCAGGCAGAGGCTGGAATTTACTTCGCATTTCATTGCCAAATCCAAAGACTTTGAAGAAGAGGCCCCGGTATTTTTCAATGAAAATTCCGATAATATCCTTTTAAACGAGACCATTTTAATTTTCAATTCGCAGAAAGAGCTGATCTACAGCACGATCAAAGACCGGAATGTAACCTGGGACAATGCCCTGCTCAAGGAGCTTGACGATAAAAAGGTCATCTATTCCGAAAAAACGGTTCCCGAAATCTATGCGGCCCTGAGAACCATCAACGGGGAGAATTATTACATTCTTACCAGTGCCTACGATACCAACGGAAACTCCAAATTGTCCTACCTGAAATACCTTCTGATCACCGCCTACGTAATGAGTGCACTGCTGATCGGCTTTTTCAGTTATTATTTCATGGGGCAGTTCCTGAAGCCGCTGGAAGACCTGAACCAGGAGATTTCCGAAGTGACGGCCCACAAGCTGACCACACAGATTCCTGTACGCGATTCCAACGATGAGATCAATGTGCTGGCAAAATCCTTTAATACAATGATCGGAAGGCTGGATGACGTATTCCAGTCGCAGAAAGATTTTACGGCCAGTGCATCCCATGAAATCCGGACCCCGATTACCCGGATGGCCTTTCAGTTGGAAAACCTCATAAAATTTGGGGAACATACCCCCGAAACCCGGTCTTCGCTGCAGCAGATCCAGCGCGATGTCTACCAACTGTCTGATCTTACCAATTCTTTATTGCTGCTAACGAAATTTGATAAAGAGAATATCCAGAGCATTTACGAAGAAGTACGGATCGACGAAGTGATTTTCGAATCTTATGAAGCCGTGGAGAAAAGCTATCCTAAGCTTAAAATGGATTTCCAGATTTCCGAAGATACTTCTGAAGATGCGCTGCTGACAATAAAAGGCGTGCAGTCTTTACTGGATATCGTATTCATCAACCTGTTTAAAAATGCGGCGATCTATTCCGACAATATGGAAGTGGATGTGCTGATTACCGAAAACGATCAGGATTTTGTGGTGGACGTTATTTCTCACGGCAATACCATTCCGGAAGAGGAGCAGCTGAAATTATTCGAAGCATTTAAAAGAGGCAAAAATTCCCAAAACATTTCCGGTTCCGGATTGGGGCTGAGAATCGTGAAAAGAATCCTGGAATACCATGGTGCCGAAATCAGGTATACTTCCCCCGCAGATTTGCTGAATAAATTCAGTGTGATTTTTAAAAAATAAACGGATTCGGGATTTGAAGATCTATCTGTAAGGAGTTTTTAATATTCATCCTGTTTTTGCGGTCTTCTATAATCATTCATCAATTATGCTTCTATGAAAATCTGTAATGTAAAGATCGGTTCATATTGTTCAATGATCTTACAGATAGTTAAAAGTTGACGCATCATTTTTTATATTTAAATCTATTTTTAATACTTTTCGAATCAAATTCTTAAACACAAAAAAGCATTGGATACAGGCTTTAAATTAAATTTAATTTTTTTTTAAGGATTCTTTAAGAGCATTTTAATTCCGTAAAGACATCTTTGCGTTATAAAATGACCAACATGAATAAATTTGCAGGGCTGTTTGTCGTCATTTCCTCTTTCATGGCAGCGCAACAGAAGATGTCGCTTTTGGAATGTGAAGAAGCATTCCAGAAGAACAATTTACAACTGCTTGCCGAACAGTACAACATCAATATGGCGGATGCCGATATCATACAGGCTAGAATCTGGGAACTGCCGCAGCTGAGCGGGCAGATCAATGCCTACAACCCGGAAGGCCGGAAAATCTTTGATGCTGGGCATGCCAAAGGAGCACAGGTAACCCAGCTGATCTATATGGGCGGTAAAAAAAAGAATGAAATTGCCTTTGCCAAATCCAACAAGGAACTGGCGCAGCTCCAGTTTTCCCAACTCCTGGTTGACTTACGGTCCCAGCTCCGCTCAACCTATTTTGATCTTTATTACGAACAGCTGAAACTGGAGAATACCAACAAGCAGCTGGGCTATATGAATGACCTCTTGGCAGCCTACCGCATACAGTCCGCCAAAGGCAACGTATCCCTGAAGGACCAGGTCAGGCTGCAGAGTATCGTCATCCAGCTGAATAACGACAAAGTAGAAATCAATAAAAATATTCTTGACTTTGAACAGACCCTGAAGGTGCTGACAGGAACGATGGAAGATATCGATCCTCAACTTTCAGACCCTGAAGCCAGGGATATTCTCGCTGCCCAGCCTTTTGGAGACGAAACGGAACTGCAGAAGAAGGCCCTGGAGAATAATGCGGATTACCAGTACAATCTGAAGCTGATCGACAACAGCAGGCTGTACGCCCAATGGCAGAAATCACTGAATGTTCCGGACCTGAACCTCGGAGCAGGGTGGGACCAGAACGGCGGAACTTTTAAAAATGAAGTCAATCTGATGGTCGGAATTCCTTTGCCTTTATGGAAATCCAACAAAGGAAATGTGGAAAAGGCCAATTTCGCCATTCAGCAGAACAGGAAAAATGCAGACTTTCAGAAGTTGAATCTGGAAACCAAGGTTCAGGCAGCCTATAAAACATGGAAAACCCAATACGAACAGCTGGCAGAAATAAAATCGACAGACCTTAACAATATGGAAACGGTCTATAACGGAATGCTGAGCAATTTCAGGAAAGGCAACATCAGCCTGATTGAATTTACGGATTTTGTGGACAGCTACCGGGAAACCGCGCTTCAGATCTATGACATGAAAAACCAGATCATACAGTCCGCAGAACAATTGAATCAACTCGTACAAACGAAAATCTTCTATTAAACATGAAAAAATATATAATCCCGGTAATGGTGGCCCTGTCTGTGTTATCCTGCTCCAAAAAGGAAGCAGACCCGAAGCCGCAGGCAAAAAAAGGATTTGAGCTGAGCAACACGATGCTGAAATCCATCGATCTGGCAACAGTTGAAAAAAAATATATCGAAGACAACTATAATTTCTATGGAAAGATCTCAGCGGATAAGAACAGCTATATTGACGTGTTTCCACTGGTGGGCGGCAACGTGCTGAGCGTAAATGTCGAGCTGGGAGACCATGTAACCAAAGGCCAGGTGCTGGCCACCATCCGGAGTACGGAGCTGGCGGAAGTTCAGAAAGATGTGAGCGATGCCAGAACGGATATGGTCGTAGCCCAGAATAACCTCCGCGTAGCCAAAGAAATGTACGAAGGAAGGCTCAATACCGAAAGAGATGTGCTGGAAGCCAAAAGCCAGCTGCAGAAAGCCCAGGACCAGATGCAGCGGGCCAGTGCGGTAAGTACCGTTTATAACGTGAAAAAAGGAAATATTTACAGCGTGGTAGCCCCGATCAGCGGATACATCGTCCAGAAAAACATCAACAAGGATATGCAGCTGAGAAGCGACCGGAGCGACAATATTTTCGATGTGGCGAATACTTCAAATGTCTGGGCCATTATGAATGTAAACGAATCTGACATCGATAAAATCAATCTTGGGATGAAAGCCCAGGTTTCCACCTTGTCGTATCCGGATAAAGTATTTGACGGGAAAATCGATAAAATCTTTAAAATCATCGATCCCGAAACCAATGCCATGCAGGCAAGGGTAGTCCTGGATAACCAGAACGGACTGCTGATCCCGGAAAGCAAAGCGACCATCAAGGTGATGAACTCCGAAAATACCATGGCCCTTACCGTTCCGTCAAAAGCCGTAATTTTTGACGATAACAGAAGTTTCGTTGTCGTATATAAATCCAGGACGGATGTCAAGGTAAAAGAAATAAAAGTTTTAAAACAGGTCGGCGAGGTTACTTATGTCTCCGAAGGATTATCGGAAGGGGAGCAGGTTATTACAAACAACCAGTTGTTGATTTACCGTTCTCTCAACAGCTAAAATTCAGCTTCAACCATAAATATGTTAATTAAAGATTTAGCTTGAATTGGGATAAGCATCACTTATAACTTCTCTTGCAAATAAATTAATCATTCTGAGCAGTGTACGATTTGTACCCAACTCTGCTTGCTGAGTCAAATGCCTTCGAACTTTAAAATACATAGTTTGTCAAAGAAAGCGTTACGCCCTTTGCGTTTAAAACAAATTCAATTCACTGACATTTCCAGGAAAAAAAATCCATCATGAACAAATTCATTAAAAATATAATTGCCTTCTCGCTGAAAAATAAAGCATTTACCTTTATCTGGGTAGCGATTCTGGCAGTTTCGGGATTCATCAGTTTCAAAAACATGCCCATTGAAGCTTTTCCGGACGTTACCAATACCCAGATCGTAATCATTACCCAATGGAACGGGCGGAGTGCGGAGGAAGTAGAACGTTTTGTGACTACGCCGATCGAGCTGGCAATGAGCCCGGTGCAGAAAAAGACCAGTGTGCGGAGTACCACGATGTTCGGGCTTTCCATCGTGAAAATCCTTTTTGATGACGGGGTAGACGATACCTTTGCTCGAAATCAGGTGAACAATCAGCTTCGGACCGTTAATCTCCCCGATGAGGTAGATCCTGAAGTACAACCGCCGTACGGACCGACCGGGGAAATTTTCAGATATACCTTAAAAAGCAAAACAAAAGATTCCCGTGAGCTGCTTACCCTGCAAAACTGGGTAATCGACAGGGCTTTGAGAGGCGTTCCGGGCGTAGCGGACATCAATGTGTTCGGAGGCCAGGACAAAGTATTTGAATTGAGCATCGACCCGAGGGCTCTGGATAAATATAATCTTACGCCGCTTCAGGTTTATGATGCCGTTACGAAAAGCAACCTGAATGTAGGAGGAGACGTGATCGAGAAAAACGGGCAGGCGTATGTGGTGCGCGGGATCGGACTGGTAAAATCAATAAGCGATATCGGAAACATCACGATACAGAATGACAGTGGGAATCCGGTGCTGGTAAAAAACGTGGCGGAGGTGCATGAAAGTTCAATGCCGAGGGTAGGGCAGGCCGGACTCAACAACCAGGAAGATACGGTAGAAGGAATTGTTGTGATGCGGAAAGGAGAAAATCCACGGGAAGTTCTGGTAGGAGTAAAAGCTAAGATTAAAGAGCTGAATGAAAAGATCCTTCCGAAAGACGTGAAAATGGTGACGTTCTACGACCGTGACAACCTGATGGATTTCACTACCCACACGGTAATGCACAACCTGATCGAAGGGATTGTCCTGGTAACGGTGATCGTCCTGATTTTTATGGCCGACTGGCGAACGACGCTGATTGTTTCCATCATCATTCCCTTATCGCTGTTATTTGCCTTTTTATGCTTAAAAATAGCAGGGATGAGTGCCAATTTACTGTCGCTGGGAGCGGTGGATTTCGGAATTATCATCGATGGGGCCGTCGTCATGGTGGAAGGACTCTTTGTGATGCTCGACCATAAAGCCCATAAGTATGGTGATGAAAAATTCAACAAAATGGCCAAAGCCGGCTGGATCAAGCAGACGGGCACGGGTCTCGGAAAAGCGATCTTCTTTTCAAAATTAATTATCATCACCTCGCTGATCCCGATTTTCTCCTTTCAGAAAGTGGAAGGGAAAATGTTCTCACCGCTGGCCTTCACCTTAGGTTTTGCCTTAATGGGAGCACTGATCTTTACCCTGACCTTGGTACCGGTGCTTTCCCATATCCTTTTGAATAAAAATGTCAAGGAGAAGAACAACCCTTTTGTGAATTTCTGGGACAGAAGTGTTCTGAAGGGGTTTAAGTATACTTTTAAACATAAAAAATTAAGTTTAATTGTTGCCATTTCGTTCCTGGCAGTAACCTTGTTCTCGGCAAAATTCCTGGGAACGGAGTTCTTGCCTCAGTTGAATGAAGGCTCGCTGTGGATCACCGCGGAAATGCCGATGAGCTCCTCTCTGAAAGAATCCCTTAAAACCGCGGATCTTCTGAAAAAAGACATCATGAGCTTTCCGGAAGTTACCGATGTGCTCGCACAGACCGGAAGAAGCAATGACGGGACCGACCCGAACGGATTCGGATTCGTGCAGTTCGCTGTCAATCTGAAGCCGAAAGAAGACTGGAAGCGGAAAATCACTTACGAAGAACTGATTGAGGAAATCGATAAGAAACTCAGAAATTATCAGGGAATTACGTTCAACTATTCCCAGCCGATTTCCGACAACGTAGCCGAAGCGGTAGCCGGTTTCAAGGCCGAAAACGGAATCAAGATTTACGGGGATAATCTCCAGACGCTAGACAGGCTGGCTGAAGAAGTATTGAAACAGGTAAAAGATATTAAAGGCGTAAAAGATGCCGGGATTATTAAAAACATCGGACAGCCCGAAGTAAGTGTTGTGCTCGACCGGGATAAAATGGCGGCATACGGCGTTATGCCTGATGATGCACAGTCGGTCCTGGAGATGGCCTTCGGAGGGAAAACCGCTTCCGAAATGTTCGACGGGGAAAGAAAATTCCCGATCCGCCTCCGCTATTCCCAGGAATATAGGAAAGATGAAAACGATATCGCTGCACTGATGGTTCCTACCCAGGACGGAGCTAAGATTCCTTTGAAAGAGATCAGCACAATCGTCAAAGACAATGGCGCGGCATTTATTTACCGGGATGACATCAAAAGATACATCGGGATTAAATTCTCTATCCGGGACCGTGACCTGGGAAGTACCATTGCCGATGCACAGAAAGCGGTTTCTAAAATTGAACTTCCGGATGGGTATTCGGTCGGCTGGACCGGACAGTTTGAAAATCAGCAGCGGGCTTCCAAGAGGCTGACACAGGTGGTGCCGATCAGCATCCTGGGAATTTTTTTCCTGCTGTTTGTGCTTTTCGGAAATATGAAAGACTCTTTGCTGGTATTGGCGAATGTACCTTTCGCGCTGATCGGGGGAATTATTGCCCTGCATGTTACGGGAATCAACTTCGGAATCTCGGCCGGGGTAGGGATGATCGCCCTTTTGGGAATCTGTATCCAAAACGGGGTGATCCTGATTACGGAATTCCACCAGAATGTCAGGGACGGATTGAATCTGGATGATGCCATCCTGAACGGGGTAAAATCAAGAACACGTCCGGTAATTATGACGGCCCTGATGGCATCGATCGGGTTGATGCCTGCCGCACTATCCACAGGGATCGGCTCCGAATCGCAGAAGCCGCTGGCCATTGTTATCATCGGAGGATTGATGACGGCTACGGTTCTAACCTTGCTGATATTCCCGATTATCTTCTGGATTTTCAACAGAACCAAAAAATCGCAGCAGATTTAGGTTCAACGTAAGAGGCATGAGGGATGACGAATGAGGAAAGCTGGATGCCGGAAGTTTTCCTTGCGGTAATTCAACGGTATAATAATCTTTTTAGCCTAAATGAAAGCATATCCCTAAAAAAGAATCGCGGAAAACTCAGTTTTCCGCGATTCCTGCTATTGAAATAATTATTATGAGTTTAGAATCCTAATCCCACGGCAAAACCTTTTACCGCATTCGGGAAATCCGAAACCGAGGTTGCTGCTCCGGTAGCCGTGTTGATGCTGTAAAGTTTTGTTGTTGTTCCTACCGTAGCCATCAGATAAGCTTTCTGGCTCATGCTTCCGATATCGAAGCCGTTGCTGCTGGTAATGTTGATTCCCAGAGATCCGGTTTCTACCAATACCCCGTTATTCGGAGGATTTTGCTGATACAGCTTATCGGTATTATGGTCAATCACAAACAGCGTCGTAGAAGTTGCGCCTGCCACATTATTGGTATAAGCTGCTGCGCCGATCATCGGGCTCCCCGGATTCAGCGTAAGATCCATGGCTGTAATTCCTCCCGTAACCGGATCCAGGCGTAAATTCTGTCCGGTATTGCTTACCACCCGTATCTTATCAACCGTTGGATTGAAATCGAATCCGAAATCCGTACCTGCCAGTAAAGTAGCAAAGGGAGAGGATCCTACAGCCGTTGCCGCACCGGTACCAAGGTTGATCGTATACATTCTGCTGGTGCTTCCCAGAGCATACAATTGCCCGTTGGCCGGCCTGAAATCGATTCCCAAAATAGTTTCACCGCTCTGAAGCCCAGATAGTGCTTTTGAAACCGGCATCGGATTGTTCGGGTTAAAGATTTGCAGATTGTTTGAGCCATCTACCGAATAAGCAACCGCTTCGGTAGGTATGGCAATATCGATCACCTGTTGCTGAAGCGTTCCGATATTGGTTGCTTTACCGCTGTTGAGGTCTAATACATGAAGATTCGTGTTCACAGCCAACAGGGCGGTAGCATTGTCGTATTTGATGTCAAAAGCAGCCTGTCCCGTGAAAGTGGTTCCCAGGCTTCCTACTTCTACCAGAGCACCGTTGTTGGGAGGATCTTGCTTGTACAGTTTTCCCGTAGTTACATCAATATCATATAAAACCGTGCTCGAAGCACCGGATTTGCTGTTGGTATAAGCTATTCCCATAATGGAAGGAGTACTTCCGCCATTGATGCTGATATCTGTTGCGGCTACCAGGCCTGTTTCCGGATTTAGCCTTAGGTTTTGTCCGCTGCTGCTTACCAGACGGATCCGGTCTACCACCGGATTAAAGTCTATAGAAACGGTACTTCCTGAAATGGCAGGCGTAAAAGCAGTGCTGCTCACTACCCGTGCCGAAGCATTGGACTGATTGATGACATACAATTTGCTGGCGCTGGACAAAGCATAGAGCTCGCCGGTAGCCGGCCTGAAATCGATACTCATCAGTTTCTCTCCCGAAGCAACTCCCGAAACGGCGGTTTTGGAAGTGAAACTTTTTGGATTGTTGGCATTGAAAGCCACCAGTTCATTGTTTGAAGTAATTCCGTATACCAGAAGATCCGGCCCTTGTACGGAAAGCTCGGAGGACATCATGTTTTCGGAATCGTCGCATGAAAATAAAACGGCCGTGCCGAAAACTGCCATGCATAAGTGTAATAGTTTTCTCATAATATTATTATTTAGAAGTTCGTATTTTATGTACGATAAAAGATAAATAATGGTTTTCGGCACGCGAAAATTTTTTACCCTGCTCATTTTATTATTTATTGCATTCAGAATTAAACAGATAGTTTATAATTTAAGCAAAACGTCAGTATAGGATTTTCACAATTGAGAAAAATGTGTAAATTTGCAATCTCAATACATTGAAAAATAAGGTTTGTGCTTTATTGGATTTGAATATTGAAACTTTTTTGGAGAAAAAGTTTTTGGTATTTAAAAATTCATTATATTTGCACACCGAAAATTTGAAAACAATAAATAAATAATTCATAAATCATGGCAAAGGAAACGTTTAATCGTAACAAACCACACTTGAACATTGGTACTATTGGTCACGTTGACCATGGTAAAACTACTCTTACAGCTGCTATTTCTGCTGTATTAGCTAGCAAAGGTCTTGCTGAGAAAAAAGACTTCTCTGCAATTGACTCTGCTCCAGAAGAAAAAGAAAGAGGTATTACTATCAATACTGCTCACATCGAAT
>JAKOOG010000132.1 GCA_022701545.1 Weeksellaceae bacterium | reverse complement strand
GCAAAAAATCCTGTAGGAATTTATATAAATTAATGGGTTACGGGTTGATCAGTTCTGCTTTTCCGTTGATGCATTTGATCCCGGCAGGCTCATTCACCATCATACAATCGGAGATCACACCGTATTTTTGGTTGAATGCTTTTACTTTTTCCGTGTAATCATTGATTCTTTCCTGAATAGCCGCTTCCATTTTCTTAGGATAGGCGATATAAAGCTGAGGACCGCCGCAGGCTTTGGCTCCCATGGGTGCAAAAGTCCATTCGCCGGCATTGGTACATTTTTCTTTGGTTACTTCAGACTCAATAGAAGCCCTCAATTGGTCCAGCTGGGCCTGCTCGTATTTCTGGCTGCTTTCATCAACAGGCCTTTCGGATATATCCTTTGGCAGGTTGGCATCCACATCTTTCGTAGAGCCGCAAGAAACGAACAACAAAGTGAAACCCAACAGGGCAGCGGAAACGTGCGGAATCGTTTTTAACATAATAAATTAATCTGCTTCAAAATTTTCAAAACTTATGCCAAGGTAAGGTTTTTAAGATTCATTTCCGTAATTTTGACAGCGATGAACAATCATTTTTTTGACTTAATAGAGCATACCAACCGAAGCGTATTTTTAACGGGAAAAGCCGGAACGGGAAAGACCACTTTCCTCAATGATTTTGTAAAGCGCACCAGAAAAAAACACATTGTCGTTGCCCCCACCGGGATTGCAGCCATCAATGCGGGCGGCGTTACCATTCATTCGATGTTCGGGCTTCCCTTGAGAACCTTTTTGCCCACTACGGAGCGGATCGACACCAGTCTGGCCAACAACATTGCCGACCTGATGCCGCATTTCAAGTACCGTAAAGATAAACTGAAGCTCCTCCGCGAAGTGGAGATCATCATCATCGATGAGGTCTCGATGCTGAGAGCCGATGTCCTGGACATGATGGATTTCTCCCTGAGATTCATCCGAAGAAACAACCAGCGTTTCGGAGGCGTACAGATGCTGTTTATCGGAGATTTGTATCAGCTTCCGCCGGTGGTGCGGGATGAGCATATCTTAAAAATGTATTACCATTCCCCGTTTTTTTTCGACAGCCATGCGATCAAGGAAATTCCGCTGATCACCATTGAGCTTACCAAAGTCTACCGGCAGTCCGATGAGGATTTCCTGGCGATTTTAAATGCCATCCGTGACGGCGATGTGGCCAATATCGATTTTGAAAAGCTGAATGAAAGATACGACCCGGCGTTCAGTTCGGAAGGTGAACCTTATGTTTACCTGTGTTCGCACAATAAAATGGCGGACGACATCAACCAGGAAAAGCTGGAGGAAATCAAAGTGACGGCCAAGACTTATGAAGCCAAGCTGTTCGGAGAATTCAGAGAGAACCAGTTTCCGAATGAGCAGTTCCTCAATTTGAAGATCGGTGCCCAGATTATGTTTATCCGGAACGATATTTCCGGGGAAAAGCGGTATTTCAACGGTAAGCTGGGTGAAATTTCTGCGCTGGATGAAAATGAAATCAAAGTGATCCTCGACGGGAGCGAAAGAGAAATTACGGTTAAAAGAGAAGTCTGGGAACAGAAAAAATATTTTCTGGATACCGATAAAAATATCAAGGAAGAAGTACTCGGCAGCTTTGAGCAGTTTCCGATCAAGCTGGCCTGGGCGGTGACCATTCACAAAAGCCAGGGACTTACGTTCGACCGGGTGATCATCGACGCCGGAAAAAGTTTTACGGCCGGGCAGGTGTATGTCGCGTTGTCGCGTTGCCGGACTCTGGAAGGGATTGTCTTAAAATCCAGAATCACCCCGGAAGTTATTTTTAAAGATAACAGGATCCTGTCGTTTCATAGCGATACGGTGGCCAATGATAAAGTGGAAGCCATCCTCAATACCGAAAAATACGATTACAGCATCAAAAAGGTCCTTCGTACGGTGGATTGTTTATGGTTTTTAAATGAAGTGGAAGAGTGGAACAAGCTGTCGGTAGCTACCAAAAGCATCGATCATGTAAAAACCAATCAGCTGTATCTGCAACTAAAGCATGAAATCGTAAATCTTGGAAAAATTTACGAGAAGCTGCAAAGGGTCATTTCCCAGAAGGTTCATCATTTTATTGAACAGAAGGAAGAATGGTCGGAGATTGAAAGCAAGACCAAAGGTGCCGTTAATTTCTTTTTTACCGAAATCCGGGATAAAGTCTTTAATCCGCTGAAGGATTTTTATGCGGAGATCAAAGGAACGAAAGGTCTGAAACAGTATAATGAAGAGTTCAGGGTATGGCTGGAAGATGTGGAAGAATACCTGAACAGCCTGAAGGATATTCACCTGCTGGAAACCAGATTGCTGGATGAGAAAAATAATCAGGAAGTGAGCATGAAGATTGCCAAAGTTCCGTCCCAGGTTCTGACGTTCCAGTTGTTTGAGCAGGGAAAAACCATTGCGGAGATCGCTCTGGAAAGAGGTTTGGTCAAAGAGACGGTAATCGGACACCTGGCGAAATTTGCCGAACAGGGCCTGCTGGATATTTCAAGGGTGATTACCTCCGATAAAATAAAAGCCTTTGAGGAACTCTTCTATAAAGATCCGAAGGAAACTTTATCAGAGTGGAAGAATGCGTTGCCGAGCCATTTTGAATTTAATGAAATCAGGATTTTGATTAATCATTTTACATATCTTAAGGAGAAAGCGCAGTCTTAATTAAAACAGGATTGTAAGTTTGAAAATAAAAAACAGTCAGTAATTTATCAAATTACTGACTGTTTTTTATTTGTTCAAAAGATCCTGGTTTACACGATAACCTACAATTTTTATGTCACCGCTTTTATCTTTTTGTAAACTGAAAGTTTCTTTTGTAGTCTCTGTACCGCGCTTAACGTCATATTCAAAGAGGTATTCACTTTTGGGATTGCTTCCTTTTACGACCATGGTTTCCCAGTGAGAAAGGTTGTATTCCTGAACAGGGCCTATCTGTTCGACCGTATGTAATAGTTCAGCAAGCTTCTCTTTGCTCGTTACATTGAAAAATTTTTCGCCGAAAAGTTTGAAAATATCATCCTGATTTCCTCCATACCGCACTTCCCAATAAAATTTTTGCGGAATTTTCTCTCCGTCCGCTTTATCAGATTCACGGTCTTTATAAAACTGATTGAAGTTACAACTTGTTAAAAAGGAAAAGGTAACGAAAAGAAAAATGATTCTGGGCTTCATGGTTTTTAATTATACTGCAATATTAAACAAATCAGTGGGAAAATTTATATGAATTATTCTTAAAATGATCTACGGAAATAAAAATTCCCTGATGATCACTGATCAGGTTCTTATCTGCAAAAATCCCGGTTTCGATCGTACGATTGGCAAAAACATCAGGAACCACAATATGATCAATATTCTCTTTAATTTCTGACGTAATATTCTTTAGTTTTAAATCGGCAAAAAGATTTTTCAGGGATTCCGTCGTTTTGGAACTGATGGATAATCGTTCTTCGCCTTTTTTAAAAGAAGTATTGAAATCACCGACAATAAAGAGATTGGAGTTTTCTGTATAGATCCGTCTGCAATCCGAGAGGGTATTCCGCAATTCGTTATCCGCAGAAGGCTGGCGGTTGAACCAGGTTCCGATAATGGTGCAATAGAAAACGATATTTCCGAAGGCCGTTTCAAACTCCAGGGCAAGGCTGGCTTTATCATCCGTCACCGGATATTTTTTAGAATAAGGAATTTTAGAATACAGAATCGTCCGGAAAGCTTTTTCGCCTTTCAGGTATTCCGTGTAATTGAGGTTTTCGTACACCGTGTTTTCCGGAATGGGAGAGCAGGAATATTTATGCGGAAACCCACTAAGATCCAGATCAACAGCTTCAGTTAAAACAAGAAAGTCGAAATCAAACCCGTTCAGGAATGCTGCGGTTTTCTGAGGATTCTTTTTCCTGGCCCAGTCGATGTTTAAGGTGGCGATTTTCAATCTGGATGTTTTATACTTTTTAAATATACAAATAACCCATTATGATTTAATCTTAAATATTTTGTTAATAATAAAATTTAACGGGTTTCATAAACCTATTAGGTCATGTTGGATTAATTTTCCCAATAGCTTTTCCCTTTCCATCACCATCAATCCTATCAATTACAAAAAGTAACTAATGAGTTTTATTAGCCTTATCTTTGTTTAGTTTTTGAAACCAGAATAAAAAGTATGAAAAATTTCGAAATATCAGTGTTGGATCTTGCGCCTGTAAAACAGGGTAAAACCGTTCATGATACCTTTCAGGACAGCCTTTCGTTGGCCAACCATGCTGAAGGTTTAGATTATAAAAGGTTCTGGCTTGCCGAACACCACAATATGGAAAGCATCGCCAGTTCGGCCACTTCAGTGCTGATCGGCTTCATAGCCAACGGAACAAAAAAAATAAGAGTCGGATCAGGAGGGATTATGCTTCCGAACCACAGTTCACTGGTCATCGCCGAGCAGTTCGGAACATTGGAATCCCTTTTCCCGGGAAGAATTGATCTTGGTCTGGGAAGGGCTCCGGGAACGGATGGTCTGACGGCCCAGGCACTGGGGAGAAATCCGGCGAGTATCAACGAGCAGTTTCCAAGACAGATCCTGGAGTTGCAGAAATACTTCTCTAAAGAAAATTCAAATGCACTGGTCCGGGCTATTCCGGGAGAAGGATTGGATATCCCACTGTACATCCTTGGGTCGAGTACCGACAGTGCTTTTCTGGCCGCAGAATTAGGATTGCCGTATGCTTTTGCCGGACATTTTGCGCCGGAGCAGATGGAAATGGCTTTCAATATTTACAGGGAACATTTTGAGCCGTCCAAATATTTGAATCAGCCTTATATTATCGCCTGCATCAACGGGGTGGCTGCAGAGACTTCCGAAGAAGCGCACAGAATGTCTACCACTTTATTCCAGGCCTTCATCAACATCATCCGGAACGACAGAAAGCCGTTTGCCCCTCCGGTAGATCATATGGATGATATATGGTCGCCGATGGAAAGATCGATGGTGTTGCAGAAGCTTCGGTATACCTTGATCGGAAACCAGCCTGAAATTGAAGACCAGCTGAAAAGTTTTCAGGAAAAGTTTAAGGTGGATGAGCTGATGGTCAATTCCCATATCTATGACCATCAGAAAAGACTGGAATCTTATCATATTTTCAGAAAAGCAAAAAACGCTGTATTTGGCGAATAATAAAGCGTTTATATTAATTGGAAGATGCCCGTTTTTATAAGTATCTTTGTGAAAATTTAAAAAGTAAAAATGTCTGATATTAAGTTAAATACTATTCCCGAGGCCATCGAAGACCTTAAAAATGGTAAAATAATCATAGTAGTGGATGATGAGGACAGAGAAAATGAAGGCGATTTTCTTTGTGCTGCCGAACTGACGACTCCTGAAATTATCAATTTCATGGCGCTTCACGGAAGAGGGCTGATCTGTATGCCGCTTCCTGAAAAAAGATGTGATGAACTGGGCCTTGAGGTTATGGTGAGCAGAAGCAGCGATCCTAAAGAAACAGCTTTTACCGTTTCGGTTGACTTACTGGGCAATGGAACTTCTACCGGAATTTCAGCAGCCGACCGGGCAAAAACCATTCTTGCTTTAATGGATGAAAATTCCAAACCGACCGATTTTATGAGACCGGGACATATTTTCCCGCTCCGTGCAAGAAAGGGAGGCGTGCTGAAAAGAGCAGGCCATACCGAAGCAGCCATCGATTTAACGTGTCTGGCAGGCCTGAAAGAAGGAGGAGTAATCTGTGAGATCATGAATGAAGACGGTTCGATGTCACGCCTGCCGGAACTGTATGCTCTTGCGCAGAAACATGATATGAAAATTGTTTCCATTGAAGACCTGATCCATTATCAGCTTAAAAAAGGAAACCTGATCGACAGACTGGAAGAAAGAAAGGTAAAAACGGCTTACGGCGATTTCGATTTCTATGCTTTCAGGGAAACTTCCAATGATCAGATCCATTTTGCTCTAACGAAAGGAAGCTGGACGGTAAACGAACCGGTTTTGGTGAGGGTACAGTCGTCCGATTCATATTTTGATGTACTGACGAGATTAAATAACGGAGAAAAGCCTTTGCTGGAAAAAGTAACCGGTATGGTGAATGAAGCAGGAAAAGGAGCCATTATTTTCATCAACAACGTTTCAAATTCTGAAAATACGCTGAAAAAACTTCAGCAGTTTTTAAACTATCAGGACGGGCAGCAGCAGCATCCGACCCTGGCGTTCAATTACAGGGACTATGGGATCGGTACCCAGATCCTGAAAAATTTAGGAATCAATAAATTTAAAGTGATTACCCAGAATCCGAACATCAAGCCTCAGGTTGGGGGATATGATGTTGAGGTAACGGAAATGGTGCAGCTTTAAAAGTGAACGGTAAATTTGCTGCGGTTATCAATTGTTCCTTCGGTTAAAAATGGGCATTCAGCATTTAAGGTAAAATTTGAGAATATCAATTGTAACGCCTTTAAATGGGGTGATCTTAAATTAACCGTTCATTTGCGGAGCAAAATTCACAATTAACAACAAATAAAAATGGCTTGATGAAAATCAAGCCATTTTTATTTGTTCAAAGCTCCTGAAGCCGTTCAGGAAATCTTTGATGTTCATTCTTTTTTTTCCTTCCAATTGCAGCTCCTCGGGAAAATAAATTCCGTCTGCAGTATAGATTTTAAATTCGTTTTTAGAAATGTCCAGGCTTCCGGCCGGTTTTCCGTGTTCTGAAATTTCAAACCTGCCGCCGAAAATTTTCAGTCC
>JAKOOG010000125.1 GCA_022701545.1 Weeksellaceae bacterium | reverse complement strand
CTATGGGAAAGGAAATGCAGATATTTCTGTGATAAATCGGTTTAAAATTTTTATCTAACCCATAAAGAAAAAAAATTGACAATATAATGAACTGATAAAGATATGGATCTGATATATTAACAATTTTTCATGAAAGAGAGCATCCTTCACCTTTACAGCATATTTAATCTTTTTTAAATGAATAATGCAATTCGCTTTTTAATTCCAGGGCAATCTTTTGCAACTGCCAGTTATTCAATTCGCATTCAACAAAATACATTTTTACTATTTCTTCCAAATTTCCCGAATACCCTCCACAGCCGGGAATAGATACCGAACCGTCATTGATGATGCGTATATGCTTTGCAGGGACATCATTTTTCAGTAAATTAAAACACAACTGGCCATGGTATACGGAGAGGGTAGAATCAACACTTTTATTTAAAGAAAAGGCTTCAAACCAGTCCACCATTCTTTTAACATCAGAAATAAAGATGCTTGCATGCATATTCCTATCACCAATTACAAGATTAAAACCGACATCATAATGTTCAAAATCATCTGTGACCTTGATCCCGGTCATGAGTTCAAATGCATGCGGATCAAATGGGATTAAGGTAAATTCCACTTTTTGATTATTGATTCCATTAAATACCATAACCGATTTCTATGTAAAAATTTAAATATATAAGCATTTTAATAACATAAAAAAGAAAATGCCCCCTCCCGAAAGAGGAAGCATTTTCAACCCTAATATTTATATAAATATAAATTCAAATTATAAGCTGACGCCCCTCCTCCAAGGAATGAAATCATGCTGATCCAGCATACCGGCTTTGGTTTTTACTTCTCCGCTGGCCACTTTGATGATGAACTCCAGGAGCTCTTCAGCGGTTTCGGGAATGGTCTTCTCTCCGCTGATGATTGTTCCTGCATTGAAATCGATGATGTCCGGCATTTTTTCGGCTAATACGGTATTGGAGGAAATCTTCACAACCGGAGCGATCGGATTTCCCATTGGAGTTCCGAGACCGGTCGTAAAAAGAACAACGGTCGCCCCGGATCCAACCAAAGCGGTAGTACATTCGGCATCGTTGCCGGGTGTGCAGAGCAGATTAAGTCCGGGTTTCGTTGCATATTCCGTAAAATCCAGCACTTCAACGATGGGTGCCGACCCTCCTTTTTTGGAAGCCCCCGCAGATTTCATCGCATCGGTAATCAGTCCGTCCTTGATGTTTCCGGGCGACGGGTTCATATCAAAGCCCGATCCTGCAGCCACTACAGATGCTTCAAAATCTTTCATCAGCTTCAGGAATTTTATGCCGTCTTCATCATTGACACAACGGTTTACCAGCTCCTGCTCCACCCCGCACAATTCCGGGAATTCGGCAAGCATGGTGGTTCCGCCGACCGCAGCCATGATATCGGAAACTTCACCCAGTACCGGATTTGCGGAAATTCCGGAGAACCCATCGGAGCCGCCGCATTCCAGACCGATATTCAGTTTGGTGATGGAAGCCGGCTGTCTTTCTATATTGTTAGCTTTTTTAATGCCTTCGTACGAATCTTTAATGATCCCGGTCAGCATTTCATCAATGGTTCCCGACTTCTGCTGCTCATACACCACAATCGGTTTTTTATTACCGGGCGCAAGGGCATGAAGCGCATCCATAAAAACCTGAACCTGAAGATTCTGGCAGCCCAGGCTGAGGACGGTAGCACCTGCTACATTGGGGTTGTTGACATAGCCTGCAAACAGCCTTCCCAGTGCTTCCGCATCCTGACGGATCCCGCCACAGCCGCCCTGATGTGTGATGAAACGGGCATCGATATTTTTAAAGATCCTTGTATCCTGTTCATCTTCTTCCACGGCGATATCAGCACCGGATCCGCCGTTCAGCAATGATCTTAGCAGCAACTGATGCTTGCCGGCTCTATCATGCAGCAATTCCTTTTCAAAGATGTTCTTTAAGGTTTCAATATTTTTGTTTTCACAGAATACCAATGGAAAGAAAAGCCATATGTTTTCTGTTCCCACCTGTCCGTCTTCACGGTGATATCCCATAAAAGTACGGTCTTTCCACTGCTCTACATCAGGTGGTGTCCAGCCCAACGTACCGGTTTTACCTTCCACTTTGGCACTCTGGTGTTTCACATTTTCAGTGGTAATCACCTCGCCTTTTCCAATGAACCGATTGGCTTTCCCAACGATTACGCCGTACATGATAATTTGGTCGCCCTCTTTAAAATCCACCGCAGCGAATTTATGCTTGGCTTTTGTGTCTTTCAGCACCGTATAGTCCGTACCGTCGAAATGAACCGATTCCCCGGCAGGCAGGTCCATCAATGCTACGATAACATTGTCTTTGGGATTTACTTTCAGTACTTTCTTCTGCATGATATTTAAGAATAAGATTAAATAAAGTTCTTATAGGCTGCTTCTACGCCGTGATGATCAATTTCATATAATGCTGTGGAAACTGCCTCCTGCAGACCTTTTATCTGAGTAAGATCAGTATCCCAGAATGACGTTTCGGAAAGAGCCAGCTGAGCAACTGTTTCATACGCTTCATTTTTCCATATTTCTTTAAACTTAGCGATGATTCCGTCTTTGTCATTTAAAGGTAAGGCTTTTTCACCGAAGCTCCCCTGGTAAAACCGGATTAAGCAAGCCAGTGAAAACGTAAGATTGACCGGTAATTTTCCGTTATTTTCAACGTAAGCCAACAAACTCGGCAGTACCCTTACCTTAAACTTGGAAACAAAGTACAAAGCAATGCTTGCCAGATGGTGTTTGATGAAAGGGTTCCGGAACCGGTCGAATACCTCTTCTGCAAAATCCTTCAGCTCAGTCTCATCCAGGCCTAAAGTAGAATGAACTTCATTGAAGATGGCATCATGTAAAAATGTCTTGGTAAACGGATGATCCATCGCTTCTTTTACTGTTTCCTGCCCAGATAAAATAGCCGGAGCCAGCATCAGGGTATGTCCGCCGTTAAGGATTCTTACTTTTCTCAAACGATACGGCCGGATGTCCTCCACCACCAGGATTTGTTCATTGATTTTATGGAAAGGAATTCTTTCTTTTAAATTTCCGGCATCCTGAATGACAAACAACAGGAAAGCCTCGGAAACTACCATCATCTGGTCTTCGTAATCCAACCTGTCTTCATACGATCCGGCTTCATCTGTAGGATACCCCGGAACAATCCGGTCTACCAGCGTATTGTGGAAATAATTATGTTGATTGATCCATTGTACGAATGCCTCTTCTAAATTCCATAGGTGCGCATATCTGATGATAATATCTCTTAAAGCAAAAGCGTTATCTTCGATCAATTCACACGGAATCATCCGGACTCCTTTGTCGGCTGCCCCATTGAAATGCCTGAACCTTTCATATAGCAGAACCGTCACCTTCGCAGGAAAATTCCTGTGCGGCCCCTGATAGGAAGTTTCGGTCTCGTCGTAAGCAATTCCTGTTTCCGTCGTATTGGAAAATATAAATTCCAGTTCTTCTTCTTTCGCCAGTGCCAGAAATTTATCATAGTCCGTATAAGGATTCACGGATTTCTGAATAGCAGAAATTACCTGCTTTTCATCAATGAGCTCTCCTTTTTTGATACCCCTTGTAAAAAGCGTGTAGAGGTTGTCCTGCGCTTCCAGTTTATGAACCGAACCGTTGGGTGTCGGTTGAACATTTACGATTCCTGCATTGAAACCTGCTTCCCTGTTCACCTTATCGATGATGTAATCCGTAAATCCGCGCATGAAGTTCCCTCCTCCGAACTGTACGATTTTAATCGGTAGTTTATTATTTTGTCCGCCTGTTTCGCGGTTTAGTTTCTGTTTTGTCTGATTTTCCATCTTTTTAATCTATCCCAACCTTAAAGGTTTCATTTGTATTAATTTCTATTTAATTTCTTTGTACTTCGGTACCAGCGTCTTCATTACCGCCCAGGCGATCAGGTAAGCCACGGCACCAATCGAGAAGATAATCATGTAGCCTTTATCGATCCCGTCAACCACCACGGCCCCTGACTTTTTCAGGTCCTCGAAAAAGCCTTCCGGCAGCCTTTCATGGATGTATTGCGGGTATTTTTCCAGCAGCGGGGTTCCGTTGACCGTGGACCAGGCCTTGTGGGCATGGTCGAACAAAGCTCCCGAGGATTTGTTGATGATAAAAGAACCGATGCCCCCGGCCATGCCGCCGATGCCGGTAATGGTGGCGATAGCTTTCTTCGGGAACATATCGCCCACCGTGGAGAAGATGTTCGCCGACCAGGCCTGGTGCGCCGCGCCGGCAATCCCGATAATGAGCACCGGGATCCAGTAGGTGATCGAGCCCAGGGGCTGCGCCAGGAGAGCCAGCAGAGGGAAAAAGGCAAAGATCAGCATTGCTTTCATCCGTCCGGAATAGGCATTCATCCCCTTTTCTCCACAAAGTATTTCG
>JAKOOG010000107.1 GCA_022701545.1 Weeksellaceae bacterium | reverse complement strand
AAAGTCCGGGAAATTTTGACAAGATTTGAAAAAGATGCAGTTGATTCAAAGACCCTTATTGAAATGTTCAGTAAACAATATCTCTGAGCCAACTGCATTTATTTAATTATGCTAATTCAAATAATGTAATTTCCGGCAGGACACCCACTCTTCCGGGATAGCCCAGAACGCCGAAGCCTCTGTTCACGTACAGCATTTTTCCTTCGCTTTCATACAGGTCTGCCCATTTCGGGTATTTATACTGCACCGGCGACCATTTTACATTTTTCAGATCCAAACCGAACTGCATGCCGTGCGTATGTCCGGAAAGCGTCAGGTGAACATTTGCGGGGTGTTTTTTCACCACGTAATCGAAATGGGTAGGATCGTGGCTCATCAGGATTTTTACCGCTGATTCCGGTACCCCTTTTAAGGCATCATCCAGTCTTCCGAATTGCGGAAAAGGTTTCAGCCCCCAGTTTTCAACCCCCAGGATATATATTTTCTCACCGTTTTTCTCAATAATCCGGTGTTCGTTGCGGAGCATATCGAATCCGGCCTGTCTCTCATAATCGATCAGCGTATCCAGGTTTTTCTTTTTGGCATCGAGAGAATCCCAGGTTACGTAATCGGCATAATCATGGTTCCCCAATACGGCAAATTTCCCGTCTTTCGCTTTAATCTTTGAAAACAGCGGAATAAAAGGCTTGAATTCATCTGCTACGTTATTCACCATATCTCCGGTAAACAGCACCAGATCAGGGTTCTGCTCATTAATTAGATTGATGGCATGTTCCAGCTTACCGGGATCGGAAAAACTTCCGCTGTGCACATCTGAAATCTGCACGATTTTGTAGCCTTTGAAACTTTTCGGAAGATTGGTAAAATTGATTCTTACCCTTCTTACTTTATGCCGGTATTTCCCGAAAGTAATCCCGTCGATGAAAAGTGCGGAAAGTACACCGCCCAGACCTAATCCCAACAAGCTTAAAAACTTTCTTCTTTCAGGGAAAAAGTTTTCGGAGGGCCGCGTTAACCCGATAAGATAACTTCCGGTCCTGAAGATATCATCTATCAGTAAAAACAGAACGATGAAAATTTTAGGCAGGATAAAGATCAGGAATACAGAAATCATGATCTGTGCACGGGCCATGCTTCTTTCGCCTTTATTGAAATGGGCCATTTCATAGGCGAAAAACCCATATACCGATAGGGAAACGGCCCAGTACCCGATTTTAATCCAGGAATTATCGGTTAAAGTTCTGATGGCCTGGTAAATATACACTTCCAACACCAGGAAGAGGGCTGCGATGAGTAAAAAATTTTTCTGCATAATCGGGTTTAAAAAAGCACAAAGAATAATTTCCCTGTGCTTTTCTATATTTTTATATTCTATATTTTTTAAGGAAATCTGTATACGATAGCATTGATATTCATTCCGGCACCTACCGAGGTCATCACAATGTTACCTTTTTCTTTAAACGACTGACCTTCCATTTTTCCTTTAATTATTAAATCAAACATGGTGGGAATAGTGGCAACGGAAGAGTTCCCGAATTCCTGGATCGTCATCGGGGAAATGGCATGATCGTAATCCTTTACGTTGTAAAGTTTATGGAGCCTTTCGATCATGGCATAATCCATTTTGGCATTCGCCTGATGAATAAGAATTTTATTGATGTCCTCAAGAGCGAGACCCGCATCTTCAATGGTTTCTTTAATGGCGGCAGGAACGTTTTTCAGGGCGTACTCATAGATTTTTCTTCCCTGCATTCTTACAAACAGCCGGGTCTGGTCGGATTCCTGGTTGATGGACGGTCCGTTGGCCAGATAATCAAGCTCAAGTCCGTTGTCGCAGATGGTATTATGGGCAATAATCCCTACGTTTTCTTGGTCGGTTGCTTTTACCACTACGGCTCCGGCTCCGTCTGCAAAGATCATCCTGTTCCGGTCATGTGGATCTGTTACCCTGCTTAGGGTCTCCGCACCGATTACAAGAATCGTTTTTGCTACTTTGGCTTTAATTAAGTTATCGGCAAGGATCATGGCTTCCACCCATCCCGGACATCCGAAAAGCATATCGTAGGTAATACATTTTCTGTTTTTAATGCCCAGCTTGTTTTTTACCCGTGCTGCCATGGTCGGCATAAAATCTGCATATCCGTGTACCGTAACTTCACCGAAATTACTCGCATAGATGATATAATCCAGTTCTTCCTGATCGATGCCGGCATCTGCAATCGCAAGTTTTGAAGCTTCGTAACCGATTTGTGAGTTGGAAAGGTCGTCCCCGATAAACCTTCTGTTTTCAATTTCTGTGATTTCTACAAATTTGGCGATAGTTTCGTCAGCAGGTTTGTCGATTTTCACCCCGTCTTCAGTATAAAACTCTGAATCTAAGAAATAATCTCTTCCGATAATTCTGCTGGGAAGGTAAGATCCAGAACCTATGATGATCGTATTCGGCATTCGTTTAAATGATTTTTAAAGATGCAAAGTTAATAATTAATATTAATAACAAAGAATTAAAAATATTATTAAATTTGCAGAAATTGTACTTTACAATCTTATGAAAAACAACCCGTCCTTAAAAGGCTTACTTATTGCAGTTGTGGCTTTTACCGTTGCCTTTGGGATCTACTTCCTGTTTTTAGCCAAAAAGAACTATTACGTGGTAGACAATCCTACGCCCAATACCTTTTACTATAAAATCAACAACGGTTCGGAGGGAATTATTGCCGGCGGGCAGACCGTTCCCGTAGACCTGAATAAAGGAAAGAATTCCATAAAAGTGTTCGACCGGAATAAAAAACTGCTTTTCGATTCCGCTTTTGAAGTTAATAAAGTCCGGGGGCTGATCAATATTGCCCATCAGGATTATTATATCAATGATCAGTATTACGGATACAACCTGAAGAAAGATTCCTTACTTTTGGCATTGGATAAAACCGTCATCGACGGGAAGTCCTATTACGGAGGGGCAAGACGCTTCGGCAAACTGTACACCGATGATTTTTACTACAATGTGGATGAAGATTATGATAAACTCATCAAAAACATCCAGCAGGTAGAATCCAGATCGAAGATCTTCCGAAAGCAGGATTACCTCAATTATTATAAAGAATATTACAAGTTTTAAGTTTTGACAAAAGATATTACCAAAATTACACCCTACAATTCTGACGCTACCAAGAAGAGTCAGGTAGAGGATATGTTCGACAATATTGCACCGAAATACGATGTTCTCAATCGTGTGCTTTCTCTGAAAATAGATGTTTTATGGAGGAATACGCTGGTGAAGTGGATGAAAAATGATCATCCGCAGGAAGTGCTGGATGTGGCTACAGGAACGGGAGATCTGGCCATCACTATTGAAAAGGGAACAGGTTCCCGGGTGATTGGTTTGGATTTATCGCAACAAATGTTAAATGTTGGCGTTATTAAAATAAAAAAACTTAAATTAGACGGCAAAATTTCCATGCAAAAAGGGGATGCAGAGAATTTACCTTACGAGGACAATAGATTCGATGCCGTTTCCGTTGCATTTGGAGTAAGGAATTTTGAAAACCTTACCAAAGGTTTGGCAGAGTTGAGAAGAGTAGTTAAAGATAACAAGAGTGTTTATATACTGGAGTTTTCAAAGGTTGAAGGGGTTATGGGGCCATTGTATATGTTTTATTTCAAAAACATTTTACCTGCCATCGGCAGATTGGTTTCCAAAGATAACAGGGCATATACATACCTTCCGGATTCTGTAAACGCTTTTCCTTTCGGGGAAAAGATGAGACAAATTCTTTTAGATACAGGATTTAAAAAAGTTGAATATAAAAAACTAAGTTTGGGTATAGCCACAATTTATAAAGCAACAAAGTAACCCTATGAATAAATTTTTATTAAGAGCACTGGTTTTAGCCTCAGTAAATGTTGCCGTTTTAGCAAACGCGCAATTCAGAACCCGCAACCGAATGGACAAGTTGGAAGATTTCGACGAGCAGAAATTCAGCTGGGGTTTTTATCTGAATGGAAACCGGCTGGACTACCGTATCGTTCTGAATCCAAGATATGGGATGAATAATAATCAGAATCTGGTTTCATCTAAGGAAAGTTACAGTTTCGGTGCCGGTCTTATCGCAAAATGGAGACTGAACGATTATCTGGATGTCCGATTAGAACCGGGGTTACAATTCGGCCAGAGACAGTTGACTTTTAATACGCAGTCCAACGACCAGTATGCAGCAGGTACCTTAACAAACGATCCTTTTATCCCGATTCCTTTGCAGGAAAAAGACAGGGTAAGAGAGATCAAGAGTACTTTGGTGGATGTTCCGGTATTGCTGGAATTGCACGGGCAGCGGTGGTACAATTCCAGGCCTTATGTTGCGGCAGGGGTAAACTATATCGTAAACCTGCAGTCCAACTCAAGCTCAACGGATGATAACCTTCAGCAGGTATTCCGTTCTACCACGCATAATTTTGCATGGTCTGCCGAAATGGGGATCCAGTTTTACTTCAACAAGTTTAAGCTGACGCCGGCAGTAAGAGGAACTTTCATTATGAACAACGAGATCGTAGCGGACAATGCCACTACGCCTCCTTACTGGACATCCGCGATGTCTACTCTACAGACCAGAGCGATATTCTTTGTTCTGAAATTTGAATAAGAATAGCCTTAAAATACCTGAAGGAGATGCGGTTTTGCATCTCCTTTTTCGTTTTGCCTCAAAATATAGACCGTTTTATTTTTGTTAGTATTAATATTTTGTTATTTTTGCTAACAGTTAGAATATACGAAAACCTGAAATGCTTCAAGATTTAGAAAACTATTTTTCAGAATTAGAGAAAAAGATTTTACAATTACAGAAAAGTTATAAAAATCTTACTGAAGAATTTTCCGAACTGAATGGGGAGCATGAAGAACTGAAGAGGAAATATGATGAGGAAAGAAGAAAAAATCAGGTATTAGCAGAAGAACAAAAAAATATAAAATTGTATTCGGCAATATCAGGAAATCCTGAGCACAACCGGCTGATGAAAAACCACATCAACCGTTTGGTGAAAGAAATAGATTTCTGTATTGCCCAGCTTCAAAACAGTGGATTATAATGGAGGTAAGAAGAATAACCATTAATATTGCCGGAAGAGTATATCCGCTGAATGTACCGGCAGCAGAAGAGGAGACGCTGCGTAAGGTCGGGAAGCAGATCGAAAATATGATTAAGGATTTTGAACAGAATTTCGATGTGAGAGACAAACAGGATGCTTTGGCCATGTGTGCCCTGAAACTGGGAACCAATGCTGAAGTGGTGTCTATGAACTACGATAAAACAATACAATCTACCAACGAAAGACTGGCCAAGATCAATCAATCGTTGAATGAAACAGGGAAATAGATTTTTTTTCCCAACCAACTGCCTACAATAATTCTAACACATTAAAGGTAAACTCAACGCTAAACAATTACCGAACAAATGTCCATTGAATGGCGTGCCGGTTCTCCGGATTACAGACAATGGAAATCAGTTCAAATCGTGTTGATTAGGAGTTTACTCTCAATCCCTGAATTGTTGTGGGCTTTTTTTTATGCAAAATTGAGGACAATTAAAACTTATATATAGATATGACAATAACAGCCATTATAGTCGGCGTGATTTGCCTTGTCATTGGTGCAGCAGTCGGAATACTTTTTTCCAAAAGCTCACTCAATACCAAAGGAAAATTTATTATAGATGATGCAAAGAAAAATGCTGAAAACCTAATAGAAAAAGCTACCGTACAAGCCGAATCCATAAAGAAAGAGAAGAACATCCAGGCCAAAGAAAAGTTCCTGGAGCTGAAATCCCAGCATGATGCGGACATCCAGTCCCGCGAAAAGAAAATGCAGGAGGTGGAAAAAAGAATCAAGGATAAGGAGCATAAGCTGAACGACGAGCTCAGCAAAGTAGGAAAGCTTGAAAAAGACCTGGATAAGCAGATTGCCGATTATGCGAAAAAGACGGAGGTCCTGGAAAGAAAGCAACAGGAACTTGACGTTGCCACAGCCAGGAAAGTTGAAATTTTAGAGAAAATCTCCAACTATTCTGCAGAAGAAGCCAAGGCCGAACTGGTAGAATCGTTAAAAGCGGAAGCCAAAACAAGAGCTCAGGCACATGTTCAGAGCATTATGGAAGAAGCACAGCTTAATGCCAAAGGCGAAGCGAGAAAAATCGTTATCCAGACCATCCAGAGAATCGGAACGGAACAGGCGATTGAAAACTCGGTATCGGTATTCAACATCGAGTCCGACGAAGTAAAGGGAAGAATCATCGGCAGGGAAGGTAGAAACATCCGTGCTCTGGAAGCTGTGACCGGTGTAGAGATCATTGTTGATGATACCCCTGAAGCCATCCTTCTTTCATGTTTCGATCCGGTAAGAAGAGAAATCGCCAGATTGTCCCTTCACCGATTGGTAACGGACGGAAGAATCCACCCGGCAAGAATCGAAGAAGTAGTGGAGAAAACAAGAAAGCAGATTGAAGAGGAGATTATCGAAGTCGGTAAAAGAACGATCATCGATCTTGGAATCCACGGGTTGCACCCTGAATTAATTAAAATCGTAGGTCGAATGAAGTACCGTTCTTCATACGGGCAAAACCTGTTACAGCACTCCAGAGAAGTAGCCAACATTGCTGCAACCATGGCTGCGGAATTAGGACTGAACGTAAAGTTGGCTAAAAGAGCAGGTCTTTTACACGATATCGGTAAAGTCCCGGAACAGGAATCCGAGCTTCCTCACGCTTTACTGGGCATGCAGTGGGCTGAAAAATACGGTGAAAATGCAGAGGTGATCAATGCCATCGGAGCACACCACGACGAGGTAGAAATGACCTCATTATTATCCCCGATCATCCAGGTGGCCGATGCAATCTCCGGGGCAAGACCGGGTGCCAGAAGACAGGTATTGGAATCCTATATCCAAAGGCTGAAAGATCTTGAATCGGCTGCATTAAGCTTTGACGGTGTATCTTCGGCATACGCCATCCAGGCCGGTAGAGAATTGAGGGTCATGGTAGAAAGCGGAAAGGTAAATGACGAAGTCGCTTCCCAGCTGTCTTACGATATTTCCGAAAAGATCCAGAATGAGCTTACTTATCCGGGACAGGTAAAAGTAACGGTCATCCGGGAAACCAGAGCAGTGAACATTGCAAGATAAAATTCATCACAATATTGATAAAACCTTTCAAGAAATTGGAAGGTTTTTTATTTTGTCAAAACTGAAATAAAGGTTTCAATAGGAGATAACCTCCCAACATTGGCCGCTTTTGTTCGGTACTTATGTTATTGAGAATCTCTTAAGATCATAAGATGTCAGTAGATGGGTATGCTAATCATAAGATGGTCGAAGAAAGTCCATTTATCCCATGATCGGCTTGAATTCGGATATCGTTAGTTTTGGCTGAAGCACGAGATAATAACTGCGATCAATTTAATCTTGTAAATGGCAATATATTAAATTGTCGGTTTTCAAGCTCAGAAAAGTCACAGCACAAACAAAACAAGCATCCTTGCGGATGCTTGTTTTGTTTGTGATTCTTAGCTGCTGTCAGCTGTCTGATCATTAATTTTATCTGTTTTATTAGATCGTTTAAGGGTATTTGATGGCCTCTGCCAGTTCTATCGGATTGTTGTGCTTCTTTAGATACTGCTGTTGGGTTTTCGTCAGCTCCTTATAATCAGGCACGAATCTTTTCCCATTGGCATCCTGCCAGACGGCTTTTACATTTCCTGATTTCATTTCCCGGTACGGATCATTGTAATAGTCCTGCTGAACCTTAACCCACTGCTTCCACGTGACGTTCAAAGGTTGGGTAGAGAAATAAGAGATATCGACGGTTTCATCTTTTTTGATCGCAGTCAGGGCAAATTGATAATTGTTTTTGG
>JAKOOG010000091.1 GCA_022701545.1 Weeksellaceae bacterium | reverse complement strand
TTGGGTTTGGCAAATTCGGTAACAATCGATTCTTCTGCCAACAGATAACGATCAGTTAAATTTTTATCCACGATGGCTGCAATATGATTGATCATATAATATTGCTCAGAGAAGAACCTGTATCCGTTTGACATCATAACAATCGCCATATTATTATGTGGGAAAGTTCGGTAAGCACTTACATTTCCGCCGGAAAAACCGTAAGACGGGATATTATTCGCTTTTGTAATTTCCCAGCCATATGCAAAAGAGTCTTTTTTATTTCCATATTCAAACGGTTCCCACATCAGATCTTTTGTTTTTTGCTCTAAAAAATCTCTGCTGCCTAAATGTGTACTCCATTTTAAAAAGGCAGGCAGCGTAATGGCTATTCCATTTCCAGGATATGCTTTTTTCCCTTCAACATCTGAAGATTTCACATATTTTTCAGTTTCCGCATTATAATTATATTTTATGACGCGATTCGAAATTTTTTCAAGAGCATTTGAAGAAAAAACAACTTGATTTTTACTGTCATAGAACTGACTGTTCAAAATGAAGTTTTCGAAAGACTGCCCTGTTATTTTCTCAATAATCATCGAAAGAAGCATGTAATTCGTTTGATTATATCTGTATTCTTTTCCTGTTGTAAAATCCATTTTTTCTTTATTCAGGCGCTCAATGGTTTCAGAACTGGAATATTCAGGTAAAATATTACTGAACGCAATAAAATTGGGTATTCCTGAAGAATGGGTGAGGAGATTTTTTACTTTTACATTCTGCCACTCTTCCGGAAGATGTTCTACATATTTTGAAACAGGGTCTTCCAGTGACAGCTTTTTCTGTTCGATCAATTGAAAAATCCCAACATCCGTCATTAATTTTGAAGTGGAGTATACCCTGAACATGGAATCCGGGTTTACTTTTTTAGAATCTTCCAGATTTTCCACCCCGTAATACTGTTCAAAGATCACTTGGCCGTCTTTTATAACGCCAACCGCTAATCCGGGAATTTGATTTATTTTAATCGCTTCTCTTACGTAATTGTCAATTTGTTTAAACTGATCGGCCTGTTGCGAAAAAACGGCAGTGGAAATAGTTAGAGCTACAGCCGTTAAGAAATTTTTGTTCATTTTTTGAGAATATGGGTTCTTGCTTTTATCATAAGACAGCCGAAAAGCTTATTCTCTTACATTGCTTAATTTTATCTATTATAACTGGTCCCTTCTTCAAGCAAAAAACCTCCGGAAAATCCGGAGGCTTTTATTTTCAAAACAGTAAGCAGTACTCGCTACTGATTGCTCATTATTTATATTTCTGTGTTCAGATCCCAGTTTTGCAGGTAGTCGTGAACGTGCTTCAGCATCATTCCTCCCAGGGAACCGTCTACTACCCGGTGATCGTAAGAATGAGACATGAACATTAAGTTTCTGATGGCGATTACATCACCATCTGCTGTTTCAAGAACGGCAGGCTTTTTAACGATGGCTCCAATGGCTAAGATAGCTACCTGAGGCTGAGGAATAATCGGGGTTCCCATCAGGTTTCCGAAGCTTCCTACGTTTGAAATCGTGTAAGTTGCGCCCTGGGTATCTTCCGGCTTCAGTTTTCTGTTTCTGGCTCTGTAAGCCAGATCATTGATTGCTTTTGCCAGTCCTGAAAGGGATAACTGATCCGCATTTTTAATGACAGGAACAATCAGGTTTCCATCCGGTAAAGCGGTTGCCATACCGATATTGATGTTTTTCTTTTTGATGATGTTTTCACCGTTGACTGAAACGTTGATCATCGGGAAATCCTGGATGGCTTTCACCACTGCTTTTACGAAAATCGGCATGAACGTTAATTTCTCACCTTCACGTTTTTCGAATATCGCTTTGTTTTTATTTCTCCATTTTACGACGTTGGTGACATCGGTTTCGATGAAAGACGTAACGTGCGGCGCAATCTGCTTGGCTTTCACCATGTTTTCGGCGATGATCTTCCTCATTCGGTCCATTGGGATGATCTCGTCACCGGCAGCGGCAGTAATGGTGGCCGCAGGGGCAGAAGTCTGTACCGGCTGCGGGGCAGGAGCTGCCTGTTGTACCGGGGAGGCCTGCGGTGCAGGCTGCTTTCCTCTGTTTTTGACGTAAGCTAAAATATCTTCTTTGGTGATTCTTCCTTCCAGACCGCTTCCTTTGATGGTTTTCAGTTCAGACTCGGAAATATTTTCCTGTTGTGCAATTGATTTTACCAGAGGCGATAGATAAAGGTCTCCTGAAAACTCAGCAGAAGCTGACACTTTTAACGGCTCTTCAATGGTTTTTAAGGTTTCCGTATCCGGAGCGGAGGCTGGGCTTTCTGCCGGAGCTTCTTCCGAAGCCGTGTTCCCGCCTTCTCCTTCAATTTCTAAAATAGCAATGGCTTCACCCACTTTTGCAACCTCATCCTTCTGTTTCAGGATTTTTACAATTTTTCCCGAAACCGGTGTCGGAACGTCTGAATCTACTTTATCTGTTGCAATTTCTACTACGGAATCATCTTCTTTTACAGTATCGCCTTCGCTGAACAGCCAGGTGATAATTGTCGCTTCCATAACCCCTTCTCCCATGGAAGGAAGCAATAATTTGTATTCTGCCATTTTTAATTTTTAGATTTTGACAAATATATAAAAAAAATCGATTTTTTTATGAAATATTAAATTTTAGAAAAATTCAATGTAAATATTTTCACCTACATTCATCCCGAAGAGGGATTTCGCACCGTTTTTCTTATTGCCTTTGTAGATCGTAAGCTCCAAAAGCTGGCTGTCATTGAAGATGGCTGCGGACTGACCGTGAAATTCGGTTTCCCTTTCCCAGTCGGAAACGACCTCCGTATGGTTTGAATAGACTTTTGAAAGAGCTAAGTTCCTGAATTTTATGGTGAAATTTTCATAACTTTTGCTGATGGTTTCAAAAAAATCCCGGTTGATATTTGAGATTATATTTCCGAAATTATCAATATAAGTAATTTCCCCGATGATCATCTTTTCAGACTCATTATAAACGGGCTTCGGGAACAGCAGCTGCTTTGCAGAATCTATTTTGCGCCCGATCACTTCGGGAAGTCCGCCATTGGCAAGGTGTACCGCCGCGGGGACAAAAATATCCGTGGATGTGGAATTAATAATATCGTCGAACCTTTTGTTTAAAGTGATTTCATAGATCGCCTCAGGCTTGATGTCAAAAAAGATCAGGCTCAGCACCCCGTTGTCTGCTGCCAGAAAGTAATGTCCGTCGGATTTATACAGAATATTTATTCTGGACCGGTTATGGAAGCTGTCCACGGAAATAATATGGATGGTGCCTTTTGGAAAGTATTTATAGGCATTTCGGACGATGTAAGAGGTCTGTATAAGATTAAAGGCCTGTATGCCATGGCTAATGTCAACAATATTAACCTCCTGGTTCAAAGAAAGAATGCTGCCCTTTACAGCGGCGACTCTGTAATCCAAATTTCCGAAATCTGAAGTAAGGGTAATGATTGGCATTGATTGCTATAAAAGTGATAGAAGTGCAAATTTATTTAAAATAAAAGGAATGCCCGATAAATAATGGAAAAGAATTTGATATAAGTTTTCAAAAAAAGCATTACATTTAAAATCTAAAATTAATAAGACGACTGCATGTTTGAATTAACATATGATCTGGAGGACATCGATGCGAAGATCTTCTATGGAGTAAACAACCAATATTTCAATTTAATTAAATCTACATTTCCGACCCTTAAAATTACCGGCAGGGACCACTATATTTTTGCGATGGGAAATCAGGAAGCTTTGGATATATTCAAGAAAAAGCTGGATGATATCGTTAATTTCATTTCAAAAAACAATTCCATCGATCTGAAAGACGTAGAGAATATCCTCAATATCAAAGACGAAAATGAGAAGCAGCTGGTTTTTGATCAGGATATCATCGTAAAAGGCGTAAATGGTAAGGTCATCAAAGCAAAGACCACCAACCTTAAAAAGCTGGTGAAAGAAACTGAGAAAAAAGACATGGTTTTTGC
>JAKOOG010000090.1 GCA_022701545.1 Weeksellaceae bacterium | reverse complement strand
ATTCATTGGATTAGGTTTTAAATTGATGGGGTCAAAATTAAAAGAAGGAAATCCGTCTGACGAATGATATGGCCCCTCTGTTCAGTCTTTGCAGTGAAGAGAAGTGGAAAAGCCTGTCTGAACCGACTGACATAAATCTAACGTGAACTCGAAATTGAAATCAAGTAATAAGCTGGAAGAAGGATGCTGGATGCTGAAAGTCCCTTTCGTCAAAAATATTATCGACGGGATTGATGATCAAACGAAATCGTTTGCCACTTATCAAAGGGGAATTTTGTTTTGAATCCTTATTCAGTAACCTCTTTTTAAAAAGTAAAAAATAGCCCGATAGGTGAATTACGATTTGAATATCTGAGAGCTCCGGCCGTAGCATTACCTGTAAAAATTTCAGGCTTCCGGCTTCTCTTTCCAACTGGTAAATCACATTTTAACTCCGGTTCAGATTAACAATAAAAATTTAGACTGATAAGCCTGTCCTGCTTTACTATATCCCAGCAGCGGGATAATATTCCTCAATTTTTGTTATTTTGTCTATGTATTTAATTATTTGATTAATAATGATTTATATAATTTGTTTTATTTCGGTTTAAATTAAAATAAAAATTCCATCTACTGCAAAGACAGGTTTGGGACCCTGAAATATTTGTCTTTTGACGAACCGGAATTGTATGTTTGCACCATAATACGAAAGAACAAAATTATGATAAGCAAAGTATTGAACGTTTTAAAAGACAAGCTGAATACGGCAGACATTATTGAAGATAATGTTGTTGTAGCAGACGTTGCCAAGCATGATGACGGTACTTCAGGACTGAGCGATAAGGTAATCATTACATTGTTGAATGTTCAGGAAGAATCTACCTTGAAAAATGCCCCGAGATACAACAAGATCATGGCAGGTGATACAGCCCTTAAATATGAGATGAGAGATCCTGCCTACATCAACCTGTATGTAATGATCTCAGCCAACAGATCGTCTTATGATATTTCATTGGCAAGTATTTCGAAAGTGATAGAGGTTATTCAGGCCAATAATGTATTAAAATACGTAGATATAAGTACTGACCGCAGTAAAGATTTCAGTTTCAGGACTGAAATGCATTCGGTTCCTTTTGAGCAGCTGAGCTATGTCTGGGGACTGTTGGGCGGAAAAGTGATGCCTTCTGTCCTGTACAAAATAAGTGTCATTAAAATTGAGGCGGCAGGCCCTGTTGATATTGCATTGATCGATCAGGTGGATATCAAAAGCATCGCAGTCGACCAGTCCTGAAGATAAAAACGAATAACCCTTTAATTTAAATTTAAAACATGCCAAATCCAACCACTCCGGGCGTTTCCATTCGGGAAAACGCGAGGCTCCCATATTCAGTTTCGTTATCGGAATCAGCAGTACCTGCATTCATCGGGTACACCGAGCTGCAGCCTGCCAAGTATACAGAACCCTTAAAAATCAGCTCCCTTTTAGAATACGAACAATACTTCGGAAAAGCAAAAAAAGAAAATATCCGCCTGAAGGATACGAAAGAAGGGGCAACCCTTGTCGCACCACAGGTAAAATTCCTGATGTATTATTCGCTTCAGCTGTATTTTGCCAACGGCGGCGGTCCGTGCTATATTGTTTCAGTAGGAACTTACGGTTCGGCTTCGTCAGGCATACAGAGATCTGATCTTGAAACGGGATTGAATATGACCGATACCATAGGACAACCGCTCCTGCTGGTTTTCCCTGATGCAGTTTCGTTTGCTGAACAAGGTGATTTTTACGAGCTATACAATAAAACAATCGCTAAAACGAACATCGAAGCCCGAAACAGATTTGCCCTATTGGATACTTATTACGGCAATTTCGTTATAAAATCAGATAACAAAAATACGGTGGAACGGTTCAGGGACAAAATAAATCCGGATAATACTGATGCTTCCCGCGCAGCTGTTTATTTTCCGCACCTAGAAACGGTATTAAATTATGCTTTTGATGAAACCCAGACGGCTATCACCCACACAGGTCTGCAAGAGCCGGGACAGAGCAGTGCCGCTTTTTATGCAGATGAAATTGCCGCTATTGACCGGCTGAAAATTCTGGCTGCCGATGAAATCTCAAGCGGATCTGAAAATTCCTTTGTCCTTGCCGGTTTACTGGATCAGGCTATCGATATTGCAGCAAAAGTAAAAGAAACAGCAGATGCAAAGACCGATTTAAAGACAGTGATCGATAATGCAAGATACCTTTCAGACGCGCTTTACGATGGGATCGTCGATGATTTTAATGAAAATACCCCTGTTTTTAACGGCGAATTTGAAGCTTTAAAATCGGCCATTCTCAATGCAAAAGACGAGAAAGGAGATGCAGACGGGATCCTGTTTAAAGACCTGGAATCATCCCATTCCGCATTGTACAGTCAGGTGAAAGAGGCCATGCGGTCTTTAAAAGTAATCCTGCCGCCGTCTTCAGCCATGGCCGGTGTTTATGCAAGAACAGACCGGATGAAAGGACCTTGGAAAGCCCCGGCAAACGTTGGTCTTAATTATGTAACTGCTCCGACGGAAAAAATTTCGGATCAGGAACAGTCGGACCTCAACATCCATTCCACTGGGAAATCCATCAATGCGATCCGTACTTTCAGCGGAAAAGGCAACCTGGTCTGGGGCGCAAGAACGCTCTCCGGAAAAGATAAAAACGAGGAGGGGAAGGATAATAGGTGGAAGTATATACAGGTTCGCCGGTATTACGACATGATCCAATATTCACTAACCAAAGTATTTGTGGAAAACTTCATTGATGAGCCTAACATTTCCTCTACCTGGCTGCACGCTAAAACAACGGTGGAAAATTTTCTGAACC
>JAKOOG010000074.1 GCA_022701545.1 Weeksellaceae bacterium | reverse complement strand
TTTTATTTAGCGCAGAAAGCACAGGAAATCGGGTATTACTCCGAATTGATTCTTGCAGCACGAAGATTAAATGATTCCATGGGAGCTTTTGTAGCTTCTCAGGTAATTAAATTAATGATCAAAAATGACATTAAAATAAAAGGTGCTAGGATTTTAAATCTGGGAATAACTTTTAAAGAAAATTGTCCAGATATCAGAAATTCGAAAGCTATAGACGTTATTACTAATCTGCAGGAATATGGTGCTGAAGTAATTACTTATGATCCTTGGGCTGATTCTCAGGAGGTTTTTAACCAATATGGAATACCTTGTTATTCAGGTTTAGATGACGATAACTTGGCTGAAGCTTTCGAAGATAAATTTGATGCAATCATCCTTACGGTAGCCCATCAAGAATATACAAAATTTAACTTAAATGAATATCTAAAAAAAAATGGTGTCATTTATGATGTAAAAGGAGTACTTGCAAAAGAAAATGTTGACAGGAGACTTTAGTTAATTTTTTTTTATATGGAGGCAACGAGAAACTCAGTATCTGAGCACTTTCAAAAGATATAGAAATTATACAATCCGGTTGAACACTTAGTAAATAATTTATTTATACTGTAAAAATAATCGTATTAAATCTTCAAATTGAATTATAAAAATATGAAAACTATCCTAATAACTGGGGGTGCTGGTTTTATAGGCTCACATGTGGTGAGAGAATTTGTACTGAATTATCCCGAAGTTAAAATAATTAATCTCGATGCTCTTACTTACGCCGGTAATTTAGAGAATTTAAAGGATATAGAAAATCATCCGAATTATCAGTTTTTAAAAGCTGATATTGTGAATGAGAAACAAATTTTAGAAATATTTGAAGAACATTTACCTGATGGTGTCATTCACCTAGCTGCAGAATCGCATGTTGACCGCTCAATTACCAATCCCTTAGAATTTGTAATGACCAATGTAATTGGAACCGTAAATCTTTTGAATGCGGCAAACAAAATTTGGAAAAATAATTTGGAAGGAAAGAGATTTCATCATGTATCGACAGACGAAGTTTTCGGAACTTTAGGAGAGGAAGGCTTCTTTACCGAAGAAACTTCTTATGATCCTCACTCACCATATTCCGCATCTAAAGCCTCTTCAGATCATTTTGTGAGAGCTTATGCAGATACATACGGGTTGCCAGTTGTTATAACAAATTGTTCCAATAACTATGGGCCGAATCATTTTCCGGAAAAATTAATTCCATTATGTATCCATAATATTATTAATAACAAACCTCTTCCAATTTACGGTGATGGAAAATTTACCAGAGATTGGCTATTTGTCATTGACCATGCGAAAGCCATTGACTTGGTTTTCCATCAAGGAAATAATGGAGATTGTTATAATGTAGGAGGATTTAATGAATGGCAGAACATTGATCTGATAAAGGAATTATGCAGACAAATGGATGAAAAACTAGGACGTGAAGTGGGAACTTCTGAGCAGCTGATTACATTTGTGAAAGATCGTCCTGGGCACGACTTAAGATATGCCATTGATGCAAATAAAATAAACAGAGAATTGGGATGGAAACCTTCTGTAACTTTTGAACAAGGATTATCTAAAACAATAGATTGGTTCTTAGAAAATAAAGATTGGCTGGACAATGTAACTTCCGGTAATTATCAGAAATATTACGACACACAATACAAAAATTAATGAAAGCTACAGAAACAAAATTAAAAGGATGTTTTATTCTTGAACCGAGTAAATTTGGAGATAGCAGAGGATATTTCTTTGAAAGTTTTAATGCTAAAACTTTTAATAAACTCGTTGGTGCAGAAGTGAATTTTGTACAGGATAATCAATCATTCTCTTCATTTGGTGTTCTAAGGGGTCTGCATGCACAAGCTGGTGAGCATGCACAGGCAAAACTTGTACGTGTGATTCAAGGGAAAGTATTAGATGTAGCAGTAGATGTACGACCAGGATCTGAAACGTATGGTCAGTATGTAGCAGTTGAACTGTCTGACGAAAATAATTTGCAGTTATTTATCCCAAGAGGTTTTTTGCACGGATTCGTAGTTTTAAGTGAAACTGCGGTTTTCTTTTATAAATGTGATAATTTCTACAACAAAGAATCAGAATGTGGTATTAACCCCCTGGATGAAACTCTAAATATAGATTGGCATTTATCCAGAGAAGAACTTTTATTATCTCAGAAAGATGAAGAAGCTTCAAGTTTTGAAACTGTTTTTGAAAAGTTATGAAGATATTAGTAACAGGAGCCAGCGGGCAGCTGGGATCAGAAATTAGAGTATTAAGCCATAATTATCCTCATCATCATTTTATTTTTGTAGATAAAGACGTAATGCCTTTAGATAATTTGCAAGAAGTGGTAAAAGTTTTGGATAGTGAAAAACCGCAAATTATAATTAGCGCAGGTGCATACACTGCAGTAGACTTGGCTGAGTCAGAGGGTGATCTTGTAGATGTGATTAATCATTTGTCGGTGGCATCTATTGCTGCATGGATTAAGACTAATCAAGCAAAACTTATACATATTTCAACAGACTACGTTTTTGA
>JAKOOG010000066.1 GCA_022701545.1 Weeksellaceae bacterium | reverse complement strand
TTTCATTGTTTTTTAGCTCTTATAAAAGTTTTCAGACCTCGCTATACTGTAGTTGCAGTAACAAGTATTTTTAACCGAAACCGGACGGTATGAAATAAAAATCTATTTATCAAAATGATATTTGTATTATCAGCATAAATGGACATGTGAATACAGGCTGTAAATTCAGAATTGAAAAATCTCTATTGAAATGTCGGAGCATACATCAGCCAAAAGATAGAAATCAGTGAATAGGGACAAGTTGTTGTAAAAGAGTGCCCAGAGTTATTGTGAAAACGGAGCCTGAAATTAAAGGTTTTTCTGATAAGAACCTCTGGAGGATGAAACCGTTTGATGAAGCTTGTAAAAATTCCCCAAAACTCTCGCCATTGGTGAGAGAAATGGGCTGGAGCCATCGTATGATTATTTTTTCTCAAAATCAATAAACAAAAGGGCTATAATAAGAGAGAATCAGAGCAACAGCTTTCTGCAAGTTCATTTAAAGATCCGCGAGCGTAATAAATACTATAATTATTAATAATTTATGCATTATTTAAATACATAACCCTCTTTATCAGAGGGTTATTTTAGTTATTGTTTAGTTAATGTTATATCTTTCGGAAAATTGATCGCTGGATACCTGGACTGACAATAAAAACAAAACTCTTTTCAAGGGAAGCATTATTTCTCTTTTTTTGGACACCTAGTGTTATCTATATGCTAATTTACGTTATCAATGCAAACGGGTCCAGATAAGACTGAACAAATATCTTTATTACTGTTTTGTGGAAAAATCCGATCTCAACGGCCGATCCATCGTTATTATTAATAAAAATGAGCCTTTATGGAATATTGATATTGCCAATCTCGAATTATGTTCCCCTACCCATCATTTAATAAAAGCAAAATGAGCGGAGAATTATAAGGTTATCAAAGAGGAAAATGATCCTAAAACAGTATAAACGGGTAACGGTATTGTACATAGGGTCGGTTTTAATTCCTGTTTAAAAATCAGGAAAATAACGATGCGGCGGTTTCGGCTCCGCTCAGCCACCGGATCTCAACAAAAATCCCCATCCCTGCCGGGATGGAGATCAGAATTCGGTTGTATGCCTGGTTATGCCATCGTCAGCGCGCCGAGGTAAGAGCTGTTGGAAGCCGAGGTCTCTTCCGTGTTGTGGAAATAAGCCCAGACCTGTACCTGCTTTCCGGAGTAGTAATCCGGCAGCTTGAGATCCGAGGTCAGGCCTGTTCTCACAGCAACCGATTCAAAGATCTCAAAGGTGCCGAGGTCTTCACTGTAGCAGACCGCACTGGCTTTATCCGTGGCCGAGGCATTGCCCTGGGCAGAATTGTCCTGCCAGGAAAGCCGGATGATGTTTCCCGGCTGCACGGCTGCGGTGATGTCCTGGAATCCGGCCAGGTCGCCTCTGGTAATCAGCACTTTGTTGTAGACCAGTTGCGGAATATCCGCCGTTACCTGTACCGCTTCGCTGATGGTATACGATACCGCCAGGTTCACCCTGGATTTCGAACCGCTTCCTGATCCGAAATACCGGTTCTGGATCGCAGTCAGCGGCTTTAGGAAATCGATCACCAGCTTAAACTTCAGCTGCTGGAGCATCTGCCTGCCGGTTGCCTTCCGGCTGCTCGGCTTGGGTATGCTCCTGATGATATCCTGTCCGCGCCAGCTGGCGCCTACTACCGTTCCTACTTTTCCTGAGAATCCGCCGAGGATTCCTTTTGTGATTCTTGCCATTGCCTGTTGTTTTTATGGGTTAACGGAACGAAGGTAAAACAGGATTTCCGGTTTTCAAACAGCAGGGAAAGCAATGTCCGGTTTTGGCAGCTTTTGGCAGGTTTTGTCAGGTCTCTTCCTGCCTTTCTTCGGTCGTTCTTCGGGAATCCTTCGGTACTTGTTCGGAAAAAACATCTTTTTTCCGAACAAGTACCGAACAAGTACCGGACAAGTACCGGACAAAACCCTGAAAATCCGGTTTGTTGGAATTGACCGTTTTATGTCGACGGTCTGAGGGGGTATTGTTAAAAATCCGGGCCAGGCATTCCTTTTCGGAGATTCTGCCTAATCAGCAGCGATCGATCGGGACCAATCATAAAAATTGAGCTTCAGAGTTGAATGGGCTTTTGCTTTTAAGTTGGGAAGATGATCCTTTGGATCATTCTGTGGATACACACAATAAAACAGCCCCTGAGAAGGGGCTGTTTCAATACCGACGCATGGTAAAACTGTTTTATATTCCCTGGGTAAGCAACCCGGCACCGGCTTTCTGACGCTCGAAGGTGACCACACTTTGCCTCAGCATTTTTGCTGTAAACACCTGAAAAGTATCCGGGTCCGGCGTATATTTGAAATATCTGTTTTTCCCTTTTATAATTGCGGTGATCTTTTTACAGGCTTTATCGAAATCTTCCGGGTTTACCTGCATCGTATAAGTTCCTGAGGCATGCCTGACTGTTATTTTTCCGGTATCCATATGATGTTGTTTACAGTATAGCATACGATTTTAATGCCGAACCGTGCCGGAGATCTGAAAGGCCGGGCAGCCGCATGAAAAACCGGATGCAGGTCCTGCCCCCTTCTTTATTATGCCTTTCAGTTCAGGGCTAACAGGCTTTCGCCTACCTGTATGCCGGCGCAGTCCCGAAGGACCGGTAAAGTCCTTTGTTTTTAACAGTCAATTGAACGATATGATTGATTGTATAAGCGGCACAGGACAGGAAAA
>JAKOOG010000212.1 GCA_022701545.1 Weeksellaceae bacterium | reverse complement strand
AAACGTAACTAATTTTGTCACATGGATCGAGCGATTGTACATATGGACCTGGATGCATTTTTTGTATCCTGTGAGAGGCTCAATAACTCTCAGCTTCAGGGCATCCCTCTTATTATAGGAGGCGGTGACCGTGGGGTGGTCGCATCATGTTCTTATGAGGCCCGTCAATTCGGGGTACGCTCTGCCATGCCGATCCGGATGGCGCTGCGGCTTTGCCCGGAAGCGAAGATCATCAAAGGAGATTATGAGCTGTATTCGAATCTGTCTCATACCGTAACGGATATCATTCAGGAAAAGGTACCGGTGATGGAAAAGGCAAGCATCGACGAATTTTACTTGGACCTTTCCGGGATGGACAAATTTTTTGGTTGCTATCAGTGGACCCAGGAAATCGTATCGGCTGTGGAGAAAGAAACCGGCCTTCCCATAAGCTTTGCCCTGTCTGCCAACAAAACCGTTTCCAAAATCGGAACCGGGGAAGCCAAGCCTGCCGGAAAGATGGAAATCCGGGAAACGGAGATCCGGCCTTTTTTAAATCCCCTTTCCATCAGGAAAATCCCGATGGTCGGGGATAAAACTTTCCAGCTGCTCTCCCGGGTAGGGGTCCGGACCATTCAGACCCTATCCGAAATGCCTGTTCTGGTACTCCAGCAGATGATCGGGATCAATGGAAAAGAATTATGGAAAAAAGCCAATGGCATCGACGAAAACCCTGTGGTCCCATATTCCGAGCGCAAATCCATTTCTACGGAAGATACATTTTCAACGGATACGATGGATCTCCCGGAATTGAGAAGGATTCTTACCGGAATGTCGGAAAAGCTGGCCTATCAGCTGCGGCAGGGAAAATGGCTTACGTCCACGGTTGTTGTGAAAATCCGCTATGCCAACTTCGACACCGAAACCAAGCAGAGCCGGGTGGCCTACACTTCGGCAGACCATACCTTATCAAGAGTCGCCCTGGAACTGTTCAGCCGTTTATATACCCGAAGGATGCGGATCCGCCTGATCGGTCTTCGGTTTACCGATCTGGTCCACGGAAACCATCAGATGAACCTGTTTGAAGATACCGAAGAACAGATGAATTTATACCAGACCATGGATTACCTTAAAAACCGTTTCGGAGCGGATGCTGTCGGCAGGGCTTCGGGCTTCGATTTAGAAAATAAAACAACCTTTTAATCTTTTGCTATGTACCTTAATTGTCATTCCTTTCACAGCCTGCGTTACGGCACCCTTTCCGTAGAAGAACTCGTACAGAGAGCTCAGGCTTTGGGTATTAAAACATTGGTGCTTACCGACATCAATACGGTTACTGCCATTTATGATTTCAAAAAACAATGTGATGATGCAGGAATCAAACCGATTGCCGGAATGGAGATCAGGAAAGAAAACAGGTTGTTGTATATTGCCATTGCGCGCGAATTTTCCGGGATAGGGGAAATCAACCGGATGATGACCGCACACAATTGCGACGGCGCAGATCTTCCGGAAACGGCTCCCGATTTTGAAAATGTATTGGTGGTTTACCCATTGCAGAATATTCCGAAAGAGCTTAAAGACAACGAATATATCGGCATCCGGGAAGAAGAGCTGAATTTCCTGGTGCGGCCCGATCTGAACAGGCTTATGGACCGGATGGTGATTCTCCAGCCGGTAACCTTTATTTCCCAGAAAGAATACAATCTCCACATGATCCTTCGGGCGATTGACAACAATACTTTGCTGTCCAAACTCTCCGAGCACGACATCTGCCGCAAATCCGAATATTTTAAGTCCGAAAGAGAACTTACCGAAGACTTTCAGTTTTATCCTGAAATCATCGGGAATACACAGCAGCTGATCAATCAATGCAGCTTTGAATTCGATTTTAAAAAAGTCCGTAACAGGCAGCATTATACCCGATCAAAAGCTTCCGATATGAAAATGCTGGCCAGGCTGGCTCATATTGGGCTGGAAAAAAGATATGGAGCCGGGCATGAAGAAGCAAGAAAAAGAGTGGAACGTGAACTGGAAGTCATTAATGAACGTAATTTCTGCTCTTATTTCCTGATTACCTGGGACATCGTCCGCTACAGCAACCGCATGGGATTAATGCATGTCGGAAGGGGAAGCGGTGCGAATTCCATCGTCAGTTATTGTTTAGGCATTACCGACATCTGTCCGCTGGAGCTCGACCTTTATTTTGAACGCTTCCTGAACCTGAACCGGAAGTCTCCTCCTGATTTTGATGTCGACTGGAGCTGGCAGGACAGGGATACGATTCTGGAATACATTTTTAAAAGATACGGTAAAGAGCACGTGGCCTTTTGCGGGACGAATGTTCAGTTCAAATACAAATCGATTTTCCGGGAAGTCGGTAAGGTTTTCGGTTTGCCCAAAGAAGAACTCGACAGCCTGGCGAATGATCCTGTGGAAAAGCACGACGTAAATTCCATCGTAAAACATGTCCACCGCTATGGCGCTTTGATGGAGAAATTTCCGAACCAGCGCAGCATGCACGCCTGCGGAATCCTGATCTCGGAAGAACCGATTACCAATTTTACCGCACTGGAAATGCCGCCCAAAGGGTTTCCGATCGCTCAGTTCGATATGGATACGGCAGAAGACATCGGAATTGAAAAAGTTGATATTCTTTCCCAGCGCGGATTGGGTACGATCAACGATACGGTGGCGCTCATCAAAAAAACCAGGGGAATTGATGTTGACATCCGCGATACCCGCATTTCTAAAAATGAAAAGAAAGCCAATGAATACCTGGCTGTAGGGAAAACCATCGGCTGTTTTTATATCGAATCCCCGGCCATGCGGGGACTGCTAAGAAGATTAAAATGTGACAATTACAGAATATTGGTTGCCGCTTCCTCTATTATCCGTCCCGGAGTGGCCCAGAGCGGAATGATGCGGGAATATATTTTCAGGCATAACCATCCCGATCAGTTTGAATATTTCCATCCGGTATTTGAAGAAAACCTGAGAGAAACGTACGGAATTATGGTCTATCAGGAAGACGTGATTAAAATCGCCCAGTACTTCGGAGGCGTTTCCCTGGCAGATGCCGATACGCTCCGCAGGGCCATGAGCGGAAAGGAAAGATCGATCAAAAAGCTACAGGAAGTGAAGGCTAATTTTTTTGCTAAATGTTTGGATAAAGGTCATTCTGAAACCCTTACAACTGAAGCTTTCCGGCAGATTGAGTCTTTTGCCGGCTACTCGTTCTGCAAGGCACACTCGGCTTCTTATGCGGTAGAAAGTTATCAGAGCCTGTACCTGAAAGTCTATTATCCGTTGGAATTCATGGTTTCGGTCATCAATAACCAGGGCGGGTTTTACCGTACCGAAGTCTATATCCATGAAGCGAAAAAGTCCGGTGGGAATATCCAGTTGCCCTGCATCAATTCAAGTGGGGTACAGACAACGCTTAAAGGAAATGATATTTACCTTGGATTCGGTCTGCTCGAAGGGCTTGAAACGAAAATGGTCAATAAAATGGTGGAAGAGCGTGAAAAAAACGGAGCTTATACCTCTTTGGAAAATTTTATCCGGCGTGTTGCTGCAGGAGTGGAAACAATCCAGACTTTAATTTTTATCGGCGCATTTAGATTTACCGGCAAGCAGAAAAATGAGCTGCTGGTGGAGGCCCGGATGCTGTTGGTGAATTTCAGGCCTGAAAACTGCGGAATGCTGCTGATTGAAGAACCGGTGCAGGAATTCCGGCTTCCGGAACTGAAAAGAGAACGTTTTGAAGATGCGTTTGACGAAATTGAAATCATCGGGTTTCCGGTTTCGTGTACCCCTTTTGACCTGCTGCAGACAAAATACCGGGGTTCCGTATTGGTAAAAGACCTGGCCAAATACCATAAGCGGCAGGTAAAAATGCTGGCTTACCTGATTTCCAGAAAACATGTGCCGACTAAAAAAGGAGCGATGTATTTCGGAACTTGGATCGATGCGAACGGGGAATATTTTGATACCGCGCATTTCCCGGACAGCCTGAAAGAATACGATTTCCAGGGGGGCGGCTGTTACCTGCTGCTCGGAACAGTGGAAATCGATTATCATTTCCCGACCGTTACCGTCCATAAAATGGCGAAAATGCAGATGATTCCGGATCCCCGGTATTCCTTTGACCAGGAAAAAAATTATCATGTACATGGCAAGATCCGGGAAGATGTCAGCATGACCTCACGGAAACCATATCCGCAGGCTCATGAAATCGGACTGCCAAGACATAGGATTAATAATGGATTGAGGTGAAGTTTTATCATAAATGGTTCAGATTCCCCTCCGGACCGGAGGGGTAGCGAAAAATTCAAAGAATTTTTGACGGGGTGGTTTTGTGCTTTGTATATAAAATAAGTTCATCCGGAGTGATCTTGAAGATTATTTAAAGCCTGTTTAAATTTAGCTTTTTATTTTTAACCATTAAAACTTAAGGTATCTTAGCTTAGAAAATCAATGTATTGGTTGTTCAGCGGTATGCACTTAATTCACTGAAATCATCATATTAAAGTGAAGAATAAACAAAGATTATTTTAATTTAGAAAATTAACAGAAATGACGGGAAGTTTCCTAAATTAAAATCTAAATAAGCTCTTAAAATAATGAAAAATCCGTGCTAAATTCTTTGAGACAGCAATGCGACATTGCTCTCAATTTGTATGGTGAGAAATAGGATCAGTTGCTTGCATTAAAAAACTTCACCGTCTCATTCACTAAAAATTTCACCTGGTCCGGCCTTCCCCGGTCGGTTTTCGGGAGATTGTTGTAGCTGCCGGTTCTTACAATAATCATATTGTGCTCCGGAACCATGATGATGTACTGGCCCTGAAGGCCAAGGAAGTAATAATGCTTAACCGGGTTGTCGTTATTGATCCAGAAACCCATGCCGTAAATTTCTTCCGAATGTTTTGTCGGGGTTTTCATCAGGTTGATAAAATCTGCATTCAGAATT
>JAKOOG010000035.1 GCA_022701545.1 Weeksellaceae bacterium | reverse complement strand
GTTTTTCAAAAGCGGGATTTCCCGTTAGATTAGGATTGGCAAAATATTTTCCCTGCAGCCCTTTTTTGTTTCCGGAGGATAAAAACTCAGCGGGAACGGTAACAAACTTTTTCAGGTTCCAGTCGATTCCTTTGGAATAGGTGATTTCAGTATTTTTATTTTTAACGAAATTCCGAATGCCTTCGAGAATGCTTACCTTTTTGTTCCCCGGGCCGGAATAGCCGCCCAGCCTTGCGTCGGCCGCATCGGTTCCCACTACCAGAATCTTCTTTACATTTTCAGGAACGGGAAGGGTTTTATTGTTGTTCTGAAGCAGGACAAATGATTCAACGGCCGTTTTTTCCGCCAGCGGCTTGTGGTTGATTTTCTTTAAAGCATCCATATCCCTTTCGGAAACGTAAGGGTTTTCGAAAAGTCCGAGCTCAAATTTTGCCCTTAGTACTCTTGCTACCGCATCGTCGATCCGTTCTTTTGAAATCCGTCCGTCCAGAAACGGCGGGATGAAAAGTTGGTAATGTTTGTATTCGGTCTGGAAAATGACATCCAATCCGGCATTGATGGCCTGTGCCGAAGCATCATCATAATCTTTTGCCGTAAAATGCAGCACATTGGCTCCGCCGACGGCACTGGCGTCGCTGATAACGAATCCTTTGAAATTCCATTCTTTCTTTAATTTTTCTGTCAGCAGCCACTGGTTGGCGGTCGAAGGTCTGCCGTCCAGCAGATTGTAGGAAGTCATGACCGAACGGCTCTTTCCCTGATGAAAGGCTTTTTCAAAAGGGATCAGATGGGTCTCCTCCAGGTACCTCCTGCTCCAGTGGATCGGGTACGAATCGCGGCCGCCTTCCCCGACGTTTGCCAGGAAATGCTTCGGCGTTGTGATAATTCCCATATTTTCAAAAGAACTGACAAAGCTTACGCCCATCACTGAAGTCAGGAACGGATCTTCACCATACGTTTCTTCGGTTCTTCCCCACCGGACATCGCTCGCTAAATTCACTACCGGCGTCAGAATCTGCCGGATTCCCCTTAGCTTTGATTCTTTGGCGATGGCCGCAGCGACCGTTTTCATGAGTTCAGGATTAAATGTTGCGGCAAGACCGATGGCCTGGGGAAAAGCCGTTGCTCCTTCCCGCACCAGTCCGTGCAGGGCTTCGTCAAACGGAATGATCGGAATGCCCAGCCTGGACTCCTCGATGAAATATTTCTGGATGGCATTGATTTTTTTAGTCAGTTTCTCCGCATCTTCATTCGCATTATACGTCAGCATCTGCCCGGCCGCACCGCCGCCCTGGTTGCCCGCACTTACCTGCAGTCCGAAAATCCCGTGTACATACTGCCCTTTCGGGACCTTATCGAGATCACCCGGAATCATGAAGCACTGCCAGAATTTTTCCTCAGGCGTCATCCTTTTCAGAAGATCCTGCACCCTGGCTTCTACCGGCTGTTTCGGATCTTTGTATAAAGGTTTCTGGGCAGAAATGACTACGGAACCCAATAATGAAATTCCGATAAGTGTAATATTTAATTTCATTACTGAACGATTTGAATAACGGTTGCATATTTTAATCCGGCTCTCTGTTCCGGCAACTGAACATCGATGAAATTTCCGGTTTTCTTCCATTGAATTTTTCCTGTGAGCCCCAACACCTTCAAGGATTTAGGATTATAATTTTCAGGGATTTCAAAATGTAAGGCTGACGGCGATTTGTAATCTGTTTTTTCATCCAGATGGAAAACATTCACCGTTTTTCCGTCTTTGCTCCGGGTATAGTAAAAATTTCCGTCATGATAAGGAGCGATGCTGCGTGTGGAAAAAACGGCAGACTGGTTTTTATCCATCCAGCCCGAAATTTCCTTTAATCTTTCATAAACAACAGGATCATAATCGCCGTTCGGACCGGGAGCGATGTTCATCAGGTAATTTCCGCCCCTGGAAATGATTTTCACCAGGGTTTCGATGATTTTCTGGGAAGATTTGTAATTGTCGTTCGGTACATAGGAAAACGAATCCCCCATGGTAATACAGCTTTCCCAAGGAATATCCAGGGCTTTTTCGGGAACCGCCTGCTCCGGTGTTACATAATTTTCCCATTTTCCGGGAACGGTACGGTCTACCACAATGATTCCGGGCTGATTGTTCCGGGCCATGGTCCCGATCTTGTCCATATCGATGTCCTGTTCCACCTTAATCGTTCTCTGCCATTCCACCTTCGGATCGATGGTGTTGAAAGGGCGTACCCAGCCTCCGTCCAGCCAGAGAATATCAATTTTTCCGTATCCGGAAGTAATTTCGTTTAATTGGTTGAAGGTAAATTTTTTGAAGCTTTCCCACCGTTCAGGATATTTCTTCGGATCATAATTCACATTCCGGTCTTTCGGCGGGAAGTACGGCCACCAGTAGTCGTCGGAGTGCCAGTCGGGTTTGGAAAAATAAGCCCCGATCTTAAACCCTTCTTTTCTGAACGTATTGAAGATTTCCTTTGTGACATTTGCCTTCGGATTCCTGGAAAAAGGCGTTTTGGAAGACGTTATTTTATAGTCCGATTCTTTGGTGTCGAACATGGCAAAACCGTCATGGTGTTTGGTGGTAAAAACCACATATTTCATCCCCGCTTTTTTTGCAGCGTCCGCCCATTTCTGTGGGTTGAACTGTGTCGGATTGAAAGTGGTCTGAAGATTTTCATAGTTTTTCAGATATTCATAGTACGATTTCCCGTGTTCCGGCTTCCGCTGGGTCCAGGATTCATCTTCCGGGCAGAGGCTCCAGCTTTCCACAATTCCCCACTGACTGTAGGTTCCCCAATGCATGAAAAGCCCGAATTTCAGGTCCTGCCAGTTTTCAAGATTCCGGGCTACTAAGGGATCGGCCGGCTTCTGATAGCCTTCGGACACGTTGTGGGCCTGGGAAAAAAGAGCAGTTGAAATGAGTAATGACGAGAGCAATAAGGTTTTCGTTTTCGGTAAGATGAACATTAAGTTTAGTTTTTGCTAATTTAATCATCCTTTCAGGAATGGACAAACGATTTTTTATTCCATGGCGTTCAACCCCTGAGGTATATGGGATATGGACTAAAGCTTTGAAAATACTTTTGCACTGATGATTATCTGTGATTTACATTCAACTGCAAAAAATTTTACTGCAAAAGGTTCAAAAGACCTACTTACTGTTTAATAAAGCTGAATATCGGACGCAGGATAAGTTCACTAAAGTTTTTAAAAATCTTTGATTTTTATGTTCTATGATTTAAATAATCGCCAACTGGTGCTTGAAATCCTTCGAGAGCCTCAGGATGACATAATGCTGATAATAAACGGATTATATGTCATATGTCGTTTAAAAAACTATTTTAATTCAAACTAAGCTGCATTTAATGAATTGTAAGGCTAAGTTCTAGAAGTCCCGTTAGTTATCACCTATGCGTAATTATCTGTGCAAATCTGAGCCAATCTGTGGTTTAGATCTAACCGCAAAAGATTCAAAAGACCTACATGCTGTTTAATAAAAGTGAAAATCAAATGCAGATAAGTTCACAAAGTTTTAAAAAATCTTTAATTATTATGTTCTATGATTTAAATAATCGCCAACTGGTGCTTGAAATCCTTCGAGAGCCTCAGGATGACATAATGCTGATACTAAATGGGATTATATGTCGCTTAAAAAAACTATTCAATTCAAACTAATTGCATCTATAAACAGTCAGGCTAAGTTCTCGAAGTCCCATTATTATCTATGCACAATCACCTATAAAAATCCGGGCCTATTTGTAGGAGATTTTTTCCAACGCAAAAGCACGCCAATCCCTTTGGCTATAGTTAGCTGAAATAATGGCGAACCTTTAATTTTTATGAATTAGATCCTCCAGTGCCATTTCAATAGTAGGATAAGTAAAAAAGAAGCCGCTTTTCACCAATTTTTCAGGATATACATTTCTGCTTTTGAGCAACAATTCCGTTTCAGTTTTTAAAAATACGGAGGCGATTTCCAATTGCCATACCGCAGCGTTCAAACCAAAAGGGATTTTCATTTCCTGCCTCAATTTTTTCATAAAAGCCTCATTGGATAAAGGGTTGGGTGCCGTGATGTTGATTGCTCCGGAAATATGTTCCTGATCGATTAGGTGTTCCACAGCCCGGCAGAAATCTTCGATGTGGATCCAGCTTACGTTCTGGTTTCCCCGGCCCTGCTTTCCGCCCAGGCCGAATTTTGTCAGCATTTTCATTTTCGGAAAGGCACCGCCGTTGCTTCCCAACACAATAGAGGTCCGCAAGGCCACTTTTCTTACCTTTTCCGTATTTGTTTTAAAAAATTCCTGCTCCCAGTTTTTGCAGATGTTCATGGAAAAGTCATCGCCGACAATTCCGTTTTCCTCGGTATTAACTTGGGTTTCGGAATGGATGTAAATGGTGGCCGAACTGGCATTTAACCAGATTTTCGGTTTGGAGCGGCATTGGTCAACGGCCTGTTGAAGAACATTCGTACTGTTTATCCTTGAATCGTATATTTCCTGTTTGTTTTTGGGCGTGTACCGGCAATCGACAGATTTTCCGGCCAAATTGATGAGCACACCGGCGTTTTCAAGCAGGTTTTTCCATTCGCCCAAGTTCCTGGCGTCCCAGTGAAACTCATTCCTGCGTTTCGGGTTCCGCGTCAGAATATAGACCTGATGGCCTTTGGCGGCAAAATACTGTTCGAGGTTTTTTCCGAGGAAGCCGGTTCCGGCAGCGATGATGATTTTCATAGAAAGAGGATTTGAGGTTTAAATTTAATTCATAGTTATATTAACTCTTTATTTGCATATTTTAAAGATAATTTTAAAGAACATCAGCTGTTTTCTTTTCATTTTTTTTCTCCCGATAGATTTTAACAGCCTTAACTATTAAATAAACAAATAATAAAATAGCTACAATAGTTTCAGCTAAGAGAATCAGTAAAAAATCATGTGATAATTTCCTACGAACATGTTGTTAGAACATTAAAATACTGATATGAACAGCCGCTAATTATAAATCTAGATATTGTTTCATTTTGGCATTCTCTAATATAATATTGATGACCACCAATGAGAGTATCGGGAAAATCAACCATGCGATTGTCAATAATATTATCAAAAAACCTAAGTTAACAGGGGCTCCAATCATGACATTTTTTTATTTTTAATTTATATTTTTTTTAATAGACCTGTTATTGAATTATAATTAATTATTTCTGTAAATATTTCTTCATTTTTACCTGTATTTCAGAACCTTCTGCCAGCACTACCGAAACTGGCTGCCGATGGTTCAGGCATTCGAAATCCTTTCCGTAAAGGGCTTTAAAATCTACCGTCAGATCATGACTTTTCACTTCATAATACTCCCATTTCGGATGGCAGACCTCATATTCCGAAGTTTTATCTTTCCTTTTCGTAAAGCCGAAATAATGTTCCGTGATAAATTCAAATTCCGTATCCGGTTTCATGGGCAAAGGGGTATTTTCCGCAGTGACGGTAATGGAATGCCAGGCTTTGTCTTTCCAGGAATAGCGGATCAGCAGTTCATTTTCTTTATGGTGAATCCTGTTTTTCATCGGCATAGTTCTGTAATGTTCTTTGTACACCGAATTGGCAACCAGGCTCAGTGCAGGTTTCGGAACAATTTCCTTAATAAAGACCACTCCGCGCTTCCATCGGTCTCCCTCTTTTTTCTTTACGTAAAACCGGAGATTGACTTCTTCAAAGCTCCTGTGAAAAGGGATGGGAAACCCTAACAGCTTG
>JAKOOG010000032.1 GCA_022701545.1 Weeksellaceae bacterium | reverse complement strand
CAAATGCCGGTCCGGGAAATTGGCGGAATTTTGCTTTAATAATTTATTAAAATAAAAAAGAAAATGCAAACCGTACTTATTACAGGAGCCAACAGAAGCATCGGACTGGAAACGGCCAAACAACTTTCCGCAAAAGGATTATTCATTTATTTAGGCAGCCGTGACCTTGCCAAAGGTGAAGCGGTAGTAAAAGACCTGGCCGCAGAAGGATTCAAAAACATCAGAGCAATTGAAATTGATGTGACCAACCCGGAATCTGTGTCAAAAGCAAAAGAAATTATTGAAAAAGAACAGGGAAAACTGGATATCCTGATCAACAATGCCGGAATTCTGGGCGTCCAGCCACAAACCGCAGAAGCCACAGCCGTTGAAGATATCCGGGAAGTTTTTGAAACCAATTTCTTCGGAGCCATCAATGTAACCCGGGCTTTTCTCGAACTGCTTAAAAAATCGGACCGCCCGAGAATCAGCAATATTACTTCTGGCTTGGGATCCCTTACCCTGCACAGCGATCCGGAATGGAAATACTACCATGTAAAAAATGCTGCTTACGGGCCTTCCAAATCCGCACTGAATGCCTATACCATTGTTCTTGCCTATGAACTTCGGGAACTTCCCTTCAAAGTGAATGTCATCGATCCCGGCTATACCGCAACCGATTTCAACCATCACAGCGGACCGGGTTCCATAGAAAGTGCCGCATCGTTTATCGTCAAACATACCCTGACCGATGAAAACGGCCCTACCGGACAATTCTTCAGCAATGATATTGAGGACGAGACCGGAATCAGTCCGTGGTAAAACGATCTGTAAAATTACAATTCAGGAGAAACTTTCGGGTTTCTCTTTTTTATTTAAAGACAATTCAGCATATTTGATCTGATCAAAATCCGATTCTATGAAAAAAGCTTTTTTCCTGTCAGTCTTCCTTTGCATGATGCTTATCATATTCTCGTGCACCAAAGAAAACAAGCCCGTTCCACAGGCTGCCGGAACCGCAAAAACGGCGGACCAGCAAAAAACTGAAGCAGCAATACCTGTATTGAAAGGCGACTACTGTTTTTTTAAAGCTGAAAGCAAAGATACGACTTCCGTACACCTGACGATTCACAGCAATAAAGTGGAAGGCGAAATGAACTGGCAGCCATGGGAAAAAGACGGTGTCACCGGTACATTATCCGGAAAGCTGATCTCGAATAACGAAATGGAACTTTTGTACGATTATACAATTGAAGGCAGTAAACAGACCGAAACTAAAATCATGAAAATAGATCACGACAGGCTGTACATTAAAATCGGTGAACTTACCGATCCTCAAAACGATGGCCACCTGATCTACAAAGATCCTTCAAAAGCCGTATACAGCGAAGTACTCAATCCGGTATCCTGCCTATAACATCAGGACAGGCACAGATGTTGTGCAGATTTTATTTATAATCCATGCTATGAAAACAAAATCTCATTTTACCGCGCTGCTTACCTATGATTCTACTGAAGCAGGCGGCCTTACCGCTCCCGTATCTTCGGACCACAGGCCCATTATTAAATTCCCGTTTGATGAAAACCTGTTCATTGCCATTCAGAAGTTCGATGATACCGATCTGGTATTTCCCGGAGACGCCGTTACTGCAGAAATTACCCTGCTCCATCCGGAAAAACTCACCGGAAGCCTGTATGAAGGAATGGATTTCGATTTTTTCGAGGGCGATAAACCGATAGGCCACGGCACGATAACAGTTGTATATTAATTATTTGACAGAAATATTCAAAGGGAATCTTCGCATTTCAGGCAGAGAGATTCCTGCATTTTATTCAAATCCCAATAGAATGAGCGAACTGCTTCCTTACTTCATAAAATTAGTCCTGGAATTTAAAAGAACGAAAGTTTCAGTACATACGGTCCATAAATTATTTGACCTTATCTATAATCTGCATGGGAAGGAAAGGTCTTTTGAAGAAAATTACATCCTTGCCGAATGCTATCACCTTTTGGGATACCGCAACAAAGCTGAAAAAATTCTGGAATCCGTTATCAGCACTGCCGGGAAAAAAGAAAACGAAAAAGCCTTGAAACTTATCCTGAAACTCAGGAAAGGAAATGCTGCTATTACCATCAGGGAAAAACAATACCGTGATCTCAGAGAGGCATCGGAACCGAAAAAACAGATCCCACTGTCTTTTGATGACTTTACTGTAATCCGGGAAGATGGCATTTACCGGATTGCCTTTTCAACACGGATTACGAGACTGGTGATCTTCAATAAAAATGTGCAGACCGGAGACATCGATATCTTCTCAAAAGTACAGCCTGACGAATTTATCATCCTTCAGCTGATCTATCATTTTGAATGGCTTTCGGAACTGGAAAAAGAACTCACCGCATTTTATAAGACTGCCGAGACCGATTATAAACCTGAAAAAACAGATCCGGACTGGTTCAACGGACTTGATATCTGGGATGTCCTGGTAGAAATTGACTCTCAGGAAATCATTCATACCGAATTACTGGTTCAGGATTACTATAACCACAATTTCGGATTCCACCTTAGTTTACAGGACCAGACAATTACCGACCTGCAATACGATCCTGTTTTGTAAAAGATTCACGATCCGGATACATCCTTCGCGGATCCGGCTACTTTTCTCCTCGCGCATCTTCTGACCTTTGTCCCATCAATTAAAACAAATATTTAGAAATGGAAACAAAAAAAGTATGGTTCGTTACAGGAGCCTCTAAAGGATTGGGATTTGAACTGGTTAAAAAATTATTGTCGGAAGGATTCCGGGTAGCAGCCACCAGCCGTACCGTTGAATCGCTGGTTTCTTCTTTCGGGGAAGCTTCGGAAAATTTTTTGCCGCTGGACATGAATATTACCGATAATGACAACGTAAAAAGGTCTGTTGCGAAAACCGTTGACCATTTTGGAAATGTTGACGTCATTGTAAATAATGCGGGTTATGGCCAAATCGGAACACTTGAAGAACTGACCGACGCGGAAGCCAGGGCGAATTTCGATGTGAATGTTTTCGGAAGCCTGAATGTCATCCGAAATGCGATGCCGTATCTGCGGGAACAGCAATCGGGAAACATTTTCAACATTTCATCCATTGGCGGTTATGCAGGAAATTTTCCGGGCTGGGGCATTTATTGTTCAACCAAATTTGCCGTGGCCGGATTTACGGAAGCCCTGGCAGAAGAAGCAAAAACCTTCGGAATTCATGCTACGGTCGTTTATCCAGGCTATTTCCGTACGGATTTTTTAACCCAGGAATCGGCAAAAACCCCGGCTCACACAATTGAAGCCTATGAATCGGCCAGAAATTCGGAACAGGCCCATCTGAATGAAATCAACGGAAACCAGCCGAATGATCCTGTAAAAGCCGCCGATGCATTGATCGCCTTAAGCAAAGAAGAGAATCCGCCGGTTCATTTCCTGCTGGGTATTGAAACCAACGAGTTTTTAAACAATAAAATAGGCATGATGAAGAAGGATGCTGAGAACTGGAAAGATCTGACGGAATCGACTGCCCTTTAATATTTTTTAAACAAAACAGAGAACCTGTAACCTAAATCTAAAGCTGTCTGAATTATTTTAAATAACTAAAAGGGAATACCTTGTTTGATTTAATTCAGACAGCTTCTTCATAATTTATCATTCACACGATTATCGGCACAAATTATGAAGTCTAAGCAAAGTCATTTCCGGTAAAAAGATTGGACCGATCGGCCATTCGCAAACTGACCCGGAAAAATGTTTAAAATAAAACTTCGTATAAAATGAAAGCAATAGTGATTACAAAACCCGGAGGACCGGAGGTTATGGCATTGAAAGAATATCCGACGCCCGAAATATCAGGCGACCAGGTACTGATAGAAGTAAAGGCGGCAGGGCTTAACCGTCTGGATGTTTTCCAGCGGGAGGGAAATTATCCGGCTCCGGCTGGTGTTCCCGACGATATTTTAGGGTTGGAAGTCGCCGGAACGGTGGTTCAATGCGGACCGGATGTAACTGATTTTAAAACCGGTGATCTAGTCTGCGCTCTTCTGGAAGGTGGCGGTTATGCGGAATTGGTCAGCGTTCGTGAAGGTCAGTGCCTTCCGGTTCCTGACGGTCTCAGTTTTGCGGAAGCGGCAAGTTTACCAGAAACGGTTTTTACCGTCTGGTCCAATATTTTCCAAAGGGGAAATCTTCAGCCCGGAGAAACCCTTTTGCTTCACGGCGGAAACAGCGGCATCGGCATTACCGGAATTCAGATTGCCCATGCTATGGGCTCAAAAGTAATTGTCACCGTGGGTTCCGAAGAAAAGGGCAAAACCTGTCTCGGTCTTGGAGCAGATTCATACATTAATTATAAAACTCAGAATTTTGAAGACGAACTGCAGAACGAAGGGGTGGATGTGATTCTGGATATGATTGGCGGCGACTATTTAGCCAAAAACATCAATATCTTAAAACCTGACGGAAGACTGGTCCACATCAATGCAGTGGACGGAAGCCCGACCCGTCTCGACATCAAGAAGGTAATGACAAAACGGTTGACGATCACAGGAAGCACACTCCGGGGCAGAGAACATGAATTCAAAAAACAACTGGCACAAGAAGTTCAGAAACATGTCTGGCCGCTGATCGAATCGAAACAATTCAAACCTGTGATATTCCGGACCTTTCCTTTTTCAGAAGCTTCCGAAGCACACCGGTTGCTGGAAAACGGGACGCATAGCGGTAAAATCGTTTTGGTAAGATAACGAGTAACTGAAGTAGAAACTTTATTAAAAGGCTATGAGAAGGATGCTGGAAGTACCTTTGGTTAAAATTCTTGAATGCCAAAATATTTTTTTGTATTAGGCTAAAAACAAAATCATTTTAATCTGAGAAACAAAATCAACTCATTGATGTTGAAATCATTTGGTAATCCATCAATAGCGGACTTTAGCCCGATGTAATGATGGCGACTAAATGAAGCCTCAGCCAAAAAATATTATATATTTTGCCCAAAGCCAATTATCATACACGATTCGGTAGATGGGCCGAGGCAATTTTTATTGCCATTTTTGTACTCAACAAAACAATCTATTGTCAAGAAATATCTCCCAATCTCCCATTAAAAGATTGTAAAAATAGAACCCTTAAATGAAAGCAAATGAAGTGATGTCAACTGAGAAACCAATATCAAGCTCTACATATATTATTAGGAATCAGCCCCTTTTAAAAAATGTATATTAAAATTAGACCCCTGGCGGTCTCTCTTTTGATGCATGTATTTCATCACCAACAAAATATAAATATATGTTAGCAATGAATTTTCGCGGATCTTTTCGCGTGCGTGCAGACCGCAATATGCCTGAGCCGCAGATAGAACATCCGGAAGATGCCATCGTGCGGGTTTTAAGATCCTGCATTTGCGGCTCGGATCTGCATCTTTATCATGGCCTCGTTCCCGATACCCGTGTCGGTACAACCTTTGGCCATGAATTTATTGGGGAAGTGGTTGAAATCGGTTCCTCTGTACAAAAACTGAAGGTGGGCGATAAAGTCATGGTACCTTTTAATATTGCCTGTGGGAAATGTGCTTTTTGTAAACAGGAACTTTACGGCAATTGCCATGAGTCCAATCCAATGGCAACTGCTGTCGGAGGCATTTTTGGATACTCCCACACGGCCGGCGGTTATCAGGGCGGACAGGCAGAATATGCCCGAGTGCCTTATGCAGATGTAGGTCCAACCTTGATTCCGGACTGGATGGATCCCGACGATGCCGTGCTGCTTACCGATGTAGTACCGACTGGCTATCAGGCTGCAGAAATGGCGGGCATTCAGACCGGTGATACGGTAGTAGTTTTCGGCGCCGGACCCATCGGTATTATGGCGGCAAAATCGGCATGGCTTTTTGGTGCAGGACGGGTTATTGTCATCGACGAATTGGAATACAGGCTCGATTTTGTCGCCAAATATGCACAGTGTGAGGCTTATAATTTTAACAGCATCGGCGATCCCGTGGTTTTTATTAAAACACAAACCGATTCTCTGGGAGCAGATGTCTGCATCGATGCCGTAGGCTGCGAGGCGAAAGGAAATCTCACGAATACGATTCTGGGGACTAAGCTCCTTTTGCAGGGTGGCTCTACCACAGCGCTTCACTGGGCCATCAATTCCGTGAAGAAGGGCGGGATTGTTTCCGTTGTAGGAGTTTATGGTCCTACAGACGCTTTGGTACCGATTGGAAATGTGGTGAATAAAGGGATTACGATCCGGGCCAACCAGGCATCCGTGAAACGCCATTTACCCAAGCTGATTGAGCATGTAAAAAACGGTATCCTTGATCCGAAACAGATCATCACCCACCGGATTCCCCTGGAAGAGGTAGCCGATGCCTATCATATATTTTCACGCAAGCTGGACGGCTGTATCAAAACCGTACTTATTCCGCCGACCGCATAACAAGTTTTTAACTAAAAAATATTACAACATGCTTACAGACGAAACAAAGCCGTCCGACTTTAAAAAAAGCGAACAGGCAGATTATACGCATATCAAAGGTTGGGGAATCGATGCAGATCCTGAAAATGATCCTGTCTATCCTATGAAGAAACGGACCAATGAAGAACATAAAGGTTATGCATGGGAACGGCCGGAACAGCAGCCTGAAAAGGTTGAAATTCTAAAGTCCGTAGAGCGGCCGAATCTAACCGCTGCTTTTGGTACTGCCTCGCCACCGGAAGGGGTGAACGGAGCCATCCGAAAAATGGCCTTCCGTTACAGTGAATCCAGCTATGGTCATTGGCTTCCGCTGGTGCTGGCAGACCGCATAGGCGCAGTTGAAGGAATTATTGATGACTTAAAAAACGGTCATGTACCCAATATTTTCGCCGAACGCGGATGGGGAGCCGAGTGGAAGTACAATAAAAAGAACTTCCTATTGAAAATAGCTGCAGCTGCTGCAGTGACGGCTATTGCGATAAGCATAATATCGTCAAAGAATGAAAAAGAGGACTAATCTACTTAGGGCCGGAATTTCTTCCGGCCTTTTTTATATTATGTTTAGCGTTGTTTTACATTCTTCAAACAATAGAAATTTAACAATTCAGGTTTTCATTTTCTTAATTCTTCAACTTCGTACATCGGATTTATTTAATTTAATAACTTAGCTTTTATGAAAGAAACTTTCCGTTTTAATTCCATATCTGATTTTCATACATTCTGTGGCCTGCCGAAGCCGGAACATCCGCTGATCAGCCTGATCGATTACAGCAAAGTACAGTATCCGGTGAATGATGATGAAATGAAATGGATTCAGAACTACTACTCCATCGGGCTGAAAAGGAATGTGAATGCCCGGTTCAGTTACGGTCAGCAGGAATATGATTTCGATTCCGGCGTATTGTGCTTCGTTTCCCCGCTCCAGTTTCTGCGGATTGAAATGAAACCAGACGTGGAAGTAGAACCGACGGGATATTTGCTTTTAATCCATCCCGATTTTCTTTGGGGATCTTCTCTGATCAAAAAAATGAAATCCTATGAATTTTTCAGCTACCGGATCAACGAAGCCCTGTTCCTGTCGGAAAAAGAAGAGAACATTATTGTCGGCCTGTTTAAAAATATTGAAAAGGAATACCGGAACAACATCGATAAATTTACCCAGGAACTGATTGTCGCTCAGCTGGAACTGTTCCTGATTTATTCTGAACGTTTTTATGAACGCCAGTTCCTCACCCGGAAAAAATCCGGTCATGAGCTGCTTGATAAATTTGAGGAAGTTCTTTCCGATTATTTTGAAAGCGGAAACCTTCTGGAAAAAGGGATTCCTTCCGTAACCGCCATCGCCGAACAGCTGAACATTTCGCCCAATTACCTCAGCAGCCTGCTGCGCATCCATACCCA
>JAKOOG010000021.1 GCA_022701545.1 Weeksellaceae bacterium | reverse complement strand
TAAAAATTCTAATGCGAAATAAACTCCTTCTGCAGGATTTTCTTCGATTAAAATATCAGTAACAGGGTCAACGAAAGTGCTGTTTACCACTTTCTCAAATTCACCGTCGTTTAATCCAAAAATATCGTAAACATTGTACACTTTTACGCTTTGGATCGATGTAACCACCGCTTTGACTTCATCAAAAATTTTTGGACTTTCTACATCGAAAATTCCTCTTTTTTCTACGAAAATTCTTTTGTTTTGAGACATTAGATGTCAGTTTTTATTTAGATTTATTTTTTATTTCAATATTGTCCGGCATTTGCCATTTTTGTGACTACAAAGATAGCATTCCTCCGGAATGCATGGCCTATCTGATGCCATATTTCTACACCGATTTCATTCTTATGGAATGAATTAGGTCTGTTCTAAATATTCGGGTGTTCAGAACATTTTAGACGCATATTTTAATTATCTTTATTTGTAACATGAATGATTCAAGAGGAATCATATCTGTTTATCTAATCCACTTACAATAATCCGCATTCCGGAGGAATGCTATATCCCTCCATCATAAAATTCAAAGAGATATTCATTTTTAAATTCAATTTCAAAAGCTTCCAGCATTTCCAGATATTCTTCTCTAAAGCTTTTCTTCGAATGGTGCTTTTCCTGGTTTAAAATATAATTTACCACTTTATCTTTCTGGCTTTTAGCATAAGAAAAAGCACCGTAACCTTCCTGCCATGAAAATTTCCCGAAACATAATTTCTTTTCATTGATAAAATTTGTTGATTCTATTTTCACGGTTTTAACCAATTCCGGAATTTTGATCTGCAAATTTTTATAGCTAAAAAAAATATGGATGTGATCCGGATTGGCATAAATGGCCATTACTTTCTGTTTTTTATTTTCAAATATTCCGCAGATATATTTTTCTATTTCATTACGGACATTGGATCTTATCTTAATGTCACGGCCTTTTGTAGCAAAAACAACCTGAATGTAAATCTGTATATAGGTATTGGGCATAGTAATTCATTTTCATCGTCATACAAAGATAACATTCCTACGGAATGCAGATATACTATTCACCATCTTGCTACACAGATTTCATTCCAACGGAATGAATAATGTATATATTAAAATATTCCGGCTATTCAAAATATTTTAGACACATATTCAATTATCTTCATTTCGCAACATGCATGATTCCGGAGGAATCATATCTGTGTAGCTCATATTGCCTATAACAATCCGCATTCCGGAGGAATGCTATCTCTCTATCCATCATCTCACTATTTCTACATAAATTATATTGTATGAAATGGATAAACACGTCTCTTTTAATTAATTTATTTCTGCTTGCTTATAAACTCCAGATAATGAATCAGTTTCAATTTTCTGGAAAATTTCTGGAAAATTTGATATTTTACAAATCACTTAATTTATTCGGGGCATCCGGATGTTCTTTCTGAAATTCATCAGCCTGCTTCCATTGTTCTTTAAGCCATTTTTCAAAAGGAATTTTTTCATCATCAAATTCGAGGGCGAAAACTTTCCGGCCGTCTTCTGAAACCAGAAATTCCAATCCGGACCATCCGGCTTCTGCTTTCCGGTAATCATAAGCATTCACCTGATAAAACGGAAAATGATCTTTCGGACGTTCAACGATTTCGAAATACAATTTTTTATTTTCCTCCGATAATCTCTCGTAATGATTGACGTAGTAGATGTCCGAAAGCTTTTTATTCTGCTTTTCAAAGAACTGAAGAACTTCTTTTTCTTTTTGAGTATAGGAAAACGGATACGGATAATATTTTCCCTCCACTTCAACTGTGCTTTTTGATTTTGCGACAGGCTTAATGACGTAACCTTTAGAATCCATGACGCCCCAAGTCCCGCCTACGATGGCTTTATGTTCCTTCTCCGTTTTTTCCCAGTCGCAGCCGTCGCAATAAGCTGCATAGCCATAATGAAAAGGTGACGCAAAATCGTGCCTGGCTTCAATCACAACCTTCCCGCTTCTGTCGACAAAGCCTACCTTCCCATTTTGTACAAACCTTCGTACGCCTTCAGAGAAATAATCGGCTCCGTTATCATACGCAAAGGGCCTGTACAGGAAATTACCTTTCCGGTCATACACATATCCCCATGCATTTTTTTCCGGTCGTTCATTTTTTTTCGGTCCGTCAAAATAAATGGTTTCCCCTTCTGCGGGCTCCCCATCTTTCAGATAAGAAAAAATGTTGAACTGGGCCGGAATAATGATTCTACCGTCTGAATTTTTAATACCGACCAAAGAATCTTTGGTTTTAAAATACTTCAGCTGCTCTTTCTGCTGTGAAAAAGAAAGCGCGGGTATCAATAAAAGGACTCCGAATAATTGCTTCATGCACTGGGCGGATAATCATTAAACTTTAAACTTTGTGAAAGTAAATATGCAGCCCAAAAGGACTGCATATGGTGTTATACTTTAAGGTCAGCTTCGAGCCCGATCAGGTCTTTGTTCTGATCGATGATCGGCTGTACTTCGTTTTTGATGAATTCTTCCGTCTGAATCGGGGCAAAACCGATGAAGTTTTTAGGATCCAGTACTTCTTTCAGTTTCGACTTATCCAGCTTCAATGAATCGTCGTTCAGGATTCTTTCGATCAGATCGTTTTCTTTTCCTTCCACTTTTACCTGCTTGGAGGCTTCCATGGAATGAACCCTGATGACTTCGTGGATTTCCTGACGGTCGCCGCCGGCTTTCACTTCTTCCATAATGATGTATTCCGTCGCCATGAAAGGAAGTTCTTCCATGATGTGCTTGTTGATCCTGTTCGGATAGACTACAATTCCGTTCATGATGTTGTTCCAGATCAACAGGATGGCATCTACGGCTAAAAAAGCCTGTGGAATCGTCAATCGCTTGTTGGCAGAGTCGTCCAATGTTCTTTCAAACCACTGGGTTGAAGCCACCATGGCAGAACTTGTTGTCAAAGACATGACATATTTGGCCAGGGCTCCGATTCTTTCGCTTCTCATCGGGTTACGTTTGTAAGCCATAGCCGATGAACCAATCTGGTTTTTCTCGAAGGGCTCTTCAATTTCTTTCAGATTCTGAAGCAGACGTAAATCGTTGGTGAATTTATGAGCAGATTGGGCGATGTTTCCTAATAAAGCAACGACTTTCGCATCGATCTTACGGTCATACGTCTGTCCGGAAACGCCGAATACTTTTTCAAAACCGAATCTCTTCGACAATTCCTTATCCAGGTGTTTAACTTTGGAATAATCTCCGTTGAACAGCTCAAGGAAGCTGGCAGCCGTTCCGGTAGTTCCTTTTACGCCTCTGAACCTTAGGGTTTCCAGGAAGAAATCCAGCTCTTCGATATCAAGAACTAAACTCTGTAACCAAAGCGTAGCTCTTTTTCCAACAGTGGTTAGCTGTGCCGGCTGGAAGTGGGTGAATCCTAACGTCGGAAGATCCTTGTATTCGATGGCAAAATCTGCCAGGTTTTTCATTACGTTAACCAGCTTTTTCTTTAAGATTAAAAGCCCGTCGCGGATCTGGATCAGGTCTGTGTTATCGCCTACAAAAGCGGAAGTTGCCCCCAAATGAATGATTCCTTTGGCTGAAGGAGCCACATCTCCATAGGTATGCACGTGCGCCATCACATCATGACGGAATTTCTTCTCGTATTCTGCCGCTTTATCGTAATCGATATTTTCGGCATTGGCTTTCAGCTCTGCAATCTGCTCGTCGGTGATGTCCAGGCCTAAATCTTTTTCGATTTCAGCCAGCGCGATCCAAAGTTTTCTCCAGGTACGGAATTTATTGTTGTGTGAGAAGTTAAATAACATTTCTTCACTGGAGTAGCGCTCTTCCAATGGATTTTTGTAGGAATTCATTCTTTCTTTTACTTTAGGTATGCAAAAATACGGTTTTTCAGTGAAAATTAAAAATGGTTTCGTCAGCAACCGGAGATGTAGGTGTTTATAAAGAACAATAAAGGATCTTCCTTATGACAAATTGATAAGAGAGTGACAAAACCTCTAGCCCGGATCGCAGCGGTTACCCCACAGCGGGTTGGAGGGCCGGAGAGCGAAAGGGTCTGGCGATGGAGCGTATCGGAGAGCGCCGGCGCGAGGAGTAGTAGCGGAGAGCCGGATGAAGCTCCTGAAAAAAAGTGCGGATATTGGAAATTTTCAGGGTTGGAGCATATGAGGGCTTCAGGGTTTGAGAGTTTTAGAATTGGGTGTTCAAATATATTCTAAGTGGATCTTCCTGTGACAAAATACGGACATCTGGTTAAAAATCTTATAAAATTTCTCTTTTTCCCTTTACTTTCTTAAACTGCTGAAAACGATATATATATTATTGAATTCACGTAATTTTAGACATCGGACTTCATCCAATTCTGCTGCCGAGTGTCTTTTCAGGGCTTTAGAAAATGGTTTGGGATAAGAAAACCATGATGTGTAACCTGCAGATTGGCAATAAAAAAGCCGCTTCAATTGAGCGGCTTCTTTGGAATTTATCTGGTCCAGTTGATTTTTGAATGTTGTACGTCTGAGGAGTTGGTCCCGATCATGATGTCGAATTCTCCCGGTTCCCAATCGTATTTAAGGTCTCCGTTGTAGAACTTCAGGTTTTCCGGCGTAATGTCGAAGGTCACTTTTTTGGATTCGCCTTTCTTCAGCATGACTTTCTGGAAGCCTTTCAGTTCTTTTACCGGTCTGGTGATGCTTCCCACCATATCTCTGATGTAGAGCTGAACCACTTCTGCCCCATCATAGTTTCCGGAGTTGGTGATGGTTACTGAAGCCTGCACCGTCTGGTTTCCTTTCGGGTTGGCATTGGAAACGGTAATATCGGAATAGTTGAATTTCGTATAGCTCAATCCGTATCCGAACGGATACAACGGGGTGTTGCACTCATCCATATAGTTGGAACGGAATCTCTGGTATTCGCATTTGTCAACCAGCTTCTGATCCAGAGGACGGCCGGTATTCTTGGCGTTGTAATAGATCGGCACCTGCCCTAAGCTTCTTGGGAAAGTCATCGGCAGTTTTCCGGAAGGGTTTACTTTTCCGAAAAGAACGTCAGCAATAGCGCTTCCCGCTTCAGATCCCGGGAACCAGGCATTCAGGATGGCATCCGGCGTATCTTTTACATTGGTCAAAGCCAGGGGACGTCCGGTGAACAATACCATGGCAATCGGTTTTCCGGTCTTTTTCAATTCGTTCAGCAGGTCTACCTGTGACTGCGGAATGGTGATTTCGGTTCTGGAAGAGGATTCTCCGCTCATTTCGGCCGATTCCCCGATCGCCAGCACAATGACATCGGCTTTGCTGGCAACATCTACCGCTTCTTTTAGCAGAGCTTCTTTGGAACGGTTGTCACGGTCAGTTTTTTTGCCGTGCGCTGCGTAGATGTCTTCCAGTTTCGCATCATAGTCGATGTTGGCTCCTTTTGCCGAAAGGAATTTCACGTCTTTGCCATAGCTGGCCTGAAGGCCCTGCATCAGGTTTACGGAAATGGCGTGTTTGGTAGCTACGCTCCAGGTTCCGGCCATATTCATCGAATTGTTGACCAATGGTCCGATTACAGCCACAGTTCCTGATTTCTTCAAAGGCAATACATTATTGTCATTTTTCATCAGGACCATAG
>JAKOOG010000018.1 GCA_022701545.1 Weeksellaceae bacterium | reverse complement strand
GAAGCTTAAATTTTTTGCAAATATATTGTTTTTAATTATTCTAAATAAATTAATGGATTGATATTTATCATAGATTTAATATGCTGCCAATACAAAAACCGCCTCAGGACATCCTGAAGCGGTTTTTGTATATTAAAAATTATTCTTTCTTATGCCGGAATTTCTCCTTTGTACAAGAATGAAATAATTTCTTTGTTTAATTTATCGATCATTTCACTGAACAAATGGAAAGATTCCTGCTTGTAAATCACCAACGGATCCTTCTGCTCATACACTGCACCCTGGGAAGATCTTCTCAGGTCATCCATTTCACGAAGGTGAAGCTTCCAGTTTTCGTCGATAATCGACAAGGTAATGTTCTTTTCAAAATCATTGATCAGACTGTCGCATTGGGTTTCATAAGCTTCCTTAAGATCGGTAACGATGGTCATGGTCTTATGTCCGTCTGTGAAAGGAACCTGGATCATTCTGAACATGGATCCCTGGTTTTGGTATACATTTTCAATAATCGGGAATGATTTCTCCTTCAGCAGGTTCAGCTTCATCTGGTAATCTTCCTGAGCGGCTTTGAAAAGGATATTTGTAAGGTCCTGAACGTTTTTGTTTCCGAAATCGCTTTCCGAAACAGGAGAGCCCATGGTGAAATGCTTAATCACTTCAAATTCAAAATCTTTGTAATTTCCGTTGGCCTTTCCTTTCGCTACGATGGAATTGGAAACGTCGAAGATCATGTTCGTAATATCGTACTTCAGGTGATCTCCGAATAAGGCATTCTTTCTTCTCTTGTAGATGACATCACGCTGTTTGTTCATCACGTCATCGTATTCAAGAAGCCTTTTTCTGGTTCCGAAGTTATTTTCCTCTACTTTTTTCTGAGCTCTCTCGATCGACTTGCTGATCATGGAATGCTGAATCACTTCCCCTTCCTTATGGCCCATCCGGTCCATCATCTTGGCAATTCTTTCAGACCCGAACAAACGCATCAGGTTATCTTCCAGAGATACATAGAACTGGGAACTTCCCGGATCTCCCTGACGTCCCGCTCTACCTCTCAGCTGTCTGTCCACACGTCTTGAATCATGTCGTTCCGTACCGATGATGGCTAAACCGCCGGCTTCTTTTACTTCTTTGGAAAGCTTGATATCGGTACCACGTCCCGCCATGTTGGTGGCAATGGTTACCACACCCGGCTGTCCTGCACCGGCTACAATTTCCGCTTCTTTCTTGTGAAGCTTCGCATTAAGAACCTGGTGCTGGATTTTTCTCAGCTGAAGTGCCTTGGATAACAACTGGGAAATTTCAACCGAAGTCGTTCCGACAAGCACCGGCCTTCTGGCTGCCGTTAATTTCTCAATTTCCTCGATAACGGCATTGTATTTTTCACGGTTGGTTTTGAAAACCAGATCCTGTTTGTCATTTCTTAAAATCGGACGGTTGGTAGGAATTACCACAACGTCCAGTTTATAGATTTCCCAAAGCTCACCTGCTTCCGTCTCAGCCGTACCCGTCATCCCCGCAAGTTTGTTGTACATACGGAAATAATTCTGAAGGGTAACGGTAGCAAACGTCTGGGTTGCCGCTTCGATCTTTACATTTTCTTTTGCTTCAATCGCCTGGTGAAGACCGTCTGAATAACGTCTTCCTTCCATGATACGTCCGGTCTGCTCATCAACGATTTTTACCTCACCGTCAATCACTACGTACTCATCGTCTTTTTCGAACAGGGTATACGCTTTAAGCAACTGGCTCATCGTGTGAACCCTTTCGGATTTTTCTGCAAATTCTGAGAAAAGCTTTTCTTTGGCCTCAAACTCTTCTTCTTTCGAAAGGTTTTTGGCTTCCAGTTCGGCAATTTCGGTTCCGATATCCGGAAGGACAAAGAAATTCTGGTCGGAGTTACCTTGCGACATATACTCTACCCCTTTGTCGGTAAGGTCTACCTGGTTGTTCTTTTCTTCAATAACGAAGTAAAGATCTTTATCTACGATCGGCATATCGCGGTTGTTGTCCTGCATGTACTGCGCTTCTGTTTTCTGAAGCAATGCACGGTTTCCGCTTTCCGATAAAAATTTAATTAATTGTCTGTTTTTAGGCAGACCTCTGTACGCCTGAAGCAATTTGAATCCTCCTTCCTTGTTTTTTCCTGCAGCAATTAATTTTTTCGCTTCATTGAACAGGGCAGAAACGGTCTTTTTCTGAACTTCAACAATCCGGTCGATCGAAGGTTTCAAAACGTCAAATTCCTGCCGGTCTCCCTGAGGAACCGGTCCTGAAATGATCAACGGTGTTCTTGCATCATCCACGAGTACGGAATCCACCTCATCGACGATGGCAAAATTCAGCTCTCGCTGTACCAGTTCGGATGGGGAAGTTACCATGTTGTCTCTCAGGTAATCAAAGCCGAATTCGTTATTTGTCCCGTAAGTAATATCTGAATTGTATGCTCTTCTTCTCCCGTCTGAGTTCGGCTGATGGTTGTCGATACAGTCGATCGACATTCCGTGGAATTGGTACAATGGCCCCATCCATGCGGAGTCCCTTTTGGCAAGATAATCGTTCACCGTTACTACGTGAACCCCTCTTCCCGGAAGAGCATTTAAGAAAATCGGAAGCGTACCCACCAGGGTTTTTCCTTCACCGGTTGCCATTTCGGCAATTTTACCGCTGTGCAGGATAACCCCTCCGATAAACTGTACATCATAATGCACCATGTCCCAGTTTACGGGTGTTCCGGCAGCATCCCATGAGTTTTTCCAGACTGCCTGATCTCCCTGAATTTCTACGAAATCTTTTCCTGCAGCTGCCAATTGCCTGTCCCAATCGGAAGCCGTTATCCGGATTTCTCCGTTCTGTGCCCATCTTCTTGCGGTTTCTTTCACCAAAGCGAAAACTTCAGGAAGGATCTGGCCCAAAACTTTTTCTTCAATTTCGTATGATTCTTTTTTCAGGGTTTCGATCTTCGAGAAAAGGGCTTCTTTTTCGTCCACATTTTTCGAATTCTTGATCTGTTCCTGGATTTGTTCTATCTGCGCTGTGATCTTGCTGGTTGCAGATTTAATATTTTCTTTAAACTCAGCAGTTTTTTCTCTTAAACCGTCATCAGACAATTGCTGGATCGCCGGTTCAACAGCTTTGATTTTTGTTACAACTTTTTTTACTTCTTTTAGGTCCTGCGCTTTTTTGTCTCCCAAAAACCCTTTTAGAACTTTGTTTAAAAAACTCATAAATTTTTTGCTTTATGCTTAAAAGAATATCCTTTAAGCGTTTAAATAACACTTAACGTGTAAAAATGATATATAAAAGGGCAAAAAAGCTCTAAGCATCGCCTAAAGCTTATTGCTTTTAATTAATATTCGTCTTCGTTCCAAAGATAATCTTCGTCCGTAGGGTAGTCGCTCCAGATTTCATCAATCGCATCATAAATTTCTCCTTCATCTTCGATAGCCTGAAGATTTTCCACTACTTCCATAGGAGCACCGGTTCTGATGGCATAGTCGATAAGTTCTGCTTTAGTCATTGGCCAAGGTGCGTCACTTAAGTAGGAAGCTAATTCTAATGTCCAGTACATAATTTTCTAATTTTTTTGCAAAAGTATAAAAATAGCTTATATGATATGCTTTTTTACACCTGATTTTCAATTCTTTTTATTAATTTTTGTTCACTGTAAGGAGCAGAAGTCTTTGCAGGCCTTCTACGGCGTACTTGAGGTCATTTTCTCAAAAACCATTCCACAAATTTTTTTATGCCATTTTGGAAGTTTGTGTCAGGTTTATAGCCGATTAATGTCCGTGCTTTTGTGATATCGGCATTGGTTTTCAGGACATCTCCGGGCTGCATTGGCAGATTTTTCCGGATGGCAGATTTTCCGAGTACGCCTTCTATGGTGGCGAGCATTTCGTTCAGGTTAACCACTTCGCTTTCCCCAAGATTGATGATCTCATAAATTCCGGAATTGTTTTCCAGATAACGGATGGATTTCAGGATGCCGTCGATAATATCATCAATGTAAGTATAATCTCTTGCTGTGGTGCCGTTCCCATAAAAAGGGATTTCCTGATTTTCCGAGATTAATCTTATAAATTTATGAATGGCCAGGTCAGGCCTTTGCCGGGGGCCGTATACCGTGAAAAACCTCAGCTGGATCATATCAATTTGATAGAGGTTATGATAAACATGGCCTAAAATTTCCCCGCATCTCTTAGTGGCGGCATAAGGGGAAATCGGATGATCTACGTTATCGGTCTCTGCAAAAGGAACTTTTTCATTGTTTCCGTAAACACTTGACGAAGAAGCACAGATAAATTTTGTAACATTAAAATCACGGCACAGTTCCCAAAGGTTCATGGTTCCTTTTATATTCACTTCTTCATAATCCAGAGGTCTTTCAATAGAAGGGCGTACGCCGGCAAGCGCAGCAAGATGGATGACTGCATCAATCTGATTATTTTTAAAAATTTCCGTTAAACCGTTCTTATCGCGGATATCCCGGTAATAAAGACGGTAATGTGCTGATTGGGATATAGAAATTAATTGATTAATATCTCTTTCCTTATCCGAGTAGTCAAAATCCGAAAAATATTGGATAGCCTCTAAAGTATTTTGAATTTTTACCTGATAATTATAGAAATCGTCAAAATTGTCAACGTTTATGACAGAATGTCCTTTTTTCAATAATTGTTCAGTTAAGTGGGAACCAATAAAACCGCTTCCGCCGGTGACAAGATAATTCATCCGTATGTTTTTCGTGCTACAAAAATATAAATTTACTTCGTGAAAAATATAATCATTAAATTTACTTAAAAAAGTAATATAAAATTAATATGCAGTTTCAAGGGCAAATTTTAAAGATGACGAGCTTCCACGACGAGCCGATTCAATATTATCTCAATCTTTCGGGTGACCTGATCCACATGAACGAACTTTTCGGGAAAGAACTTACCATCAAACACACCGGATATCAGTGCGTACACTGCCAGGAAGACAAAACCATCTACAGGATGGGTTTCTGTAAGAGCTGTTTCTTCGAAAGCCCTTATGCCAGCGATACCATTATCCGTCCGGAACTTTCAACGGCCCATCTCGGAATTGCGGAACGGGATTTGGATGTAGAAAAACAAATTCAGTTACAGCCTCATACCGTTTATCTGGCGTATACGGGAGAAGTGAAAGTGGGGGTGACAAGAAATACGCAGATCCCGACCCGATGGATCGATCAGGGAGCTACTTTTGCCCTGCCGATCGCGAGAACTGAAAACCGGTATGAAGCGGGAATGATAGAAGTTGCCTTAAAACAGCATGTCGCTGATAAAACCAGCTGGAAAAAAATGCTTCAGGACGATTTTGAAGATGAAATAGACCTTCTGGATTTTCAGCAGAAAATAAAAGAATATTTTCCTGAAGACTTCCAAAAGTTTTACAGCGAAGGCGAAAATCTCTGGAAATTCGATTATCCTTATAACAAACCGGAAAAAGTAACCTCCTTTACGCTTGATAAGAAACCGGAATTTACCGGGAGGCTGACGGGGATCAAAGGACAATACCTGGCATTCGAGGGAGGGCAGTTTATTAATGTAAGGGGACATGAAGGCTATGTAATTGAATTGAATATAACCAATTAACGATCTCAGATTAAACCAGATCACAAATTATGAAAAAATGGGTCAGAAAATTATTTATCAGCCTCGGAATTCTGTTAATCATTATTTTACTGGCAAACTTCGGGCTTAATATCTGGCTTAAAACCCAGCTTCCCAAATACATCAAAAACAATACGGATTATAAGGTCTCCTA
>JAKOOG010000204.1 GCA_022701545.1 Weeksellaceae bacterium | reverse complement strand
GTAAAAGATAGGATGATTATTTCAGATGGTTATAATGGTACTCCTTCAGGATTTGAAAACTGCTGTGAGGACAGTGAAGGAAGGACCCACTGGTATGTGCTGCACGCCGAAGCAAACGCGATTTTAAAGTTAGCCGCTTCCACACAGTCGGCCCAGGGCGCCACTCTATATTTAACGCTTTCTCCGTGCAAAGAATGCAGCAAGCTGATCCTGCAGGCAGGAATTGCCCGGCTTGTCTACATCAACGAGTATTCGGACGACGACGGGATATCATTTTTAAGAAACCATCAAATTGAAATAGAACAGATTTCGGACTATGAACTAAAAAAATAACACAACAATGACTTGGGATGAAAAAATTAAGGATTTTGAAATCTTCCTACGTTTTGAAAGAAACTTTTCAGAAAACACACTCGATGCTTATATTCGAGACATTAAAAAACTAAAAGAATACGCAGAAGAAGATCTGGAAAATATCGGTCCGGATTCCATCGATTATGAAAATCTGCAGGAATACATCTTCAACCTTTCCAAACAGAAGTTCAGTGAAAGGTCACAGGCAAGATGGATCTCTTCCATTAAATCATTCTTTAAATTTTTACTGGAGGACGAATGCCGGGAAGATAATCCGGCCTCTCTATTGGAAGGCCCTAAACTCGGCCTTTATCTGCCTGATACATTAAGCCTTACCGATATCAATAAAATTATCGGTGCCATCGAGATCAATACGGATCTCGGAAAGAGGAACCAATGCATCATCGAGGTGCTGTATGGCTGTGGATTACGGGTTTCGGAACTGATCGACCTGAAAATATCCAATATCAATTTTAAAGAGCAGTACATTAAGGTAAGCGGAAAGGGAAACAAAATACGTTTCGTTCCTCTGGCCGATTATACGGCAGAATTGGTAAAAGACTATATTACGGATGTCCGCTCTAAAAGCAAAGTCAACCGGAAGCACGAAGACACCTTATTCCTGAACAGCCGCGGAACGTCGATGTCCAGGGTAATCGTATTTTTAATTATAAAAGAACTGACCGATAAGGCCGGTGTAAGCAAGAAAATTTCGCCGCATACCTTCCGGCATTCTTTTGCTACCCATTTGCTTCAGAACGGTGCCGACCTCCGTTTTATACAGGAAATGCTGGGCCATTCCAGCATTACCACAACCCAGGTGTATACCCACCTGAAGACGGAGGAACTTCGTGATGTGATCCTCACGTATCATCCGAGAAACGCTAAAATTGCGCAATGAAAGTATTGAAATACTGCCCAAGCTGCGGTAAAGAATCCCTCAATTGGGACGGCGAGAAAAAATGGAGCTGCCCCAACTGTAATTTCACACTGTACAACAATGTGGCCGGTGCAGTAGCCGTGGTGATCCGCCATGAAGATGAAATTTACCTGACCCGGAGAAACAGAGACCCGAAAAAAGGGAAGCTGGATCTCGCCGGAGGTTTTGTAGATCCCGGGGAAAGTGCTGAAAAAACCTGTAAAAGGGAACTTTTCGAAGAGTTGCAGCTTGATGTGGATATTTCAAATTTAAAATACCTGACCAGCCTTCCGAATGTCTATCAGTATAAAGAAATTGATTACCATACGATCGATCTTTTTTATGAATATGACGTTCCTGAAAAGTTTGAGGTGAACCTGGAGCTTTCTGAGATATCGGAAGCCATCTGGATTCCTTTACAGAGCCTTCAGCTGGAAGACCTGGCCTTTGATTCTCAGAAGGTATTTTTTGAAGGATACCTGAAGAATATTTAATTATTCTTTTAAAAATACAATTCCCCGCAGATGATGAACCTGCGGGGAATTTTTATTGGGTTAAATCTTTTTAATACGATTTTAATTTTAATATTTCCTCAAAATATTTCGTCAGCAAAGCCCGTTCTGCATCGGATAGATTGGCTTCTTTATGGTAAACAATATATCCCGGCATCGGCATCGTTTTATTCTGAACGGTCTGAACCGCTTTATTCAGCATACTCTCCTTTAGATCTTTATTGTAGGTTCCCCAGATGGAAAAATTAAGATGTTCCCGGCCTTCATTCACATGGCTTTTCACCGACCACGAAATAGGCGCAATGTAAGCGTATCTGGGATAGACGGTTTCGTTGGAATGGCAGTCGTAGCACGCTCCTTTCAGCAATCCCTGAATCTTTTCCGGTGTCTTCTGAATATCGGTAAAGCTGGCTTTACGGTCAACCGGCGGGTTCACCTTATCCGTCGGGACAAACTGAATCATCGCAAACCCGATCAGGCTCCAGAAGAGGATCTTTTTAAACATCTTCATAATTATCTTGTAAGCTGCTTCGACCCGGTAGGCGAAATCAGGGTATTGTTGCTTTTCAGATCCGGTTTCTTGGTATCTTTCGGCGTCGCGGTATTGGTTTTCGGGAAACTTAATTTTGAGGTATCCAATACCCGGGTATCTTTCAGGTCCCAGTTTTCATTACTGTCCCAAAGCGGCCTGATTACCGCTGTTTTATAGTAAATATAAGAATCTTCGGCAAAAGCATCATTCTGGAAATCCGCTTCATCCCAATAGCCGTTTCCGTTATTATCTACCAGAATCCTTACAATATACTCTCCCGGCTTCAGGATATCGAATTTCACTTCGCTGCCTTTTGCATATTTCTGGTACAGGACTTTATCCGAAGTATCTAATAGTTGAATCCAATAGCTTGAAGCCGGCGCATTCTGCAATACAAATTTCAGGCTTCCGTAATTTTCAACTTTATCCGCTTCGAAATCAAAACGTTTCGATTGGAAATTTTTAGCATAGAAAGAAGAAACGGTTTCTTTCGGAACGGTAAGCTGGTACTTTTTTCCCGATACGAAATCAGCTTTCACCAAAATCTGATAAGGATTTTTCTCCGAGATCCTTGCCGTAAACGGAAGGGTATTCAAACTGTCGCCTGCCACTCTGAAAATCCATTTATCAGCACTGATCTTGTCGATGTAATAATTGGAACTGATTTTAAAGTCTTCTCCCGGCGGAAGCAGGCTTCCCCCATTGTCGCTGTTAATGTCCATCGTATTTTTGGCATTGTACTTATAAAACAGCGAGGCACTGTACAAAGAATCTTTTTTTCCGATCCCGGCGTTATAGCCGAATTTCAGGTTTTCCGTAACGGTCTGGCCCACATCGCTTTTGACGGCATCAAACCAGATTCTTACCGTATCGGATTTGGGAGCGTGTGTTACCTTATAATCCTTAATTTTTTCATTTAACGGCTGAACCTTTACTTCTTCCGGTTTTCCTTCAAATGCCATCAGTACCCCTCCCGGGCTTTCTTTCATTTCAAGATATTTCACCGGTTTCCTGGATGGATATAATTTAAGATTCAATCCTGAGATTGATTTTTCTACCACGACAGGATCCTTCTGGAATCCTACTTTTTCTTTTCCTGGATCATAGATGGAATTCCCGTTTTCATCTTCAAAAGCAACAATTTTATATTTTCCCGGCGACAGGTAATTCAGCTCGAAATAGCCGTCGTCATCCACTTTGGTAATGTAATAGGGCTTTTGCTTGTAATTCATTGTATCTTTTACCTGATACAATCCTACGACATATTTGTTTTCC
>JAKOOG010000198.1 GCA_022701545.1 Weeksellaceae bacterium | reverse complement strand
TAGCTAAAGCTTTGAAAGATGCAGGCCTTTCTACATCGGATATCGACGAAGTAATCCTGGTAGGAGGTTCTACAAGAATCCCGATCATCCAGGAAGAAGTGGAAAAATTCTTCGGTAAAAAACCATCTAAAGGAGTTAATCCGGATGAAGTAGTAGCCATCGGTGCTGCCATCCAGGGAGGTGTATTGACGGGTGACGTAAAAGACGTTCTTCTATTAGATGTTACACCGCTTTCTTTGGGGATCGAAACCATGGGTTCTGTTTTCACCAAATTAATTGAAGCAAACACGACCATCCCGACTAAAAAATCTGAAGTATTCTCTACCGCATCTGATAATCAGCCGGCAGTAAGCATCAGAGTAGGACAGGGGGAAAGACCGATGTTCAACGATAACAAGGAAATCGGCAGATTCGACCTTACCGATATTCCACCGGCACCAAGAGGCGTTCCTCAGATCGAGGTAACTTTCGATATCGATGCTAATGGTATCTTAAGTGTTTCTGCTAAAGACAAAGGTACCGGTAAAGAGCAGACCATTAAAATTCAGGCTTCTTCAGGTCTTTCCGACGAAGAAATCGAAAGAATGAAAAAAGAGGCGCAGGAAAATTCTGCCGCAGACAACAAGAGAAAAGAAGAAGTTGAAATTTTCAACAAAGCAGACGGATTGATCTTCCAGACTGAAAAGCAACTGAAGGAATTCGGTGATAAATTATCTGCTGACAAAAAAGCAGCCATCGAAGCTGCTCACGGAGAATTGAAAACGGCTTTCGAATCTAAAAATGCAGATGACGTAAAAGCCAAAACCGAAGCTTTAGACGCAGCCTGGATGGCCGCTTCAGAGGAACTGTACGCCGCAGGCCAACAACCGGGGGCTGATGCAGGTGCTCAGCAAAATGCAGGTAATGCAGGAGGCGAAGATGTACAGGATGCAGATTTTGAAGAAGTTAAGTAATTGTTGATTAACAACGATTAATAAATTATAGAAAATCCCCATAGACATTGGTCTGTGGGGATTTTTGTTTTTTATAATAGTTTTTGTTTTGACGTTTTTTTATGCGTTTTTTATTAGTTATTTGTACCATATTTGTACCGGAACTTAAGATGCGAAGAAGTGGGACTTAAGCTTTTTTTATTATCTTTATTTTTTTAAGATTATGATTAAAAGGGTTAAAAGAAAATGTCCTAATTGTTCGGAGCAGTTTACACCAAAAACTGTAAGTTCTGTATATTGTACAGAACAGTGTAGCAAAAAAGCTTATCAAATAAGAAAATCTGAAGAAAAAAAGGAACTAAAAAGACAAGCACTGATTGCCCAAATTCCTGCTGATAAAACTTTTATCACAGTTCCTGAAGCTATTTTAATTTTTGATATTGCACGAACCAGCATTTATAGACTTATTAAAAATAAAAAAGTACCCTTTATAAATGAAGGTATACGTTTAATAAAAGTCGACAGAGAAGCCTTAGAGGAACTGTTTCCAATTTCAAATAAACAATATGAAAGTAAGCCTAAAGCAAATTCACATATCCCTTTCCTTAAAATTTATCACCACTTTACCTTTTACACGTCCGGATTCTACATAAGTCAAGGCTTCATTGGTTTGTTCGAACGGAAATACTTTATCGATTACAGGTTTGATAACACCGTCTTCTATCAGCTTGGTAATCTCCGAGAGCTGTTTTCCGCTAGCCCTCATAAACAGAAAATAGAAAGTCACATTTAATTTATTCGCCAGTCGTCTTGCATTTGAACTCATTAAATTCATCACCAATTTCAAATACCATGGCAAATCCAGTTCAACGGCAAACTCCGGTGTTGGTGGTCCGGTAAGGGAAATCAACATTCCTCCCGGCTTTAACAGTCTCAAAGATTTTTCCAGCACTTTTTTGTCACGGCTGCTGTGAAGTACCAGGTCGTAGTCTTTCAGCTTGTCTGCAAAATCTTCTTTCTTATAGTCGATAATAATGTCTGCTCCCAAAGCTCTTACCAATTCTACATTTGTGGTACTCGTAGTGGTCGCTACTGTTGCACCCAAATGTTTCGCCAACTGTATGGCAATAGTGCCAACGCCGCCAGAACCGGCCTGTATAAATACTTTCTGCCCTTTTCTTAATTTTGCTTTTTCTACCAGTGCCTGCCAGACAGTTAAAGCGACCAATGGAATAGAGGCAGCCTCTACCATCGACAGGTTTTTGGGTTTTAATGCCAAATCATTTTCTTGTACAGCAATTTGTTCTGCAAATGTTCCAATTCTATAATCTCCAACTCTTGAATATACTTCATCACCCACTTTATATTTGGTAACCCTTGTACCTACTTTTGTAATAACACCAGCCATATCATGCCCATTTACAAAAGGTGTTTTATAGGGTAGAAAAAGTTTGAAATCTCCCCATTGCATTATGGAATCCAACAAATTTACACCTGCTGAATGTATTTGTACCAAAACTTCATTTTCCTTTACCTTCGGTTCCGGTAACTCGGTCAGATGTAGTTTTTCTTTTTTACCGTACTTTTTTACGATGAATGCCTGCATAATTTTTATTTTTTAAGGTTATAATGGGTTCTTGAAAAGTAAAAGTTAGATATGATGATGAGTACCAGGAAAACAACAGCCGTTGCTTTTCTTTCAAAACCATCCTGCAATAAAAAATGAGTTAACGTTGCTGAAAAGAATAAGATGCCAAAACCAGCATAAGCCCACTCTTTTACCTTGTTTGGGAATATTGGAAGAATCAAAACGATGCTTCCGATTATTTTTGCAATTCCTATTTCTACTCTTAAAAAATCAGGGAAACCCATTTGTTTAAAAGCTTCAGCCATAGCAGGACCACTAAAATATTGATATGCGCTTAGCAACATACCAATTGCAACCAAACCTGTAGTTGTCCAATAAATTATTTTATCTCTTTTCATTGAAGTTGTTTTTAATTTTTTGAAAATTCAAAATAGATAAACGCTTTGTTTATGCTTTATTCATCTTCTCTGATGCTATTGTTTTGTAAGTTTTCTTCGGATTTACCAAACCAAAAATAAGTTTCGGAGCTAGCCTGTTGAGGAAAGAAGCTAATTTTGTGTCGCCTATGCGAATCGTAAGGTCATCATTTTGAAGACCGCTGATAAACGCTTTCACCAGGTCTTCGGTAGTGATTCTTTTCCCATCCATATTAACTGTCATATCTGTAGCAACAAGAGGCGGTATCAATTCGAACACCTTTACGCTACTGTTCAATGCTTTCAGATGCTCTCTGAGCGATACGGTATAAAAACGTAATGCTGCTTTGGATGCGGCATAGGTGGCCTCTAACATCGATGGGACAAAAGC
>JAKOOG010000312.1 GCA_022701545.1 Weeksellaceae bacterium | reverse complement strand
TTCTTCAAACAAAGTCAATACTTTCTTATCCTTCACCGCACAGGCATATACCCTGATGTTGATCTTGTCTATCATATCTAATAATTTGTAGGGCTAATGTAGGAATTTTAGATGAAACGGGCGGAATGATAAAGGCAGGAAGTTGAAAGCCTTGCGATTGATCCGATTTACTGCGTCGTAATATTAACAAGTCTTTGGATTGCAAAGGATTTGTTAGAATATTTTCTATGGTATTATCGTTATTCGAAATTGGCTTTAAACCCTATCTACTGATGACCTTCTTTTATTTACCAGTAATATTGAATATAGAAATTCCAACTGATACCAAGACAGCCGTAAACTTCCGGCTCCCATTCTATAACTTCACCGCATTGATCATTTCCCTTTTTCCCGGAGGGCCCTGTTTCTTTTCTACCTGGAAATTCAGCTCCTGAAGGATTCTTCTCACGCTTCCTTTCGAGGAGTAGGTCGTTAACAAACCGTTAACCGCCATTTTGTCAGAAACCATTTCAAACAGGGGCTTTTCCCAGAGATCGGGCTGTACCCGCGCGCCGAAACAATCATAGTATACCAGGTTGATTTTTGGTAAGTCTGTGTTTTTCAGGTTAAAGAAGTCGCATTCGATCTTTTTCAGATGAAAACCTTTAACGATTTCCGTTGACTTTTCCCATTCTGCCAAATGAATTTTCTGATAAATATTTCTGAATTCAGGGTTATCGAAAAGTTCAAAATACGCCAAATCGTCAATTTCCGACGTATTTATGGGATACTTTTCAAGGGTAAAATAGTTGATAATATGATTTTTGTCAGTTTTTAAATATTCATTAATTGTTACCAAAACATTCAAACCTGTTCCAAAACCGAGTTCTAAAATATTAATTTCGTAATCATTTATCAAATTTAATCCATTTTTAATAAACACGTGTTCGGCTTCCTGTAATGCACCATGGTGTGAATGATAGTTTTCATTCAATTCATTGATAAACAGTGTTTTGCTGCCATCGTTGGTGGTCCTGATTTCTCTCTTCAAGCTATTTTTTTACAAATTTACTCCAAAATTTTTATATTTAGAAAATTATATTAAATTTGTAGAACCTCATAAAAAATTTTAGAAATGATAATTCAAAAAACTGAAAACTCCCGAATTTCTACATTCGACCCTAACAACTTCTCATTCGGAAATACATTTATTGATCACATGATCATCTGTGAGTACGAAGACGGAAAGTGGGGTGATGTAAAATTGGTTCCTTATGGTCCTTTAGCATTTACTCCCGCGATGATGGGCGTAAATTACGGACAGGCTTGTTTTGAAGGGATGAAAGCCTACAAAGACAAAGACGGACAGGTTTTCCTTTTCAGGCCTGAAAAGAATTTTGAGCGTATCAATAAATCGGCGACACGTCTTGCGATGCCTGAAGTAACGGAAGAGATGTTTTTAGGCGGACTGAAAGCGTTGGTAGATGCAGACCGGAACTGGATTCCTTCCGGTGAAGGGATGTCTTTATATATAAGACCGTTAATTTTCGCAACGGAAGAAGCTTTGAAGGCGAGGGTATCCAATAAATATATGTTTGCCATTGTGGCGACGCCTGCCAAAATGTATTACACAGAGCCGGTTTCGGTAAAGATCTCGGATCATTATTCCAGAGCGGCAAGCGGAGGAGTAGGTTCGGCAAAAGCGGCAGGAAACTATGCGGCTTCTTTTTACCCGACCCAGCTGGCGATCGAAGAAGGCTATGAGCAGATTATCTGGACAGATGATGCTACCCACGAATATTTCGAAGAAAGCGGAACAACGAATGTTTTTGTAAGAATCAACGATACCATCTATACGCCGCCGACTTCTGAAAAAATCCTTGATGGTGTTACCAGAGACAGCTTTATCCAGTTGGCCAATAAAAGAGGAATTGAAGTAAAGATAGAGCCGATTAAAGTAAAAGACGTTGTTGAAGCGCAGAAAAACGGAACCCTCAAAGAAGTTTGGGGTGTTGGAACGGCCGTGGTAACCACTGTTTTCCAAGCTTTAGGATATAATGGTGAAAAGCTGGATTTGCCAAGATTATCGGACGAAGAAAGTTTCGCTGTGCTCCTTAAAAATGATCTGGTTGATCTTCAGACCAATCTGGCCGATGATCCTTTCGGATGGAGGGTGAAAGTAGACCAGGTATTGGAAACCGTATAATCTGAAAATTAAATAATAAGCTTAAGGCCGGGAATTTTTTCCGGCTTTTTGTTTTTTCAGTAGTGACAGTGAAAATCGCTAAACTTTAGTGACAAGTTTTGTGAATGATTCCTGAAATGTGTATTTTCGCAAAAGTTTATGAAAAAAATATTCTTCATATCGGTATTGGGTTTAATGGGCTGCAGCAAGAATGCGCAGACCCATCCTCCCGTAGGCGGTGTCCTCAGCAAGAATGATCTTGAGGTTTCCAGGAACAGAATGAAAAATCTGAATACCCTGGAAAGATCACAGATCCAGGACTGGATCGGCAGCCAGCCTATAAAGTTTTATCCCACCCAGCTTAATTACTGGACGGATGCCCAGGGATTCGATCAGAGACAGAGGAGGCAGGACAATACCCTGATTTCTTATTCTTATGATCTTTACGATTTCGACCAGACCAAAATTTATGATCAGCCGGTTGAAAGGAGAGAGGCCAAGTTCGGGCATTTTGATGAACTGAAAGCAGTGGAAGATGCTTTGCGTTTTATCCATGACGGTGAGGAGGTGACCCTGCTGGTGCCTTCGGCCCTGGCGTACGGAACATACGGCGATGAAAAGAAAATCGATAATGATATTCCTTTAATCATAAAATTAAAAGCATTATAATCCATGAAATTGTTTAACAAAAATATAATTCTGGCAGCGGCAAGTGTTTCGCTGATGAGTTGTACACCAATTTATAAAAAAATGAACGTAGACAAAGAAACTTACGAAGGTCTTAATGACGGACTTTACGCAAACCTTCAGACCACAAAAGGCAATATGATTGTAAAGTTTGAAGACAAGAAAGCCCCTGTAACGGTAGCTAACTTTATCGGACTTGCAGAAGGGAAAATTGACAACAAAGCAAAGGCAAAAGGCGTTCCTTATTATGACGGAACCATTTTCCACCGCGTGATCAAGGATTTCATGATCCAGGGGGGAGATCCTCAGGGAACGGGAATGGGAGATCCGGGATATAAATTCGAGGATGAAAAGAACGACCTGAAACATACCGGGAAAGGGATTCTTTCCATGGCGAACTCAGGGCCTAATACCAATGGCTCCCAGTTCTTCATCACCGAAGTAGCGACACCTTGGTTAGACGGAAGACACACGATCTTCGGAAAAGTAGTAAAAGGAGAAGATGTGATCGATACGATCGCCAATGTAGAAAAAGGGCCTCAGGATAAGCCTAAAACCGATATCGTTTTAGAAAAAGTATCTATTTTCAGCAAAGGAGACGAATACAAAAACTACGATCCTGCAAAAACGTTCACTGAAGGAAAGGCAAAAATCGCTGAAAACAATAAGGCGGCAGCTGCAAAAGAAGAGGCGGATAAAAAGAGAAAGGAGGAAGAATTCAAGGCGAACCAGGAGAAAATGGTAGAAGACCTGAAAGCGGGAATGCAGAAGACGGAATCCGGACTTTATTACAAGATTACTAAAACAACAGAAGGAAAAGCACCGAAAGCGGGTGACAACATTTCCGTACACTATGCAGGAAAGCTGGTTGACGGAACCGAATTCGATTCTTCATTCAAAAGAAACGAGCCGATCGAAATTCCAATCGGAATGGGTAGAGTGATCAAAGGATGGGACGAAGGAATTCTTTTATTAAAAGAAGGGGAAACCGCTACCTTACTGATTCCGCCGGCAATGGGCTACGGAGAAAGAGGAGCAGGAGGCGTGATCCCGCCGAACGCATGGCTTGTTTTCGATGTTGAGCTGGTAAAAGTAAAATAATCGAATCCGAATACAATACTGAAAGCTGTCCGAAAGGATAGCTTTTTTGGTTTATTAAATCCGTTATTGATTCTCTACCATAGAAAATCGGCGTAACGATCTGCCCGTTCCCGCGACGTATTCCGTAATATGAAATTATTAAAATGAAAACCAAAGCATTTATTCTCCTGTATGTTCTCCTGTCATGGTTTACTTTTGCCCAAACCAAAGCCAATCCTGATGATGCAGCCATTAAAAAATCACTTACCGGATTTATAAACAGCATTAAAGAAAAGAAGATCGAGCAGGGCATGAATTATATTTACCCTAAATTTTTTACGGTTATTCCCAAAGAGCAGATGGCCCGGATCCTGACCATGACTTATAACAATCCTTTCATGAAGATTGAGATGAGCAACCTCAAGTTCGGTGCTATTGAAAAGCCGGAAAACATCGGCAGTGAATATTTTGCTGTTGCACCTTATTTTTTTACGCTGAAATGCAACGTGAATTCAATGAATGAGGATATGAAAAAGAAGATCGGGGCAGCCTTTACCCAGAAATACGGTAAAGACAATGTCAAATACCTGGCAGCAGAAAGTGCTTATCTCGT
>JAKOOG010000187.1 GCA_022701545.1 Weeksellaceae bacterium | reverse complement strand
CATATTCAAAAATAAATATTTTTTAGAACAGCAAAAATAAAGCCGGATTTTTCTGATATTTTTTTAAGTGGTCTTCTTATTTCTTTCTGAGTATCTGTTATATATCTAACTTTGTAAGAACAAAATACTACCTGCCTAAATGAAAAAACCTGCTTTCCGGTTTCATTATCAATATTTCCTGGCCACTATTTTTATATTCCTTTTGGAAGTTTTAATAGCAACCGTCCTCAAAAATATTTTCTTCCTCAGGGCTTACTTAGGCGATGTAATCATTGTGATGCTGATCTACACTTTTATTAAAAGCTTTTTCAACATTCGAAATGATACGAGACTGATCTTTGGGATTCTTATCTTCTCTTTTCTGGTAGAATTTGCACAATATTTCAACGTGGCAGAAAAACTCGGTTTCCGTCCGGGAAGCCTCATGTACATTGTGGTCGGAAATTCATTTTCCTGGATCGATATGCTCTGTTATGCCGTTGGCGGTCTCCTGCTTTTTATCTTTGTGAAACGCCAAAAGGCCTCAGAATAATTATCTTCCGAAGCTGTCATATTTATCTTCCGCATATTTGATAAAGCGGTTCAGTAAGGCCACATTTTCTTTTTCCACAGGAGTCAGGTCTTGATCGACATTATTGGAAACGGGGATGTACCAGTCGGTCTGCTCAAAGAAATTCCGGTAGGTCTGCTTCTTAAAAGCATAGCCGTGCCTGGCAAAAACTGCATTTTTTATAATTTCCAGATCCAGCTTCCTGAGGTTTTTCAGATCCTTTTCCGTAAGGTTCTGTTTGGAGGCGTTGATCTTAAAAACCGCATCGGAAGCAATTCTGTTTTTAGAAACCTGGTACGTTTCCGTTTTTCCGGTCTCATCGTCGGTGTATTTTTCTGCGAAATCTTTCGGGTTTTCCCAGTCGATGAGGTCGTTGTTTTCGCTGAGCATAAAGTTCGGGTTGTACACAAACTCTTTTTTCATCAGCTTCAGGGTCTTCTGCGGTGATTTTACAGCAGATGCAGTAAAGGCATTCCATTTTCCGGTAAGGCTGTCCTTGTTGAGTTTTACCTCAAACCGGCCGTCAGTTTTGTCATTGCCCGGCTCATCCAGGATAAAAGATTTTGTTGTTTCATTGAAGATCCCGCGGAAGGGCCGCTGGTTTCCGTTAACGATACTTTGCCCGTATACGCTGTCTTTGGTAATCCGGTTGATTTTCAGGGAAAGTTTCTTATAAACTTCTCCTTCATATGCTTCGCCGATCTCCGGGGTAATCATTTCCTTTCCGGCAAAGTCGCCCATATAAATGCCGTAATATTCTTTATGGATTTCCGGGGCAACGGCAGTATCCTTTTTTTCAGCAGAATGGGTTTTGTTTGAAACATGGTTTTCCGCTTCTTTTTTACAGCTTCCCAAAACCGCAGCCAATAAGCAAATCGATATTAAATTTAAGTTTTTCATGTATAATCTGATGTGATTTAGTGGACTTAAAGATCGTAAAATAATGGAAATGAAAAAACGTTACAGGTGTTTTTTTGCAATTAAATATTCAACCAGCAGGATATTCGGGATCCAGCCGAGCCAGGCAATAACCTGATAAACATCCATAGGATCCGGATGGAACATGGAAACGATAATTACCTTCCACAATCTCAGGGTAATGGCAGAAACGGTAAAGGCAAAGCTCCGCCACATCCATTGTTTATGGGCTTTAAATTTTTTCTGACGGGCCAGTCGATAGGCTTTAAAGGTTGAAAACCACCACAGACCACCCAAAATGACAAATGAAATCCTGGAAGACAGTCCGCCGTTGGCAAAAATTCCCATATATATCCCGGATGGAGCGGCCAATATCAGGATCAGGAAAATATAAATCTTCCCTGCATTCCGGTGAAAGTTTTTTATCCCGAGATTTTTCCTGAGAATGGCTAAAAACCCGCTGAGCAGTACAAAAATGCTGGTGTAGACATGAGTGTAAAAGAAATAGAGGTATTCCGGCCGCTCCGTAACCTCCGTCTGCTTGATCATCAGGAAACTTGTATCCGCCTTTAGCGGAATATATTCCAATGTAATTTTCAGCATCAGCCAAAAGAAATACCCAAATCCTAAAATGAGAAGGATTTTTAGCAGAGAGGATGTATTTTTTTTGATTGAAAGCATAGCACTTGAGGCTTTTTAAACACGAATATCGCAAATTTTCTCACAAATAGCTTGTATTATCAGTGAAGATATCAGTACGATTTGTGTTTAAACTATTTTGCATTAAGATCCTGTGCAATCAGCCAGCCTTCACTCCAGCAGGCTTGAAAGTTGAACCCGCCGGTTACGGCATCGATATTTAAAACTTCTCCGGCAATGTAAAAATTAGGCAGGATCTTGGAAGCCATGTTTTTAAAGTTAATTTCCTTTAAATCAACTCCTCCGGCGGTTACGAATTCGTCTTTGAAAGTCGATTTCCCGGTTACCTGAAACTTCTTCCGGCACAGGTTTTCAACGATGGCCTGCATTTCTTTTCCGGAAAGATTCGCCACCTGCTTGTTAAGGTCTACCTTTGAAACTTCCAGGATCCGCTGCCAGAAGCGGTTGGTGATTTCAAAAATTTTCGACTGCCCGATGGTCTTTTTCGGGTTAGACTGCCGAAATTGCTGGAATAGTTTTTCCGCATCCTCCGGATCTTTGGAAATAAAATTCACTTCAATTTCAAAATTGTATTTCACTTTGGCCAGATTGATCGCTTCCCAGGCAGAAATTTTCAGGATCGCCGGCCCCGAAAGCCCCCAATGGGTAATCAGCAGCGGCCCGCTTTCTTCGGTTTTCAATTTCGGGATGGAGGTTTCCGCCATTTCAAAGCTGGTCCCTGCAAGGTCTTTCAGCAGATCATCCTTGATGTTGAAGGTGAAAAGGGAAGGCACCAGATCCACAATTTTGTGTCCCAGGTTTTCAATCATTTTCAGCGATTTCGGAGAACTGCCGGTTGTATATACCACTACATCGGCTTCAAAATCCCCAAGGCTTGTTTTTACCAGGTATTTCCCATCCAGCTTTTCAATTTCCTTTACGGAACACTTGGTTTTCACTTCCACTTTTTTCTGTTGGGCTCCACTCAGCATCGCATTGATGATGCTTTGCGAAGAATTGCTTTCCGGAAAAACGCGGTTGTCGTTTTCTATTTTTAAGGCAACATTCCGCTGCTCAAACCAATCCATCGTGTCGCCCGGCTGGAACTTGGTGAAAACACTGAGCAGCTCCTTGTTTCCGCGAGGGTAGAACTGCACCAGCTCCCGGGGATCAAAACAGGCATGGGTGACATTGCACCGGCCGCCTCCGGAAATCTTTACTTTCTGAAGAACATCCGAATTCTGCTCGAGAATGGTGATTTTATATTGGGTTTCGTCCAGGTTGGCTGCGCAGAAAAATCCGGCCGCACCACCTCCGATAATGATAATTCGCTTCATAGTTCTTTAATCTTATGCTCAAGATTATTTTTGCAAAACTACAATTTTTATAAACCATCTTATTTGAGTAATTTTGAAGAATGTAATTTTTCGATCAGAACCGGGAAATGATAACCACAAAAGTCACAAAAGC
>JAKOOG010000294.1 GCA_022701545.1 Weeksellaceae bacterium | reverse complement strand
GGAAAAATAAAAAAGTACACTTTTTGAAAAGTGTACTTTTATTGGGTGAATGAGGGGTCTCGAACCCCCGACCTTCGGAACCACAATCCGACGCTCTAACCAACTGAGCTACAATCACCGTTTTGTGAGTGCAAATATAGGAAAGATTTTACAATTACCAAACAATTCCATCAAAATTTTTCAAAGAAATTAACTTCTCAGATGTAAATCCCTCAGCATAAGCAACTCCCGATAAACGCCCTAAATCCTGGGCTCTGTAGGTTAAGCTTTCATAAAAGTCCTTTGAAGTAATTGGAGTTTCCGGTTCATTTGAAGTCGGATCATAGAACTGGGTCTTGAAAGCCATACAAGCTGCAATTTTTTGATCAAGATGTTCAGAGATATCAATGCAAAATTCCGGTTCGATATTTTTCCACTGAATGTAGTGGAAAATATGCTTTGGCCTCCAGACGTCCTGATTTTCGCCATCCAAAACCGTTTCAATTTTTCTCAGACCGGCTAAAAAGCACGCATCCGATACTAATTTCGCTCCTTTTGCATGGTCCGGATGTCTGTCATCAATGGCATTAGCCAAGACGATTTCCGGCCTGTATTTACGGACCATTTTTACGATCCTTAATTGGTACTCCTCAGAATTCTCCAGAAATCCGTCTTTCATCCCGAGATTTTCCCTGGCCGATACTCCAAGAATCCTGACCGAATCGTCAGCTTCCGCTTTTCGCGTCTCTTCGGTTCCCCGGGTTCCAAGTTCTCCTCTGGTAAGATCGACAATCACACAGGTTTTCCCTTCTGAGACCATTTTGGCAATGGTTCCGCCACATCCCAGTTCCACATCGTCAGGATGTGCTCCAAAGGCAAGTATATCTGTTTTCATCTAGTCTTTTTCTATTTTAATTTATCTGACGAAACGCTCAATGGTTTTTATCCTGTTTTCGAATTTTATCGCGGCGTTTCATACGTTCAAAGGTAAGATTAAAAATAAAAACTTCCCAGACACAGAGCATGGGAAGTTTAATATTTTTAATTTAAAAAATTAATTTATTTGTTGAGTTCTGCATTCAATTTTACGGCATCCTGGTATGTAGGATCCAGTTGAACAGATTTTGCTACATATTCTTTGGCTTTTGCAGCATCAGAGTCTTTATTCATATAAGCTACCGCAAAGTAAGCATAAGCAAGAGTCTGCTTATTGGCTTCCTGATCAGCAGGTTTAACCGTACTAATGAATTTTTCATACGCCATTTTAGCCGCATCATTATTTCCTGCCTGCTGGTAAGAATATCCTAAGCTGTAATACCCCGGTGCCCAATCCGGCAAAAGAGCATTCATTTTCTGCCATGTCATGATCGCTCCGTTCCAGTTTTTAGCATCCTGATAAGCTGTTGCCAATTTGAAAAGAGAGTCCGAATCCTGTGCATTGGCTGCTACTTTCTGCTTTAATCCTTCAATGGTTGGATTTGTAGGACCAGCATCTACATCAGCCTGAGAAGCTCCGCCTCCACCGGCGATTTTTACCAACTCCATATCCCATTTCAAAGTTTCATCCTTGGCCGCTTTTGCAATCGCTACTTTTTGCTGTGCTTCCGTCATCAAGGCTGTTTTCTTAGCAGCGTCAGTTTCGGTTTTTGCCAGACCTGCTGCAATTAATCCCTGAAGCCCCTGGTCTGCCGGCTGTACTCTTGTTTTCTCAGCCTGAGAAATGAAACTGTCCATGTTTTGTTTCGCTTCTGCATATTTCCCGTCAGCATATAACTGATACGCTCTTAATTTAAACTTGATCGGATCGTTGATCTTATCAAAAATTTTATCCAAAACCTGCTTAGAGTTCGCATAATCTTCATTTGTAAAATAAAGCTTGGCGATTTCCAACTGGGTATAAGGATCTTCATCGGCATATTTTGTATAATTGATCAAATCCTGAGTTGCTTTTGCATTCTGCTGGTATCTGATATCATAAGCTGCCAACGCCTTATAAGCAGGGGCATAACTCGGATCGGTAGCAATCGCTTTATCAATACTTGTCTTAGCCTGCTGCCATTGCTGTGCAGCCATCCAAAGCGTACCGATTCTGGTATATACCGAAGCTTTGTTTTTAGCCAAAGGAAGTGCTTTATCATAAGCAGTCATTGCATCTCCCGGCATTCTTTTCAATCGGTAAGCATCGCCCAGAGTATAGTAATAATAAGCAGGAACTCCTTTTTTCTCTGCTCTTTCAATAGCCTTATTCAGGAATTGGATGGCAAGGTCCGGGGAATTGTTTTTCTCAAATAAGGTCAAAGCTTCTGCCGCTCTGAACAATACTTCAGCATCTTTTTCTCTGGAATCCGAAACAATTTTCTGAATTTCAGCAACAGCATTTTTATCTCCTTTACCCAGTTTTACCGTAGCCAGGCCTAATTTATTTAAATAACTTTTGCTGTCTGCTGCAATGCCTTTGTTGAAATTATCCGTCGCCGCTGCAAAATCAGGCTCACCTTGTTTCAAATATGTATTTCCTAAGTAGAAATAATTTTCAGCGGTAGGCGCTGAAGCAATCATGTTCGTAAAATTAGTTTTTGCCTGAGCATATTTATCGCTGTCTACGCTGTTGATACCATCCTGTACGGTCTGCGCAAAGGCAAAGTTGGTAAAAAATACCACTGCTGCTCCAAAGGCAATCTTCTTCACATTCATATTCATTATATCTTTCATTTTATAATTCAAATCTAAATTTCGATTTATATTTACACAATTTCCAGACCAAAATACTACAATTATTTTGGTTAAAGGATTAATTTAATACTTTTTAACGCATCTGTACCTCTCTCCTGTACAGGTTATAAGGCTGCAATCCTTCCTTCTGAACAATCATCTGGCCAAGCTGCGTACAGGAATACCGTATAAATCCATTGGCAATATTGAAGTTGCCCTCATTTGTTAAAAAATACAAAATTCTGGTAAAGGGATAATTCATTTTCCGAAGGTTTTCATAATCCGTATTGTACAATTTACCATTGCTTTCCACAGGAAGAATTTTTACCATGCTTTTCAACTGCTCAGATTCTTTGTCATACGGGCGGCTGAAAGTATTTAATCCGATAACCCCTATTTTGTCAGGGTATTTATTTAACTCTTCGATAATATTTTTATTGCCCGGAATGATGGAAAACTTTAAATCTTTCGGCTGCTTTTTAAGCTTTTGGGCGACGAAATTAAGATTGCTGGAATTGGCTCCGTCAAAAATAAATTCTTTATCTTCAGATTGCATTCCTTTTTCAATTTCTTCCATTGAAATGCTTTCTTTGGATGAATTTTTAGGAACAATGAAAATTACCGCATCAGCAGCGAATCTGGCCGGCAGAAAATTGCGGTCAACACGTTCTTTATAAGTCTTCATTTCTTCGGAAGATAAATCTCTGGACATAACGATAATCCTTGTTTTATTATTCAATAAATCAAGAAATCCGAGATCTTCTTTCTTTGTGGAAACTTTTATTTTTGTTTCCGGATAATTGATCATGTATCCTTCTGCTAAAGCTTCAGTAACACTTTTAAACGATTCATCCGTAAGAATCGTCATTTCCCCTTTATGATAAGATGGCGATTTGTCTTCGTTTTTACAGCTTACTGCTATAATACTAAGAAAAAGCAGCATTATTACTGTAATCCTATTCTTCATTTCCTGAATTTTTAATTCTTGTAATTGCTCTGTAAATTCTGAAAATTCCGTAAAGAATAAGAAGTGCGCCTAACGCATAGGCAACACCCGGTTCCAGAACTGTAAAAAAGAATTTGTAAAACATTACAACTCCTCCCAGAACGATATAAAACAATCCCGTAACAAGGGATAACCAATTGAACATCATGTAACAAAAATACCAAAAAAAATAAAAAGAGAAGCATAAGCTTCTCTTTTTTCATATTATTTAAAAGATAGATAACATTAATTATCCTTCAAAGTTCATCGTCAGCGGTAATCTGAATCGGTAACGTACAGACTGGCCGTTGATTTTAGCCGGCGTCCATTTGTTTTTAATCGATTTGATTGTTCGGATCGCTTCAGAATTGAAATCTGAATTTCCTCCGGATGCTTTCACGTCGGTAATACTTCCGTCTCTTTCTACAACGAAAGTGATTTCTGTTTTTACGGTACCTTCGTCTCCGTTCATCGCAGAACCGTCAAAGTTGCTTGAAACTTTATTTCTGAACGCATTGATTCCTCCAGGGAATTCTGCAGTCTGTTCAACTTCCGTATATACCTGGTTTTCATTAACCTGAGGTTTAACCTCTGCGGTTGATGTTCTTGTACCGGTAGATGGCGGCGGCGGTGGTGGTGTATAAGCCGGAGCTTTCACCCCTTCCTGATTGGTAAGACCGGTTGTCGTTTCCAACTGCTTGGAAATCGGCGGTGGCGGCGTTTCAACTTTAGGAGCTTTTACAGGCTCAGGAACTACGTTCTGAATCACCTCAATTTTTTCCTCTTCTTTCGGTGGAGGTGGTGGCGGTGGTTCTTCTTCTTTTGGCTGCTCAATAATTTTATCTTCCTGAAGAATCTCCACCAGGTCTGCCTTAACTTCCTGCTTAGGAGGTTCAGTCAGTCTCTTGATGGTAAGATAAATAAACGGAGACAAAGCAGCAACTAGGAATAATGCTGTTCCAATGATAAAAGACTTCGTCAGAAGTTTTGGATACTGATGTCTTAAATCGTACGCACCATATTCCTTGTTTCTATTTTCAAATACGATCTCATCCAAAGTAAGATTAGAATCGTAAACATTTTCATTTGCCATAGATTTACAATATTATGGTTTTAAATTACTTTGTAGCCGGCGCAGCAGATGCAGCTCCAGAATTACCCACTTTTCTATCGTAAATAGCTTTTTCCCAAGGCTTCAGATCGGTAACCCCGTACTGCTCACTCTTTGTGATGGCCATTTCGTCAAGAATATCTACAAAGTTTTTATATACAGCATCGTCAGTCGGTTTGATAATCACGGTGAATTTGGATTTATCTGCCGCATTGGCTTTTGCCTGCTCAATCACCTTTCTGATTCCTTCTCTGTCAAAAGTAGTTTCATTAAGATTCTGATCGGTCAGCGAAGTGTTATCCTGCTGATGCCAGAAAATCTTATTGTCTTTTCCTAATAATAAAGAAATAGAATTTGAAAGTTTAATTTCAGTTGGAGGTGGTTTTTGTGTATCATCTTTCGGTTTTGCCGGAAGACCCAAATCCATTACATTCGGTTTAGAGAATGTGGTTGTGAACATAAAGAAGGTAATCAATAGAAAACCCAAGTCCACCATTGGAGTCATATCGACTCTGGTATTCTGCTTCTTGGAACGTACTTTGCCGCCTTTGCCGCCTTTTTCCTGTACTTGTACTTCTGCCATTTCTAAATGATGTTATTCATTAGGTTTACCTTCTTGTGATGTAATCAACCAAAATTTAAGAAAATCGATATCTCTTAAACCCTCAAATAAGCTTTTAACTTTTGGATATTCGGTAGTAACGTCTCCTTTAATCGCTAATTTATATTCAGGATTAACGGCCAAACTTTCTTTTACCCAATCTACTAATTGCTTATTTGTACTATCCATAGGAATCCCGGTGGGACTCTTGAAATTCTTCTGCTCGTCATCTGGCAAATCAAGATAGCTTTTCAGCTGGTTCATAGGAACGCCGATAGCCTGTACTTTTTGGAATGCAGCTTTTTCATTATTATCAAAAGTAACTCCGTACTTTTTACCCATATTGTCTAAAAGCTGTAATCTTTCTGATGCATTTTCTACCGGCTGGAAATAAAATTTTCCGTCCGGAGTTGCGTTGATGGTCATCAAGCTGGCATCAGGAAGTAACTTCTCTGATATTGAAGATGGCGGTTTGATCTGCTCCACGTCAGGTTTTTTAAACTGAGTGGTCAAGATAAAGAATGTAAGCAGTAGGAATG
>JAKOOG010000287.1 GCA_022701545.1 Weeksellaceae bacterium | reverse complement strand
CCCGATGATGCGCTTTTCAGCTATGCCATTGAATGCCTTCTTGATGAATTCAATAAGAACAGTAAAATTATTGCTGCGTACTCCAAATTGATTTTCTGTGATGAGCACCTTAATCCAAAAGAGGTTTTTTCAAAAATAAAACAGATCCACAACGATAAATATTTTTTTAATATTCCCATTCAGATCCACGCATTTTTTGTTTTTAAGAGGGAGGCCTATCTGAAAACCTCCGGGATCAATCCGAACCTTAAAAATGCGGTTGATCAGGATCTTTACCTGAAGCTTCTTGAAATAGGCGATGCAAAATTCGTAGATGAAGTTTTTTATAAATACCGGCTTCATTCCAACGGGATTTCCCAGCATAGTGCCAAGCAAAGCGCAAAGGAATCGTTTGCCCGGGTCATCCATGAAACCATGCAGCGGAGAAAAATCACCTCCATTAACGGAACTCCTGTACCTGTAGTCTACACAGATGCCCAGGATATTTACAACCTGCTGAATTACCAGACAAAAATACCGTACAGGCTCATGAATAAAATAAAAACTGCACTCCAACAGTATTAAGGAGAGATTTAATTATCTTAAACCAATTGGATAAAAAATAAAGAGGCGGTAATTAAAGACCGCCTCTTTAAGGTGTATATGGGTTTGAAAAAGTGTCTTAACGTACAGAATCCGTTTTGGTCCCTCCGGTTGATCCGTTGGTTTGGTTCGTTGTGGTACTTCTTTGATTGTTTTGCATGTTGCCCTGATTCATCGTACTGTCGCCTGCAACCCCTGTAGAATCCGAAGATACGGTTCCTGTTCCTGAAGTACCCGACATCGTTCCTGAAGTACCGGCAGAATCTGTCATGGTACTGTTGTCATTTTGTGTCTCCTTCTTATTACAGCTAACCGCAAAAAGGCTAAGTCCCAGCATTACTAGCATTACTTTTTTCATATAATAATTTTTTGATGTTTAATAATGAATCAAAATTATACGTAAAATAATAAGAATTCTATGAGTGAAGTCATAACCGGGAAGAAAATATTCCAAATAAATAGCCTCCTTTACAGGAGGCCGTAAAAACACAAATGATGAAAAAAATCTATTCAGAGTGCACTGAACAGAGCTTGTTTGCAGCAATGCCGCTATATTTTTATTTTACAATATTTCTTCCACTGAAGATGGTTATTGTCATATAATAAATCCGATCCGTAACTTCTTCCTAAGCGGATGAGAAGCCCCCAAAGATAACAAGCATTAATGAGATAGACAAAATAGTAAGCATGAAAATTAAAAAAAATCTAAATTTTTATAGTAAGTAGTATTTCAATTTTAGCTATATAATTTAATACTATTTTATAAATATTTTTAAGGCAAAATATTAGATAACTGATATCCTTTTAATTTTCAGTGAATTAATTTTAATTATGGAATCAGTCCCAATATTAAACATAGTCTTAAATCAACTCTATACTGATCATCCCCTGACAATAGAAACAACGATATCTGTCACATTTCAGGATTTTAAAGGTACTGATTCATATCATCCTCAGAATTCTATAATTCCGCATTCACACAACACATAAAAAATCCCACCGTTTCCGGTGGGAAATCTTCTTTTTATTCTTCCCAGGCAATCGGGATATAAATTGTAACATAGCCGTCGGTATCTACTTTCGCATCCGATACCTCGGAAGTTACGGAGCCGTATCCTACCCAGCCTCCCTGTCCCTGCATGGCAGTGAATGTATAATTTCCGGCAGGAAGATCATCAAAATAAGCGGGCAGCGTCTGAAAACCACCTCCGTAATAAGTGTCATAACTTTGTCCGGTTACCGTATTGGTAGCTATAAAGTTTCCCACATCATAGCTTCCGGAAAGGGTCTTGCTTCCGTCCTGCCCCAAAAGACCATACCGGATCTTATACGTTTTCGCTTTTGCAGCTTCCTTTGAAGGGTCCCCTGTTTTCGGAGAATTGCTTTCGTTAGTGGAAAAAGAGCTTCCAACAATCATTACCCCTGCAACCAGCAGGATTTTTACAGCTGAATTTTTCATAATAATGGATTTAGGTAAAACAAAAATAATCAATTTTTATTAATTCAACACATAGGGAAAATTAAGAAAAAGTTACATTTTTAAAGCTATTTCATTATTAAGTTAAAGCGTCTTATTATCAGGAGGTGAAGCATAATTATTATTCAAAGCAGAGATTATTACTGTTTTTTCAACTTTTTTAACATTGGTTAACGAACTTTGGCTTCATAATTGGAAACAGTATTAGATCAAAGTCAGATTGGCTTAACATCCTTACCCTATAAAAATTTGAATTATGAGAAATATAGTGTTAACAGGATTAATGTCGGTTTTTTTACTGACGGCCTGTAAAAAAGATGACCAGATCGCTGAACAACAATCCCTGGAACAGCAGAAAATGGAATTCCAGATGAGACAGTTGGAAATAGAGAAACAGAAACTGGCCATTGAGAAAGAAAAGATGGCTTACGAAGCACAGAAGAAAGCAGATAGTATTGCTGAGATGCAGCAGGCTAAAACGGCAGCTGCAGCCAACGCAAGACCACAGGTCATTAGAGAGACGCGTACCGTTTATAGAGACCGTTCCAGTTCAAGCTCAAGCAACGGAAACTATGCCAGCAACGGAACTTCATCCCAGACAGCTGCCAAGAAAAAAGGGATGAGTGAAGCAGCTAAAGGTACCATTATCGGTGCTGTAGGTGGGGCTGCATTAGGAGCTATCGTAAATAAGAAAAGCCCCGGAGCCGGTGCTGCCATTGGTGGCGTAATCGGTGGTGCTACCGGTTATACACTGGGTAGAGCACAGGACAGAAAGAGCGGAAGAGTCCAGCCGAGATAATATTTTTGCCTATAACATAGAAAGATTGCTTATTTTTAAGCAATCTTTTTTTATGCTGTCAATCCTCCTCTCCACCCTTATTCTGATTCCGGTTTTAACGGGACTGGGAAAGATATTGGAACATTTTTCCGGAATACTGATCCGCGGGGTCTCAGGGAAAATTCTGTCCGGGGTATTAGGAATCAGCATACTGTGGACGGTTTTATCCTTTTTTATTCCTTTGAACGGATGGATAGAAATTCCTGCGATTGTACTGGGACTTTTTTGTTTTTTTAGGGATAAGCTATATATTGGATTTTCCCGGTTCTCTAGAAAAGAAACGCTGCTGCTTAGTTTTATTTCAGGCATTATTTTATTCTGCGGCTCTTTTTATCCTTACATACTGGACCATTTCGGATATTATGTTCCTACTATAAAATGGCTTCGGGAATTTGGTCTTGTCAAGGGAATATCCAACCTGGATCTTACATTGGGTCAAATGTCGGTATGGCATATTTTTCAGGCCGGATTCTCTAATTTTTCAGATCCGTTTTTAAGGATCAATACTGTTTTATTGGTTATCTATTCATTATATATCGTCGAAAATAAAAGCTGGATCCAATTGTGCTTTATTCCGGTATTGTTACTGTTTTCACAGTCTCCAAGTCCAGATCTGCCCGTTATTGTTTTTTCATTGATTATTTTAAATGAAATTCTGAAGCACAATAGAAGTACCCCACTCCTATTTCTCTTTTCGGTATTTGTTTTTGCCATAAAGCCAACAATGATCTGGCTTCCGCTGCTGAGCTTCCTTTATTCGGTTTTTATTGTCAAATCCAAATTTACGGACCTTATTCCGGGATGCCTGCTGGTGCTTTTGTTTTTTATAAAAAATACCTGGACCTTCGGCTATCCGGTCTTCCCCATTGCAGCTGGCGATTTTAATATCAGCTGGAAACCTAATCCGGAAGTCCTGAAAAATTCTTCACAGTTTGCTCGTCAGAAAACTTATGACATGCAGTATTCTTATGAAGCGATTCAACGGTTTTCCCCATTTGACTCTGCTAAAAACTGGCTTTTTCTGGAAGGTATCAAATCAAAAATAAATATTCTGTTGATCCTGAGCCTGCTCGGTTTTCTAATTTTCAGCGGCATCAAAAAAAACAGAATCGTTCATCTGATCTTTATTTCAATATTGGCTAAAAGTATTTTAGTCTTACTTTTTTCCGCCCAGTACCGTTTCTTCATCGACGTCTTTTTTGTCATCTTTTTTGTGATTTTCACAGATCATTTTACGAGAATGAAATCCATTGCCGTATTTTTTGTGTTAAGCAGTATTTTCATCGGCTGCATTACTTTACCGGGTATTCTTCAAACCTATCTGCCGAGTTTCAGGCCCGGGAGTTTTATGGGAAAATTTGAGGCAGAACAACTGTGCCGACCTTTAACATATCACTATAATAAATATACTCCTTACCAACTGGGAAATTTAAAATTTAATGTATCTAAAAAGTATCCCTACAATTTTGATACGGAACTGCCTGCCATTTCCGAAAGCTATATTTTTGAAGATGTAAAAGCCGGAATCTTCCCGCAAATGACTGATCCGCATGATATGGGAAAAGGATTTATCTGGAAAAAATTAGATCCGGAAGAAAAGAAAACGGCACAGCAGATCATCAGTTCCATCAACCGTTCTTATAAACAGAACTGAATTTTACCACACTCCTATCTGGATAAAAAGCCTTAAATTTGTGTCATGTTAAATACTCTAGGTAATCTTCTCAGCCTTACAACATTCGGAGAAAGCCACGGTCTGGCTTATGGCGGCATCATCAGTAATTTTCCGGCTGGGCTAGCGGTAGATCTCGGTAAAATCCAGCAAGAACTGGATCGCAGGAAGCCGGGGCAGTCGGCTATTGTCACCCAACGGAAAGAAAGCGACACGGTAAAATTCCTGTCAGGTATTTTTGACGGCAAAACTACGGGAACTCCGATTGGCTTTATCATCGAAAATGAAAATCAGAAATCAAAAGATTATGATCACATTGCCAATTCCTACCGCCCCAGCCATGCCGATTTTACCTATGACCAGAAATTCGGGATCCGGGATTACCGGGGCGGCGGAAAATCTTCTGCACGGGAAACCATAAACTGGGTAGTTGCGGGGGCACTTGCCAAGCAGCTGCTTTCAGATATTGAAATTAATGCCTATGTTTCTTCCGTGGGCGAGATCTTCTGTGAAAAGCCTTACCAGGCCCTGGATTTTTCCAAAACGGAAAGCAATGAAGTCCGTTGCCCGGATGCGGAAACAGCCGAAAGGATGATCGAAAGAATCAAAGAGATCAAAAAGGAAGGCAATACCATCGGCGGGACCATTACCTGTGTTATTAAAAATGTACCGGTGGGAATCGGCGAACCGGTTTTCTCAAAACTGCAGGCAGAATTGGGAAAAGCCATGCTCAACATTAACGCGGCAAAAGGATTTGAATACGGAAGCGGGTTCTGCGGGGCAAAAATGACCGGGAAAGAACACAACGATCTTTTTAATGAAGATTTCACCACAAAATCCAATCTTTCAGGAGGAATACAGGGCGGAATTTCCAATGGGATGGACATTTATTTCCGGGTAGCTTTCAAACCGGTGGCAACCATTTTAAGGCCTCAGGAAAGTGTTGACAAAGAGGGAAATCCCGTGATTGTGGAAGGGAAAGGCCGCCATGATCCCTGCGTTCTGCCCAGAGCCGTTCCCGTAGTGGAAAGTCTGGCCGCCTTTGTGCTCGCTGACCTGTTTTTGATAAACAAAACAAGAAACATCAACAATTTTTAATTAAAAAATATTTTTAGTAATGGAAAATTACTGGGAAAAGGCCATTTCTTTTGAAGAATATGTGCAGATCGGAAGACAGCGATTGGAAAACCCTGCCACTCAGCAGGAAATTGATTATAAACATTATTATGAACTGGGGCTTCAGCGAATCGACAGAACCCTGAAAAAATATGCTGCTGCTGAAGAACAGCTGGAAGAACTTGCCGTTAAGAATTTCGACGGTAAAATTTTAATTATTTCCGAGGTTTGGTGCGGCGATGCAAGCTCTACTGTTCCGGCTCTGGTTAAATTTTTCGAAGGAAAAAATGAGGTCAGGATTTTCCTCAGGGACAGCGATAAAAGTCTAATCAACCAGTTTCTTACCAACGGTACCGAATCGATTCCGAAAGTGGTGATTCTGAATAAAGATTTCAGCGTAAAAAACTCATGGGGTCCGCGTCCTAAATACGGAAGAGAGCTGCTGGCAAAGTTTAAAGCAGATCCTGAAAATTATACAAGAGACCGGTTCTACAATGATCTGCAGCTGTATTATGCTAAGAACAGAGGAAAAGATGCCGTTCAGGAAATCCTGGAACTGCTGTAATTTCAGTATTTTAGACCGAACAAATTACAGACTTTCCAACAAGACTTAAACTGAAATTAAATGGCTTACATTAAAAAACAATCTTATCAAGCGTAAAAATGAAAAAAAATATCATTTACCTTATCCTCATTGCCCTGATTGCAGTGATCGCCTTTGTTCCGGGAGTGAAAGAAAAGCTTCAGGACACCTTTTTCCCGATAGCAGCTATTGAAAGTGCAGTACACATTAATGATGAGGATTATGATATTGAACTTCAGGGAATCAATGCTCCAAGTACCAATCTGAAAACCTTTAAGGGAAAAGCGGTATTTCTGAACTTCTGGGGAACCTGGTGCCCGCCGTGCCGTAAAGAGTGGCCTTCGATCCAGAAACTGTATGATACCCGCAAAGATCATGTAAGTTTTGTACTGATCGCCATGAATGATCAGGAAGATGCCGTAAGGAAATTTTTAAAGGAAAATAATTATAACGTTCCTGTTTATATTGCCCAGAGCCCGATCTCTGAAAAAATTCTGCCTAAAGTCTTTCCTACGACCTATCTGCTGGATAAGGACGGCAGGATTCTCATCAAGGAAGATGCTTCAAGAGACTGGAATACAGAATCTACCCATCAGTTTATTGATAATATTATTAAATAACTTTAACTAAAATTCACAGTTCATTGGTACAGAATTTGTGAAATACATAGGGTTAAAAATTATTTAAAAGCTGGACACAAAAAATGAAGTATTCCAAATTAAACCTGGCAAAAAAAGCCATCAGCCATAAAGGTTTCGTACAGAAAATCCCCGATATTTTCAGAATGGTGAAGATGTGGAAAAGAGGAGAATATCCGATGCGGTCTCTGGATATCATCTTGCCTTTGCTCGGGCTCTTGTACGTAATCTCCCCGATCGACCTGCTGCCGGAAGTAGCGGTTCCGGTTATTGGAGTCCTGGATGATCTTGCGGTGTTATCGCTGGCCATCCCGAAACTGATCCGGGAAGTTGATAAATTCCTGCTTTGGGAAGCTGACCGAAAATATAGTACCGGCGGTGCGAAAATCATCGATGCCGAAATTATTAAATAACTGAAAAACCATCTTCACGGATGGTTTTTTCATACATCAGGCTGGGTCACTTGCTTTAAAATAAATTTAACTGATGGATTGTTCGCCTGCGAAACAAAATTGGCCATTCCCCTGCTTCCCCTTTTCATCTCAAATTCTTAAATTTGCAAACATCTAATAAAAAATAATGGAAAGTAAAAAAGAATTCTTTTTAGAATGCTACAAACTGGGCATCATCAAATTCGGAAGATTCACTTTAAAGAGCGGTATTGAAAGCCCTTTTTACGTAGATTTAAGACCGCTGGCATCAGATCCCAAGATTTTAAAAAATCTTGCCAATTACCTGCTGGATATGCTTCCGCTGGATAATTTCGACCTGATCTGCGGCGTTCCTTATGCTGCGCTTCCGATGGCTACGGCGATGTCTTTACAAAGCTACATTCCGTTGATTATTAAAAGAAAAGAAGCCAAAAATTACGGTACCAAAAAACTCATCGAAGGAATTTACCAGAAAGGCCAGAACTGCCTGTTGGTGGAAGACGTGATTACTTCCGGAAAATCATTGATCGAAACGATTGCCGAAGTTGAGCAGGAAGACCTTAAAGTAGCGGATATCGTTGTGGTCCTCGATCGGGAACAGGGCGGAAAACAGCTTCTTGAGAGCAAAGGATACCGGGTTCATACCCTTTTCAATATTTCTGAAGTCTGCTCAATCCTTAAAGAAAACGGAGAACTGTCGGATGATGAAGTACAAAGAATCCAGGATTTTTTAAAAGGAAACCACATTCAGTTTGAGGAGAAAACCAGACTTTCTTATCAGGAAAAATTCGAGCATGCCCAGCATTCCGTTTCAAAAAAGCTGTTGGAAATCGCACTGGCCAAAGAATCCAACCTGATTGCTTCTGGCGATGTCACTACCACTCAGGAGTTGTTGGACCTGGCTGAAAAGGTAGGCCCGCATGTAATCGCTTTAAAAACGCACATCGATATTATTTCCGACTTCGGATACGAAAAAACAATTACCCCTTTAAAAGCATTGGCTGCCAAACACAATTTCCTTCTGATGGAAGACCGCAAATTTGCTGACATCGGGAATACACAGGAACTTCAGTTTACAAGCGGCGTCTTCAAAATTACGGATTGGGCCGATTTCGTAACCTCTCAGGTGATCGGAGGATTTGAATCTTTGGACTGCTTCAGAAACGTAGGGGTGGTAGCCATTATCGGCATGTCGTCCAAAGGTGCATTAACCACAAATGCTTACCGTGAAGAAGCGCTGAAAGTAGCATCTTCACACCCGAATGTAATTGGAGGCGTTTCCCAGAATCCGCTTCCGGACGAAATGCTTTTGTTTACTCCAGGCGTAAATTTAGCCGATTCAGGAGATGGAAAAGGACAGCAGTATAATACACCTGAGCATGTTTTCAAAACGCTTCACACCGATTTCATGATCGTCGGAAGAGGGATTTACAAAGCTGAAAACCCGGAAGCAGCAGCAATGCTCTATAAAAATGAAGGCTGGAACGCTTATATAAACTCTTTGGAAAAAAAAGCGCTTCAGGATTAAAATCTTTACGGAATTAATACAAAATAAGTTATATTTGATACTTTATCACAGTAATTGAAAAGGATCAGTATTTGTCTTATTTTGTTTTTAGGTGTTGCGGAAGTTTCTGCACAGAAGGACAGCATTTATATAGAAGCCAAACTGTCTAAGGACAGCAAAATGCTGAATGTAAACGAAGAAATCGTTTATTACAATCATTCTGCAAAAGACCTGGATTCCATTAAACTTTTAAATTGGGTAGCGGCTTACAACAGGCGCGGTACATCTTTAGTGTACCGGAAACTGGAGGATCGGAATACCGATCTTCATTTTGCCAAACAGGAGCAGTTGGGTAAGCTGCTGCAATTGCAAGTGAAAAGTTCGGACCAGGAAATTCCCGTAATCAATACTTCCGAAGAAAACCTCTTTCTCCCATTAAAAGAAATCCTGAAACCCGGAGAAAAAATAAAACTGCAGTTGCAATATCAGATACAGCTTCCGGATAGCCGATTTACAGGATACGGAACTTCTGCTACTGGTGCTGCCTTAAAATATTTCTTTATTGTTCCGGATCGTTTTGATCCGGACAATATTTCTCCCCGGAAATACCAAGACATCGAAGAATCGGTGAGCTTCAATACCTTCTGGATGGTAAACTTTGATCTTCCGGCAAATTACTTTGTAGAAAGCAACTTAAAACAGACCCAGATCAATTCGTTTAATGGCTACCTGGATGCTGATCCCGAATTTATAGTTTCCTTAAACGAATACCCTTCCATTACCATCAATACCGGAGATATCCGTACAGAAGTAAAATTTGGGTATAATTTAACTCCTGAACAAAAACAGAACCTGGAATTTTACCTCCCTTTACAATTAAAATTTATAAAAGAAAGAATCGGTATCCTTCCTGAAAGAATTTTTATTTCCGAGAAGTTCAGGAACAAGGAAGATTTTTTCGGTAATAACGATATTGCCTTCTGGAAATACAGGTTCCGGCTGTTTACGCAAGCGGAAAATACGGATATGGATTATTTTGGGATTGTTTCCAAAAAAATCCTGGATGAAAGCATCATTACAGATAAACAGGATTTCCACTGGTTCAAAAACGGATTAAAATCCTATCTTGAAATTCAGTATCTCAAGAAATTCTACTCTGACACCAAACTGTTGGGAATGCTGAACGATACCAAAATCTTCGGAATCAAGCCCCTTAAACTGTTTCATGCTTCGGATGTGAAGCTGATCGAACGCTATGGCCTGGCCTATCAATATATCATGTCGCAGAATCTGGATCAGAAAATCGATGAGAAGTTTTCTGCACTGAGCAATTTCAACAATATGGCCATCAGCAGCTTTGAAACCGGTACCTTATTCAATTATTCTGCGGATAAAATGGGCTATCAGAATTTTGAAAACCTGGTGCAGGAATTTATTGCCAGAAATACGGATCAGGAAGTTGATCCCAGGGATTTTTTAAAAGAGCTGGCTGAAAAAGATAAGAGAACCTCTTACCTGTCTGAGTTTATCCAGCATAAAAACAGGGTCAATTTTAACCTCAAAAGGTTTAGAAAAGAAGGGGATTCCCTGGAAGTTAAGATTCAGAAGAATACGGCTGCCAATATCCCAGTGAAGCTTCAGACCACTTCGAGCGAAGGAAGGATTAAGGAATACTGGGTAGAAACGGAAGAAAACCAGAAAACGAAAACCGTTACGATCCCTGGCGTAGACATCTACAAAATAACCCTGAATGATGAATATATTTTCCCGGAATCCAATTACAGGGACAATTACCTCTACGCCAAAGGTTTATTTTCCAACACCAAAAAAATTAAGCTTAAACTGATTAAAGATATCCCGAATCCTGAATTTAACGAGATTTATATCAATCCGCGTGTCAGATTCAGCAATACGTATGATAAATTCCTGATCGGGCTTAACTTTAAAAACCAGTCTTTCTTCGACCAGAAGTTCCTGTATTCCCTGACTCCGACTTACAGTACGGGAACAGGAAAACTGACGGGTTCAGGCGCCATCGCCTACTCTTTCCTGCCTGCTGAAAGCATCATCCGAAGCTTGACATTTGGTGTGTCAGGATCATATTTCCATTATGATTATGATCTCGCCTACCGGAAGGCCTCTATTTATTCCAATTTAAATTTCATGAAAAATCCGCGGAGTACGGTAAGCAGCAGTCTCGGTATTTCGTACAATTATTTTGAAAGGGATCTCAGCCAGTTGATGATTGCGAATAATGATTATGACCGGTACAATCTGTGGAGCGCGGGCTATGGATATAATGACAGCCAGAGCATTCATGAGAAAAGCCTGGGTATCAGCACCCAATGGATGGAAGACTTCCATAAAGTAACGGCTGAAGGCTTTTACCGATGGGAATTTGCCCCGAGACAAAAGCTGAGCGTACGGCTGTTCGCAGGATATTTTATTAAAAACAATACGCGGAACAATACCTTTAATTTTGGGATCTCCAGGGTCTCGGATTATTCCTTTTCATATAATTTGTTGGGCCAAAGTGCCACCGGCGGGATTTTATCGCAGCAATTTATTTTAGCGGACGGAGGTTTTAAATCGTTTATTCCGGGAACGGTCAATAAATGGATCACTTCTGTAAACGTAGATACCAGCGTATGGAAAATCTTCCATGTTTATGCGGATGCCGGCGTTTATGATAATAAAAACCAGTCGACAAAATTCATCTGGGACAGCGGCGTAAAAGTGAGAATCATTCCTGATTTCCTTGAAGTTTATCTTCCCGTACAGTCTTCCTTAGGATTTGAGCCGGCGTTCAAAGATTATGGAAAAAGAATACGGTATACGCTGATTCTTAATCTGAGCTCCATTATCAATGCTGCCAGACGAGGATGGTATTAAATGACGGAGGTGATGGATACAGAATGTTATTAACCTAAAGATTTATTTAATCCTTAACGATCTGCTGGGAAACCGGGGAATTGTTGATCATTCCTGTTACGGTATATTTCCCTTTGGGCAGTTCGATCAGATTCATTCCGTAAGAAGATTTTGTCGGTGACTGCATCACAACCTGGCCGTATTCATCATAAATTTTCACATTCTGTATTTCACTGCTGAAAACAACTTCTGTATTTTCTTTTAGAAAAGGATTAACGATAAAACTGAATTTAGAATAGTCCGGATCTACTGCTGCAACAGCAACAGTGGTATTTCCAACAGAAGAATTCATCGGATATGCAGGCGCGGTGACAAATTCTATATCATTGCTGCCTGTATTTTCAAATATTCTTTTAAATGCGGTATTGGATGCGGAAGCAAAAACCGGGACGGCATTTGTTGTTCCGTAAGCGGCAAAGTCAATGATATGGTTGCTTTTAAAATCTTCAATTCGTACAGGTC
>JAKOOG010000248.1 GCA_022701545.1 Weeksellaceae bacterium | reverse complement strand
CCATATCATTTGGAGAGAACTGGAATAAATATCCGTCCTGTTCATCTACAGAAATTCTAAGTCCTTTAAAATATCTTGTAAAGTTTGAAGCATCCTGAAGTTCTGGCTGACCTTTCTTAGCAATGATCTTATTCTGGAAAAATGTTTTATCCAACGGAATTCGGATTCCCGGAGTAGCGGCTGTAAATAAAGCTGCCCCACCATCATCTTTGGTAATAGCCACAGAGCTTACACTGCCTTTGAATTCTTTAGTTCCCAATTCTGTCCCGTAAGCAAATACCTGGTTGGACTTAACACTGTCTGTAAGACCTTTTAAAAATTCATTCACTTCATGAACCCTAATATTGAAAGTTCTTTTTGCTTTACCGAATTTTAAAACCGGATAGGTATTCACTACTTTTTTAGCATTTACATTAGTTTCAGTAGCCGTCGTATAAGTATAGTTATCGTCTACTGTATTCGTTGTAACGGAATCGGAAGCATATCTCGGCTTGACAACCAGTACCACAGAGTCCACTACGGCATTGGTTCCGAAGTCAGGAGCGTAGGTTGATAATCTCAGCTGCGTCAAATAAGAGGCTTTCTGCATTCCAAACTGCCCTTCGCTGAAGGCACCGAGTACCCCATAAGTTAATTTGGAAGCATCACTGCGGATACTGTCGTTATTATTAATGTTGAAAGCAGTAACATCAAAAGATTTTTCATTCCCCTGTGCGGCTCCGTCTAAAAACAGCTGTTCGCCCAAAGTATCGGCATCCGGCTCACAATTATAAAGGATGGCGCTTCCAAAAATCACCAGAGAAAATACGGTGATCGCTTTCTTAATAGTATGGATCATTAAAATGTGTTTTTTAATAAAGTTGGTTTATAGAATCTACGTCCAGGTATTCCGATTTGGGAGTAGCCGTTTCATTGAATGCCTTATCAAGGTCTTCATCTAAAAACTCATCCCCTTTTACCACAGCATCCACGTAGTTCATACTTTCTATCACAAAACTTTTTACACTAGGATTATCTAACGCTTTTAACCCTGAAATATTATCGAAACTCAGCTTTTCACCGATATTTGATGCCAACGGCGCATCTTTTTCGTTATATAGGGACAGGACAATTTTAGCGTCTTTGAAATAAGTATCAGACTCGTAATAGGTCTTCAGATAAACAGGTACGAAAGAAGACATCCATCCGTTAAGATGAATCACATCCGGCACCCAGTTTAATTTCTTAATGGTTTCAATAACCCCTCTTGCAAAGAATATTGCTCTTTCATCATTATCCTCGAACGGCTGTCCTTCATCATCAAAATAATATTGTTTTCTTTTGAAATATTCTTCGTTATCGATAAAGTAAACCTGAAGTCTTTCCCCCGGAAGAGACGCTACCTTAATGATAAGAGGCTGATCCAGGTCGTTGATAATAATATTCATTCCCGACAGGCGGATCACTTCGTGAAGCTGGAATTTCCTTTCACTTATCTGTCCAAATCTTGGCATAAAAACTCTTACATCATTGCCTTCTTGGTGCATCTTAAGTGCCATTTTGTTTACCACTGCAGCCATATTGGTGTCTTCCTGATATGGATACATCTCTGTAGTAATATACAGTATTTTTTGATTCGGCATAAACTTCTATCTAATTTTTTGTAAAAATGCTTTAATGCGCAAAATTACGAAAAAACATTCAACATTAATTTAATTAACATTTTTTTACGAAAATTCCCTTCCTGAAATTATTAAAACCAAGGGTTATCCTATTATAATTATATGATATTTTTAGTATTTTTGAATTACTATTAAAAAAAGTTATGGAAGTTCTAAAAAGTAAAAAAGTTCTTCAGGATTTCATTGAAAGACAGAAAGAAATGGGGAAGAAAATAGGTTTTGCACCGACGATGGGGGCTCTTCACGATGGACATTTATCATTATATAAAAAGGCAAGAGAAGAAAATGACCTCGTGATCTCATCAATTTTTGTCAATCCTACCCAGTTCAACAATCCGGAAGACCTTAAAAAATACCCGCGGGATATCAACAGGGACATTTCAATCCTTAAAAAATCCGGTCTCGTCGATGCCGTTTACATACCGGAAGTTGCGGATATCTATCCCGAAAAAACCGAAAGCCTGCATTATGATTTCGGCGGACTGGAAAATGAAATGGAAGGAAAATCAAGGCCGGGGCATTTTGACGGAGTAGGAACCGTAGTGGAAGAACTTTTTAACCAGGTAAAGCCGGACAACGCCTATTTTGGAGAGAAAGACTTCCAGCAATTAGCCATTATCAAAAAAATGACGGAAAATAAAAAACTTCTGATCAATATAAAAGGAGTTCCTATTTACAGGGCGGAGAACGGACTGGCACTGAGTTCCAGGAACCAAAGGCTGCAGGAAGACCGCCGTGAAGCGTCAAAGGTTATTTTTGAAACTCTGAAAAAGGTGAACGACTGGTTCAGAGTATTAACGGTTCCTGAAATTAAGCACAGGGTACAGGATATTTTTGACCACGAGAGAGGAATGCAGCTGGAATATTTTCTGATTGCTGACGAGGAAACCCTCAGAGAAACCGACTTTTTCTATAAAGACCGGAATTTCAGAGCGTTTATTGTTGTTATGGTGGATGGTGTGAGATTAATCGATAACATGCACCTGGATTAAGCCGGAGTCCGGTTGAGCCCGAATACAGGCTGATTTTTAAAATAAAAACATGTGCCGCTTTTAGTGGCGCATTTTTTGTTAATGAAGATTAAACTGAAGAAACTCTATAAAAAATCAAAGGCCTCCTGAAGGAAGCCTTTGAAACACCAAATCACAAAATATTAATATGAAAAAAATTTACTTTTCAGTAAACTTGTGACCCGGCTGGGATTCGAACCCAGGACCCATACATTAAAAGTGTATTGCTCTACCAGCTG
>JAKOOG010000243.1 GCA_022701545.1 Weeksellaceae bacterium | reverse complement strand
GCCCTGTTTTGGGCTAAAGGAATTTCAACGGAGCTTACGGGATATTTCTCATTCAGTTCCAGCGACACTTTTTCTTTTAGTGTTTCAATGGAAAGCGGTTGCTGCGTAATCGTTTCAGCAGGGATATACATCGCTTCTTTCCGGAGCTGATGCTGGATTTCGTCTTTAAAAACATACATCGTTCCCGATAAGGAAACCATAAAAACGATCAGCCCAACGGACAAGCCAAACCACAGATGCAGTTTGGCAGACCATTTTTTGGCAAAAGAAGGGTTCTTTTTATGATGATGTTTCTTTCTCATGCGAAAAAAGTTAACCTTGAAGGGTTAACTTTTAATTATTTAAAATTTATATCCTATTGAAAGTCTGAAGTTTCTTGGGGCCTCAGCCTGATAATAATAGTATCCGCCGTAACCGTAGTAAGATCCGGAGTACAGATATCTGTCAAATACATTGAATACATTCAATCCAACTCTGAATTTTGTGTTTTCCCACGACAGACCTGCATCAAACTTAAGGTAGTCATTCATATTCTGCGTTCCGGCAGTTCCCCAGTTCCAGGTACTTCGGTCGCCTAGGAATGTTCCTCCGAAGCTTAATCCGAATCCTTCCAGTGCTCCGTCTGTGAATGTATAGTTCAACCATCCGTTAACCGTATGCTTTGCATATCCCGGAATTCTAGTTCCTACCGGATTAGTTGTCGGATCGTTGGACTCTGTTATTTTATTTTCTGTAAAGGCATAATTGAATATGGCGTTGAATCCTTTTACGATTTCTCCTTTCAGATCGAATTCAACTCCCTGAACTCTTGATTTACCTAATACAATAGAGAATCTTTCTCCGGGAATATTGTTTGGATCACTGATGAGTTCATTATTCTTGTTAATGTTGTAAAGGGAAAGGGTTGTATTCCATTTTCCACCAAACCAGTCTCTTTTTACCCCTACTTCCATATTGTCTCCCGTAATCGGGCTTGCGCTTCCCCCATTTCTCAGGAAACCGGCCTGCGGTACGAAAGCCTGGTCGTATAATGCATATACCGAAGTATTTTCATCTACTGAATAACTTAGTCCTACACGGGGTGTAATTCTGTTTGCTTTTTTGTTTGTACCATAGTCATTCTGACTTACGGTTGTATATCTGGCCGCTAAGGTTACTCTTAATTTATCATCAAAGAAACCTAATTCATCCTGTAGATATAATCCGGTATAGTTCTGGTTAATAGTTCCTCCTGCACCTGCTCTTTCCGAAAGCGGTCTTGTTTTATTGAAAGCGAGATAGCCTGCCGGGTTGTTGGGCCCGAAATAAGCATTCTGTCCATTGCTGTCGTAATTATTTGTATTTACGTTATACCAGTAACTGTAATCGGCAACTGTATTTCCCGGATCTGTAGCTGTTGCTGCTCTGTAATCCCCGTCTGCATTAAATTTATCCAGATTATATCCCTGATTCCAGTCAGCCATGTATTTTTTGCTTCCAAGATCCAATCCTGCCAGAATTTTATGTGATACAATACCGGTTTTTGCATATCCGTTTAAGAAAACCTGTCCGAATTTCATTGTATTATCTGCTTCCCAGTAATTCAGCCTTCGGATCATATAATTATTATTTTCAAACCGATCCGGCCAGATATCACTTCCCATGGTATATTCATTCACATAGGTTAGTTGGGATGTCAGCTTCCAGTTTTCATTAAATTGATGTTGCAGATTAATGTTAACGGTATTGTTGTCAACTTTTGTAGGATCCAGGCTTGGATCTGTAAGGGTATAACTGACAGGCTTCGTTCCATATCCTTCAAAGCTGTAAACATAAGCAGAACCTACTTCAGACATTTTCGCTTTCTGATAAATATATTCTGCCGTTAAAGTCGTTTTGTCGGTCAGGTTTACCTTCAGGGAAGGATTGATGATGTAACGGTCGTTAAATTCATAATCTCTGAAACTGTTTCTGTTCTGAGCCATTAGATTTAATCTGAATGCTACCTTATCGGTAACTTTTGTATCAATATCCGCCTCACCTCTGTACATATTGAAGCTTCCCAGTGTTACTCTTGCAGAACCGTTAAGAGATTGCCCGGTAGGTTTTTTGGTTACGATATTATAAATACCGCTCGGCTCACCGTTTGACATCAAGAACCCCGACGGTCCTTTGATGAATTCGATGTGATCTACAAAAGACATATCTTCACTTAGCGGACCCCAGTTTGAAGTTACGTTTACTCCATTCATGAAAGCAGCAGCTCTGGAACCTCTCATGTTTACTCTTGTGTACATATCTCCCCAGTGCTCCAGCCTTTGGGCTCCGGCAACGTTTCTAAGAACACCGTCGCTCATGGTAGTAACCTGCTGATCTTCCAAAGCCCGGTTGGTAATAATGGAAATGTTCTGAGGGATTTTAATTAGTTCCTCATCCAGACGGATGGAAGAAGATCCTTCCTTCTCCACATATTTTTTATAATACTTACCGTTTACAACAACTTCTTCGATATCATTCGACTTAATTGTATCGTTTTCCTGGGCGAAAGTTAGCATAGAACCTAACAGTGAAGCGCAGATCAGTACATTTTTCATGAAGCTTAAATTTTTTGCAAATATA
>JAKOOG010000226.1 GCA_022701545.1 Weeksellaceae bacterium | reverse complement strand
CAACAGGATACCCGATTGCAAAAATCGCGGCTAAAATTGCGGTAGGATTAACCCTTGATGAAATCATGAATCCGGTAACAGGGAAAACATACGCTTGTTTCGAGCCGGCGCTGGATTATGTGGTAACAAAGTTCCCGCGGTTCCCGTTCGATAAGTTTGAAACGGCAGACCGGAGATTATCTACCCAGATGAAAGCAACGGGTGAGGTAATGGCCATCGGTAGAAACTTTGAAGAGTCTTTACAGAAAGCCATCCGTTCCCTGGAAACAGGAATCAAACATTTGGGACTGAAAACCAAGCAGGCAGAAGCTTTAACAGAAGAAGAAATCGAAAGAAGAATCAGAGTCTGTGATGACGAAAGACTGTTCATCATCGGAGATGCCCTGAGAAGAGGGTATGACTGGGAACAGATTGTCGAATGGAGCAAGATCGATAAATTCTTCATCTGGAAACTGAAAAAACTGGTTGATTTCGAAAAAACCATTGCTGAGAATAAATTCGACAAAGAAATATTACTTGAAGCTAAAAAATTAGGCTTCGCCGACGTAAACATCTCCGTTCTCTGGAACGTAAGCGAGCGGGAAATTTTCAATTTCAGAAAAGAAAACGGAATCATGCCGGTATACAAAATGGTGGATACCTGCGCTGCGGAATTCGAATCCGAAACCCCTTATTTCTACGGAACTTACGAAGAGGAAAACGAAAGCGTGGTTTCCGGTAAGGAAAAGATCATCGTACTGGGTTCAGGACCAATCAGAATCGGGCAGGGGGTTGAGTTTGATTACGCAACCGTTCACTCCGTTTGGGCGATCAAGGAAATGGGTTACGAAGCGATTATCATCAACAATAATCCGGAAACAGTTTCCACCGACTTCTCCATTTCGGATAAACTGTATTTTGAGCCGTTGACAGAAGAAGATGTAATGAATATCATCGAGCTGGAACAGCCGAAAGGGGTCGTGGTGCAGTTCGGAGGACAGACTGCCATCAACTTAGCCGATAAATTGGCTTCCCACGGCGTTCAGATTTTAGGAACTACCCTGGAAGACCTGGACAGGGCTGAAAACAGGGATAAATTTGAAAAAGCGCTCCAGGAAATGCAGATTCCTCAGCCGCTGGGGAAAACCTCAACATCAAAAGAAGAAGCCATCGAAATTGCCAATGAAATCGGATATCCGGTATTGGTGCGTCCAAGCTATGTTTTAGGAGGCCGTGCGATGGAAATCGTTTACTCTGAAAGCGAACTGGCGCATTACATGGAATTCGCGGTAGATGCAAGCCCGGAGCATCCGGTATTGGTTGACCGGTATATGGTTGGAAAAGAAATCGAAGTGGATGCCATCTGCGACGGTGAAACGGTCGTGATCCCTGGAATCATGGAGCACATCGAAAGGGCAGGGGTCCACTCCGGAGACTCCATTGCTGTATATCCGCCACAGAATATTTCGCAGAGCGAAGTGGATACGCTGGTCGATTATACCCAAAGATTGGCTAAAGGCCTGAAAGTGATCGGACTGATGAATATCCAGTACGTTCTTTTTGAGGGGAATGTATATGTGATCGAAGTGAACCCGAGATCTTCCAGAACCGTACCTTTCCTTTCGAAAATCACGGAAGTGCCGATGGCCAACCTGGCAACGAAGGCCATTTTAGGTCAGAAATTAACCGATCTGGGGTATAAAAACGGACTGGTCCCTAACAAAGAGGGCGTCTTTGTAAAAGTGCCGGTCTTCTCTTTCTCCAAGTTAACGAAAGTAGACATCTCCTTAGGCCCTGAAATGAAGTCTACCGGAGAAGTAATGGGGAAAGACACCACTCTGGAAAAAGCCCTTTACAAAGGATTGGTAGCGGCAGGAAGAAAAGTTCCGATGCACGGTTCCATCCTCTTTACCGTAGCCGATAAGCACAAGCAGGAAGCAGCGGACCTGGCGGCAAGATTCCATGAAGTAGGCTTCAGGATCTGGGCCACCGAAGGAACGGCGAAATTCTTCAGCGAAAAAGGGATTCCTTGCAAAATAGGATATAAGATCGGAGAAGATGACGTCAACCTGATCGACCTGATCCAGAAAGGAAAAGTGCAGTATGTAGTGAATACGATGACGAAAGGAAAACAGTCTGAAAGAGACGGATTCCAGATCAGAAGGATGTCCGTAGAAAACGGCGTTCCTTGTCTGACCTCCATGGATACGGTAGAAGCCATCCTGAAAGTCATTGAAAGCATGAGCTTTAAAATGGAGACGATGTAGTATTCGGCATCCATCTGAATAAATAAAAGCGGGAGATTTTTCTTCCGCTTTTTTATGAGTATTTCTCAGGATTTTGTAAAGTGTGGAATACTTTGTAAATTCTAATGATTTGGTTTTTATTTTCAATTTTGCAAATGATAATGTCGACCAGATGACAGCAAATCTAGCGGGTTTTCAAAACCTGTTAGATTTATCAAACCGATGAAAAGACCATAATAAAATTCTGCCGGTTGATCTGAATGACAGTCTATTTTTATTGACCGCGTTCTTTCAGGGCTTGACTAATCCGGATATCATTTAATCATGGGCGATGCCCGGGTCTGTTGTTACCGTTCTTTTAGTACTGAATGTATTCTAGTTTTAATTTAAAATTTTAAAAATGAGCTAGATACTATCAGGTTTACGTCAGTTTATTTCAAAATAAGCATCCGTAAAATATTTGCTGGGTTTTATAAAAACCGTTTTCCGCTCCGCATCAAAAATCCAGTTGAACCTTTTCAGCACATCGGCTCCGAGGTAGCTTACTTTCTGGGTTTTCAGGTCGCCTGTAAAAAATCCTGCTGCGACATTCTTCAGTTGAAAACTACCGATTTTCAGCATAGGCAGAATCCCGTTTTTGGTCGTGATGCTTTTTCCGGCTGAATTTTTCAGCGTTTTTTCACCGGTGATTTTCAGCTTTTGGCCAAGGTCTTTTCCATCGGCAAAGGCGTTGCTGTAAATAATCCCGCCGGAATAGCCGGATTGCAGGAGAAAATCGGCAGCCACAGGTTTTCCGTCAATGATATTTTCTGCCTGAATAAAAAGCTGTCCGTTTCTACAGATCAATGGGACCGCTTGGTAACCTTTCAGGTCGGGCATGGTTTCATATACTGAAAACCGGCTGTTGTCATAATCGATCTCAAAAATTTTTCCTTTGAAAATTCCGGTTCCGATCTTTCCGTCGGCTTCATGACCGGTAAGCTCGTTATCAAAAAAACGGATATTCCGGTATGTGTTTTTTCCAATGGAAACCGTATTGCCTTCACTGATTCCCTCTTTAAAAACGATATGGCCGGCACTTCTGATGCGTTCCGGGGAAATGGAAGCTTCTTCCATGGCTATCTGGAACATCAGGTCTAAAGAATCTTTCCTGTTGACCTGGGTTTTAACGATGAGGTTATTGTATTTCGTCATTCTGAACGGAATCGTTTCCTGTGCGTTGAATACGGATAAAGAAGACAGGAAAATAAGCAGAGCGGATATTTTGTTCATCGGATGATTTTAATTGACGTAAAAATAGAATTTTGTCTGGTTCCGGCAAAATGCACGATTATTTAAAATGCGGTGGAAGATTGATGGGTTTTTAACAAAATTTATCAGACCCGGAAAATGATTTCTCTATCCAATTTTGTAATTTTAAGCAAAATTTAAAAAAGTGAAAAAAATACTATTTGCAGCCTGTCTTATGGCTTCGGTTTTCAGTTTTGCCCAGGATTATTCGGTACCGGCAGCCAGTCCGCGCCAGACTGTGGAGCAGCAGTTTTCCATGTCTAAAATTACCGTAGACTATGGAAGACCGGGCGTGAAGGGAAGGAAAATTTTCGGGGAACTGGTTCCTTACGGACAGGTATGGAGAGCGGGAGCCAACTCCTCTACAAAAATCACGTTCGGACAGTCGGTGAACTTCGGCGGAAAGATCGTTCAGGCCGGAACCTACGGTTTATTCATTGTTCCTACGGAGAAAGAATGGAAAGTCATTTTAAATAAAGATTTCCAGCAGTGGGGCGCCTTTACATATGATCCGAGACAGGATGTGGTAGACATTACCGTTCCGGTAAACAAGCTGGCCGACAAGCAGGAGTGGTTTGAAATCACTTTGAATCCGACCGATGAAAACTCGGCCAACCTGGTCCTGAAATGGGATTATGCCCAGGCAGAAGTGCCTTTGAAGCCTTCAAAGCCTGAAGCGGTAACAAAAATCGCCGAAAAGCTGAAAGAAATCAAGAAAATTGAATCCGACGCAGCAAAAACAAAAAGCTAAGGCATGAACTTTTCTATTCAGACCATTTTAGAAAACGAAAAATATCAACTGATCCCCTTACGGCAAGGGGATTTTGAGTCTTTATACGAAGTGGCTTCCGATCCTGAAGTCTGGCAGCAGCATCCCAACAAAGACCGCTACAAGAGAGAAATTTTCGAAACCTTTTTTCAGGGAGCCGTTGAAAGCAGAGGCGCCTTTAAAATTGTCGAAAAAGAGACCGGAGATGTTTTAGGGAGCACCCGTTTTTACGATTATGACGAAGAAAACAACAGCATCTTTATCGGCTACACCTTTTACGGCACAAAATCCTGGGGGAAAAGGATCAATCCGCAGGTCAAAAAACTGATGCTGGATTATATCCTTCAGTTTGTCGACACCGTGTATTTCCATGTCGGAAAAGACAATATGCGGTCGCGCACCGCTATGGAAAGACTGGGCGCAGAAAATCTCGGCGAGCACGAGGTGGCTTATTATGGAGAAACTCCAAGAACCAATATTTTATACCAAATCCAAAAATAAAGTTTATGAAAAAATTTAAAATCCAACAGAACCCGTTTATCGTTCCGACGACTGACGGAAAGCTGATCGAAGAACATTGGGGAAATTCCACCGGAACTTCAGCGGTTTCCATTGCCCACATGATTGCGCCTGCGGGATGGAGCGAACCGCACCAGACGCCTGAGTTCGATGAATTTACCTACATTATTTCCGGGAAAAAGCAGTTTGAAATCGACGGTGAAACGGTGGTGCTGGAAAAAGGCCAGAGCATCATGATCGAAAAGGGCGCCAGGATCCGGTACAGCAACCCGTTTCCGGATGAATGTGAATACCTTTCCGTATGCCTGCCCGCTTTCTCCGTAGAATCGGTACACCGCGAGGTAGAAGGCGTGGACTGATCCTTTGAATATAACAATCAATAAATATAACAGTGTTGCAATTTTACCCTTATTGTAGCACTGTTTTTTTTAATATTTGCCCTAATATAACGTGAATTCGGCTATATTTAATTTATATTCAGTTATTTAAAAAAAATAAAGTTAAAGTCAGATTTCTGAATAAGGATTTGAACAAAATCTCGCTCATAAAGTAGCAAATGTTTTCATTTACGATCAATACTTTTGACTGTTATATTAACTTAACCACCTTCCAGCATCCAACATCCCTCTTCCAGCCTTTTAATAGAGGTTCTACTTCGAGTTCACGTTAATATAAGGTAACAATTTTATAGTGTAAAAGTAAAGATTGATGGTCCTTTAGTCTGACTCAGTTTTTTTTGATTCCGATATTTCCCCAACTCAACAGGCTAATAATCTGATAAGGTAACAAATATAAAAATGACAGTCCATCCCGATGGCAGATTGCTAAATTATTACATGGCTGAATTGGTAGATTAATGCATTGTCATATTGTTTCAAATTTCGTATGTTCGCGGAAATTTTTAAGATCAGAAAAACTTAAACTATGAGAAACAAATTTTCAGCAGCCCTTTTATTGGGCATGGTCCTGTCGATGTCTTCGTGTGCAACGATTCTTACCGGAACGAAAGACAAAATTACATTCAACTCC
>JAKOOG010000194.1 GCA_022701545.1 Weeksellaceae bacterium | reverse complement strand
TATTGCCGTTGAGTTTTTCCCGGAGAGAAAACAGCTTGCCATTATGCAGAGTAGAAGAAAAGATCTATTTACCAAAGAATAATACAATGAAATATTTAAAAATTAACACGGTGCAGGATGCCGATCTTGAAGCGTTGAAAAATGCCGTCCTTCAGATGAAAGGCGTGGATTCTGTGGAAATCATTGACGATGAAAACCCGGAAAGCGAACTGAAAAAAGCGTTTGCCCGGACAAAAGAACAGTTCAAAAAAGGGGATTACGAAACCTTGGTGAATGATATTTTTGATATTCTCACAAAAAAATAATTTTAGAAATACATGAAAAAAGCCATTTTATCGATTGCTTTGTTGGGTGGGATGTTCTTTTCCACAAATGCGGCAGCACAAACCGAAACTTCAGGAAGGGAGAAAGTATACAGAGCCACCCATACGAAAGTGACGGAACTGAAACATACAAAACTCAAGGTCAATTTCGACTACCAGAAAGAACAGATGAACGGGGAAGAATGGCTTACAGCTGCTCCTTTCTTCTATCCGACCAACGAACTGACGCTGGATGCCAAAGGGATGCTCATTCATGAAGTTGCATTGGATGCGAATGGCAAAAAGTCTCCCTTAAAATATGATTATAAAGATGATGTTTTAAAAATTACACTGGATAAAACCTATCTGAAAAACCAGGATTATACAGTCTACATTAAGTATACGGCACGCCCCGGTGAAGTGAAGCAGGAAGGAAGTGCAGCCATCAACGATGCCAAAGGCCTCTACTTCATCAATGCGCAGGGAAAAGATCCGGATAAGCCGACCCAGATCTGGACGCAGGGCGAAACGGAATCTTCATCAGCCTGGTTTCCGACCATTGATAAATCCAACCAGAAAACCACCCAGGAAATCTACATGACGGTTCCCGATAAATACGTGACCCTTTCCAACGGAATTTTAAAGGATTCCCAGAAAGAAGCAAACGGGCAGAGAACCGATCACTGGGTAATGGATAAAAGACATTCCACCTACCTGTTCTTTATGGGCGTTGGAGAATATGCCATTGTAAAAGACAAATGGAAAAATATTCCGGTAGATTATTATATTGAAAAAGAGTACGAGCCGTATGCAAAACAGATCTATGGAAATACGCCGGAAATGATCGAATTTTTCTCTAAAAAATTAGGCTATGACTATCCATGGGCAAAATATGCACAGATCTCCGGTAGAGACTATGTAAGCGGTGCCATGGAAAATACAACGGCAACCCTCCACGGAAGCGGGATTCTGCAAAAGCCGGGACAGCTGATTGATGAAAATACATGGGAAGATACGATAGCGCATGAGCTGTTTCACCATTGGTTCGGAGACCTGGTAACGGCGGAAAGCTGGAGCAACCTTACTGTAAATGAATCGTTTGCCAACTACTCGGAGTACCTCTGGAATGAATATAAGTATGGAAAAGACCAGGCCGATTACCATTTGATGACGGATGTGAATATGTATCTTCACAATCCCGGAGATTTTAATAAAGATCTGGTAAGATTTAATTACGATTCCCGCGAGGATGTCTTCGATCTGGTAACCTATCAGAAAGGGGGCGGAATCCTTCATATGCTGAGAAACTACCTGGGTGATGATGCTTTTTTCGCCGGGATGAACGATTATCTGAAAACCTATGAATATGGCAATGCCGAAGCCCATCAGTTAAGATTGTCTTTTGAAAAAGTTTCCGGAAGAGATTTAAACTGGTTCTTCAACCAGTGGTATTTCGGAAGCGGAAACCCGAAACTGAAATATACGTACACCTTCGAGCCTGTAAAAAAACAGATAGCGGTAACCATCGAGCAGACCCAGGAACTGCCGTTTCAGTTTCCACTGGCGATTGATGTATACGACAACGGGAAACCGAAAAGGTACAAGGTTTGGGTAAATGCACAGCCTAAAAACACATTTAACTTTGAGGTCTCCAAAAATGCAGATCTTGTCAACATCAACGCAGACGGAATTTTAGTGGCAGAAATTACCGATACGAAGACTCCTGAGCAGAACTTGATGCAGTTTATGGGTTCAAAAGAATTCAAAAGCAAGTATGAAGCACTGAACGGTATAAAAGACCAGATAGGAAAAAATCCTGCAGCCACAAAATTACTGGCGGCCGCAGTAAGAGATCCTTTTTTCCGCACAAGGATAAAGGCGTTGAAAATGATGGATCTTTCCAGCGCGGAACAGCTTAAGGCGATGGGTGCAGACGTTGAAAAATTAGCTTCCAACGATCCTAAGACCCTGGTGCAGGCTGCTGCCATTTCGGCCCTGGCAAAAACGAAAGATAAAAAATACATCCCTGTTTTTGAAAAAGGACTGAACGCCGTTTCCAATGCGGTAAGAGGAAGTTCGGTAAGCGCCCTTATCGAAATTGATCCTTCCAGAGCAAGCGCTCTGGCTGAAAAGATCGACCTGAAGGATGCTTCAGATGATATGATGAATAAATTACTGCCGGTAATTGTTAAAAACAGAGTCGCCTCACAAATGGAGAATATTACCCAGCTTGTCGCATTCTATCCGTTTATCAAATTCCAGAATCCTGAGTTGGGAAAATCGGCAGAAGAAGGGTACAACTGGATCATGAGCTCCGATAACCTGAAAGCTACGGAAGGAATTACCAAAATGCTCGGCCGTGCAAAAGGGGAGATCGGGAATAATCCTCAGGCTAAAATGATGATAACCCAGATGCTGAAAGAAGGACTGAACAAAAAAATGGAACTGCTGAAACAGAATCCTCAGAATGCTGCCAGCATTAATAAACAGATCGACGCTATAAACAAAGCCATAGAAGATTTTAAATAGTTTCTGAAATTATTTGTCTGTCAAAATATGATAACCGCTGTCCCTGATAGCGGTTATCATATTTTTAATCATTATAATTAAAATTATTTTAATTTTTTGACGAATTGTTTGATTTATCTATTTTTTTAATGTAGTTTTGCTGTCAAATTAATACCGGTAACCACTGAAGAAAATAGGGGCCTTTATTGGAAAAAACGCAATCAGTACAATTGCTTTGAAACCTATGGTATTCAATGGAAATCATTGTTCAAATCACCATTCACATTTCCCGACTTTAACTTTTATTATACCCTGGCTGTGCTCTGAAAGATCATTGCTTATTCATAAAGCTATAAGCACAGGAAGGGTTACAGAAAGAATAAATTTCTTTAATTTATAACTGAACACAAATTTAATTAATAATTTACACCCTGGGCATCTCTTTATGGAGGTGCCCTTTTTAAATCAGCCGGAAACAGAAACCGTTTTCTTCCGGTCGGCATGATTTTAATTCATCAAAATGAAAAATCATACAAAAATCATATGTGATTAAACGTTTACATTTTTTAAATTCGTATTAAAATAAACAGTATGACTTTTGGAATTGAGGCAGCAAGCTACCATGCACCTTCATTATATTTGGAAATCAAAGACCTGGCGGAAAATAGAGGGATTGAACCGGCAAAACTGGAAAAAGGGCTTGGCCTTCATAAAATGGGATTTCCCGACGTCCATGAAGATGCGGCAACTTTCGCAGCAGAAGCTTTGCTGAAACTGATCAGAGACTACCAGCTTAATCCGAAAGAAATCTCAAGAATTTATCTCGGAACCGAAAGTGCCCTGGATGCTGCTAAACCTACAGCTTCCTATGCCATGCAGATGGTAGAACAAGTCCTTGAATCCGAATTCGGCGCAAGAGTCTTCAGAAACTGTGACGTCGTAGATATGACGTTCGCCTGTATCGGTGCGGTAGATGCACTTCATAATTCACTGGATTTCGTACGGGCCAACCCGGATAAAAAAGCAGTAGTGATTGCCAGCGATTATGCAAAATATGAGCTGGCTTCGTCCGGAGAATACACCCAGGGCGGCGGCGCAGTGGCGGTTTTAGTTTCTTCAAAACCGGATCTTCTGGAAATTGAAAACCATTGGGGAATAGCCACAGAAAGTGTCTTCGACTTTTTCAAGCCGCGGCGTCATTTTCAAAAGGAAGATTTAGCGGGTGCTCCTGAAAGCTTTCCGGATAAAATCGAAGTGTTTACCGATGAGCCGGTTTTTGACGGGCAATATTCCAACCAATGTTATCAGGACAGGATCAGGGAAGCCTACAGCCATTATAAAGAAATTACCGGTAAAGAAAAACCTTATGAAAACTGGAAATATCTCATTTTCCACCTTCCGTATGCGTTCCACGGGAAACGGGTGTTCACGGAAATTTACAGCCTTGAAAACGGATTATCCTATTCAACCCCTGACGAACAGAAAGCAGTAGCAAAATCAGAAGAATACATGGCGTTTATCAATGAGAAAATTGAAAAATCACAGAGAGCTTCCTCCGAAATAGGAAATATGTACACCGCTTCAATTTTCATGGCCCTGCTTTCCGCTTTGCAGACCTCATTTAATGAAGATGAAGAACTGGCAGGGCAGGAGATCGGATTTTTGGGATATGGCAGCGGCTCGAAATCCAAAGTGTTCGCCGGAAAAATTTCGGACAACTGGAAAAAGGTTGTTGAAAAATGGAATGTTTTTGAAGGGCTGAAAAAAAGAACGGCGATTGATTTTGATACCTATGAAAAACTTCACCGCAAACAGCTGGAAAGATCCGTTAACGAAAACTACAGAGGTTTCGGCCTGAAATCGGTAGAGCTGGAAAATCCGGTATTGAAAGGAGCAAGATATTATGATTGCCAAAAATAAGATTGACACAACCAGAACCGGAATTTTGATGAGTTCCGGTTTTTTATTTAAAACCAAGCCGGTCCTGATTCATTTAACGTAAATTCGGATATATTTAATTTATATTCAATACTTTTGATTCTGATATTGACACAAAGGACTTCCAATATCCGGTATCCTTCTTTCAGCCTTTTTAATAGAGGTTCTGCTCGAGTTCACATTAATTTAAACTCTAAAGCTTTCTCTTCATCTTATGTAGCTCATGTTTTAAATCATTTGCGGTTTCAAAAGTAACCTGATGCATGTTACTTTTTCCAGAATCCATTATGCTGAGCCCATCGTTTAAATAACTGCGGCCATTCGGAAACCTCACTTCCGGTTTTTCCTAAACCCCAGCCATGGCCGCCGCTCTGGAAAATATGCATTTCTACGGGAACATCGGCCTTTTTTAAAGCCGCCTCCATCAGATAACTGTTTTGCACGGGTGAAACCGGATCATCCTGAGCCTGAGCCAGAAAAGTAGGTGGAGTATCGGCAGTAACCTTTTGTTCTGCCGAAAAAGCGGTTTCCTGCGGAATGGTAGGATGAAGCCCTAAAATATTCTTCAGCGAATGGGTTTTGTTATTGGGAGGAAGCATGGAAATAACGGGATAGATAAGCCCTGCAAAATCCGGTCTTGCCGATAATGAATCGATAGCATCAACCGGTTCGTAAAACCTCTTGTTAAAAAGAGTCGCGGTGATGCCTGCCAGATGACCTCCTGCAGAAAAACCCAAAACACCGATTTTATGCGGATCAATTCCATATTTACCCGCCATGCTGCGGATCAGCCTCATCGCTCGCTGGGCATCTTCAAAGGGAACGTTGGCGGTACTCCAGCCTTCCCGGGGCAGCCTGTAAATAAGTTCAAAAGCGGTAACTCCCTGCGATTGCAGCCAATTCGCCGTAGGGTTGCTTTCTTTTCCCAATTCAATATGGGCATATCCGCCGCCGCTGATCACGAGTACAGCTGTTCCATCAGGATTCTTAGGTTGGTGAACAATAAGTCTGGGTACTGAAATATGGGTAACGGACCCCTTATCACTTATGATTTCAGGGCCTCTAAAGCCGGCTTTATCCGGCATGGTACCGCTCCACAAATCAATCTGTTCCGAATCTTCCGGTAAAGAAAAAGACTGCTTGCCCGACTGTGCCTCAACAGAATGGCTTATGATAGAAAACATAAGCATAAAAACGGCACCCCGTGTCATTCAAGAAAAGTTGTTTTATCCTGGTAACTTTTTGGGGTGATCCCCACGAGCTGCTTAAAAACCCTTGTAAAATAATTCGTATCCGAAAACCCTGTCTGGAAAGCGGTTTCTTTTATGCTGTTCCGTCCTGCCAGAAGTTCTTTCGCCCTGCTGATCCTTTCCTGTAAAATAAAATCGTTCGGTGAAGTTCCCAGCTCTTCTTTAAACATTTTAAAAAAGTTTGACTTGCTTACATACGCCATTTTAGCAATGCTCTCAACCGACAGTTTCTGATGCAGGTTCTTTTTGATATAATCCACTACAAAACCGATCCTGGATTTATTCTTTGCCCTGCTCTTTTCCACAATGCCCCGTGCCTGGGTCTGCATCAGCCGGATCAAAAGTTCCTTCAGTGCAAAATCGGCCATAATATCTTTCTGGGAATTGTCGTCCATCGCAATCCGCATAATGTTATTGGTTGCAGAAGCCAGGGAAGTATTGTTAAAGAGATAATATTCGTCCAGCGCGATATTCCAGTGGGACGTCTCATCAGCCTTCGGAACATGATAGTTCAGGTAATTCAGGGAATCTTCAATAAATTCAGGATTAAGGCTCAGAGAAATGCATTGGGTAGGCGTTTCATCAGCTTCAGGAAAATCGATTACCATTGTCTCTCCCGGTGAAACGAGTACGCTTTCTCCCGGGAAATAATCGAAATAACCCGTTTTATGATCCAGCTTCATATGTTTTTTTCCGCGGAGCATGGCCGTAAAGGCAATGGTCTCAAAATGAAGTTTTACCCCGAAAGCCGCCTGATGCGTTTCATAGATGCTGAACTCGCAGTTGTTTAGATTGAAGGTTGTCCGGTTTTCAACCAGGCTCAGAAGCTGGTTTTCCCTTTTTAATTCAGGAGTTTCTAATAAAATCTTGTTGCTTTTCATTGCTAAGCATTTTTAAGGGCCTCTTTACTCAAATATAGAAAATATCTGCTTATCAATTTGTTAAGGAAACCATAAAAAACAAATGCCTTACACGATTTTGAAGTTTTTTTGTACGATTGTGCTATCCGAATGTCACAGGGAAGTGTAATTTGGTTATATAAAAATTAAAATTGTACGAATTATGAGCACTACAACCCAACAGCAATCGGAGACCTTATTACAATGGCCTGAATTCAAAAACAAATACGATAATTACATCAACGGGCAGTTTACCGCTCCTGTGAACGGACAATATTTCGATGTGGTTTCTCCTGTCAACGGGAAAAACTTCACCCAGGCAGCCCATTCTTCCAAAGAAGATCTTGAGCTGGCCGTCAATGCTGCCGAAAAAGCCTTCGAAACGTGGAAAAATACATCTTCTACCGAAAGAAGCATCATTTTAAATAAAATTGCCGACAGGATCGAGCAGAATCTGGAATATATCGCAACCGTTGAAACCATCGACAATGGTAAAGCCGTAAGGGAAACACTGGCTGCCGATATTCCGCTGGCAGTTGACCATTTCAGATATTTTGCTTCCGTGATCAGGGCAGAAGAAGGTTCCCACAACGAACTGGATAAAGATACCGTTTCCCTGATTGTCCATGAGCCGCTGGGGGTCATTGCCCAGATCATCCCATGGAATTTCCCGATTTTAATGGCAGTCTGGAAACTGGCTCCGGCATTGGCCGCAGGAAACTGTGTGGTTTTGAAACCGGCCGAGAGCACACCGGTTTCCATTATGGTTTTGATGGAACTGATCGGCGATCTTCTTCCTCCTGGCGTAGTAAATATTGTTAACGGTTTCGGTGCAGAACTCGGAAGGGCTCTGGTAACCAACCCGAAAGTGAACAAGGCGGCATTTACAGGCTCTACGGCAACCGGACGTCTGGTGATGCAGTATGCTACGGAAAACATTATTCCGGTAACCCTGGAACTCGGAGGGAAATCACCGAACGTCTTTTTCAGTTCCGTGATGGATGCCGATGACGAATTTTTGGATAAAGCGGTGGAAGGAGCCGTGCTTTTCGCACTGAATCAGGGAGAAATCTGTACCTGCCCTTCAAGATTGCTGGTTCAGGAAGATATTGCAGATGCTTTCATCGCCAAAGTGATCGAAAGGGTGAAAGCCATCAAAGTCGGAAACCCATTGGACAAAACCGTTATGATGGGAGCGCAGGCATCAAAGATTCAGAAAGACAAAATCCTTTCCTATATCAAATTAGGAAAAGAAGAAGGTGCCGAAGTACTTACAGGAGGAGAGGTGAACAATGTAGGAGAAGGACTGGAAGAAGGATACTACATCCAGCCGACGATCTTTAAAGGCTCCAACAGAATGAGGATTTTCCAGGAAGAAATTTTCGGGCCTGTCCTCGCTTTCACGACTTTTAAAGATGAAGAAGAAGCGGTAAAAATTGCCAACGATACCATTTATGGCCTTGGAGCAGGAGTATGGACCAGAGATGCGCACCAGTTGTACAACGTTCCGCGTCAGATCCAGGCGGGCAGGGTGTGGGTCAACCAATACCATTCTTATCCGGCAGGAGCCCCTTTCGGAGGATATAAGCAGTCGGGAATCGGACGTGAGAACCATAAGATGATGCTCGACCATTACCGTCAGACGAAGAACATGCTGATCTCTTATAACAAGAACAAGCTCGGTTTCTTTTAATTTTTAATACCTGATGGCGTGTCCGTTTTCCCCGTCTTGCAACGGGGAAAACGGCCGGGCTATCCAGGGCTCCACTCCGTTCCGGTGCTTCGCACGCCCGCTTTCAGCGAGCCCCTTCCTATCCCTCACGCAGACCACCGTTGGCCACTAGCTGAACATTCCGCGTACCGGTCACCGTGATGATGGATTGAAACCAAGGCAGGATTTACAATCCGTAATCAGAATTACTTTTACCCCTAAAAACAAGATTATGCAAAATAAAATACCCAGGCTCTCCGCTACCGAAAAAGCGTTGGAAGTCATCTGGGAGCTGGAGAAAAAATACGGCGACCTGATGTTCTACCAGGCCGGAGGATGCTGTGAAGGAACCCAGCCGCAGTGTTTTGAAAAAGGCGGATTTTTCCCGAGAATGAATGATGCCATGATCGGAACCATCCACGACCACGAATTCTGGATTGACCGCGACCTGTTCGAATACTGGCAATACTCCCATTTCACCTTAGACGTCACTGATGGTTTCGGTCCCGGCGGATTTTCTCTCGAAACGCC
>JAKOOG010000131.1 GCA_022701545.1 Weeksellaceae bacterium | reverse complement strand
TTACCGGATCAAACGGGACATTCAATGTGAAGGTCAACGGAAATACCGTCGGAACCGTTCCTTATAATTCCAATACAACCACAACCACCATCAATAATATCAACGTTTCCGGAAATGTGGTCATCAGCCTGGAAAATAACTCGGCCAGTGATAGGGTGGCGATTGATAACCTCACCTGGACATGCTATTCCGGTACCTCACGACAGGCTCAGAACTTTTATGCGCCTGCCGATCCGGATCAAAACCCATTACAGATTACCAATAATCCGGTTTCAGGCAATGAAATTTTTGTAAAAGGGGAAACAGCGCGTATAAAAAAAGCGGAAATTTATAACTTTCAGGGTAAAGTAATACAGACGATTGACCAGCCTTTTAAAAACAGCAGGAATGTAATCAGGATTAAAAATCTGGAACAGGGTGTTTATCTTCTGAAGCTGGATGAGATACTGTTGAAATTTATTGTGAAGCAATAAGATTAATGAGGGAAGCCGGATGAGGGAAGTTTAAAGCTTACTGCTTAATCTTTAACATCTAAAATTTTGTGACATAGAAAAAGCCTTCCCCGGTTTGGAGAAGGCTTTCTTTTATTTCTGATACGGATAATTACTGACCCATCAGGTCTCTTATTCTTTCCTGCATCAGCTGAGGGTCTTTCATCGCCTCCCATCCAACGGTTAAAAGCATTACAATTACGTAAATAACGTACAATATACTTAGTACGATCCCGATAATTGCCATAATTTTACCTGCATTCAGCTGACTGTAATTGGAATACAGTGCCGGATTTTTCCTGTACAGTTCTCCGTCTTTTTTAGCCAAGACAAGCGCAATAATTCCGGCAATAAGGCCGGGAAGCCCGTAGCAGCAGCATCCTACAATCGATACGATTCCTAAAATTAGGACTGCCGTTGCATTAGGTAACTTTTGTTGATCCATAGTTATAATTTTAATTTAGTTTAATGTGTATGTATAAATAAGTGTTTATAAAAATAGGAAATAACCATCACAATTGCATTAAATATGGCTAAAAAAACCAATATATTGCTGTAATTTCTTTTTCTATCTACAAAATTCAGAATAACGGCGGTAAAAAAAAGCAATACTGTGTATACCGCGGGAAACATGTGAAACGCTTCTGCAAAACGTCCTTCGAAAACCATGACAATAGCCCTCTGCGTTCCGCAGCCGAAGCATTCTATTCCGAAATACTTTTTGATCGGGCACGGCAGCATAAAGTCTTCTATTCTCATTAGAACGGTTTTGTTTCCAAATATATAAAATTAAGTAGAAATTTTAGCCCTTAAATATTGGTGAGGGAAAAAGCATTCTTCATTCATTTCAAAGGATCCGTGAACCGCTTTGTACGGGTTTCTTAAAATTTCCCTTGCAATAAAAATCAAATCCGCGTCTCCTTTCTGAAGAATCGCTTCTGCCTGCTCTGCTGTGGTAATCAATCCGACGGCTCCGGTTTCAGCCTCCGCTTCGTTGCGCACTTTTGAGGCAAACGGTACCTGATATCCCTCATGGACCGGAATTTTAGCCCCGTGGATATTTCCGCCGCTGGAAACATCTACCAAATCTACCTTATGCTGTTTCAGGATTTTAGATAATTGGACACTATCGTCCACATCCCACCCATTTTCTGCATACTCTGTTCCGGAAATCCTTACAAATAAAGCTATATTTTCATCCAGCTCTTCGTTGACATCGTCCACCACTTCAAGGAGGAACCTGATCCTGTTTTCGAAGCTTCCCCCATATTCGTCGGTGCGGATATTGGACAGCGGTGACAGAAACTGATGCAGGAGATAACCGTGCGCCGCATGGATTTCAATGACATCGAAACCTGCCGCTGCTGCCCTTCTTGCCGCCAGCTTAAAATTCTGTACCTGCTCTTTTATTTCTTCCGCCGTTAAAGCATGCGGGATTCTTTCTTTCGGATGATACGGAATAGAGCTTGGTGCTATGGTTTCCCAGCCCTCCTCTACCGGAATCTGAACATTGTTCCAGGTAGAACCTTTTCTCCCGGAATGCGCCAGCTGGATTCCTATTTTACTTTCCGAATGGGTATGAACAAATTCTACGATTTTCTGAAGTTTTTCGCCCTGCTCATCGGTCCAGATGCCCATACAATGATTGGTAATCCGTCCGCGGGGTTCTACTCCGGTGGCCTCAACAACAATTAAACCCGTTCCGCCCTGGGCACGGCTGCCGTAATGCACAAAATGAAAATCATTGGCCAGTCCGTTTTCACAGGAATACATACACATGGGCGACATCACCCAGCGGTTTTTCAATTCAACATTTCTGAATTTAATTGGAGTATATAACATTTTAGTTTGGTTTTTAAAAATTGAAAGCTGCAAAGAACAGGCCTATATTGCCCACCTCATGAAAAAGAGGTACTTTTATCCCCCTTTTTTTAATCCACAATATATGAAAAAAGAAACTCAGATCCGTTACGAGTATTTTAAGAACAGCAGTGCGCTGAACGATATTGAGAAAAAATTATTCGAAAAAGCCAAAGAAGCACGCGAAAAAGCCTATGCACCCTACTCCAATTTCCTGGTAGGCTGTTCGGTTCTGCTGGAAAACGGTGAAATTTACTTGGGAAACAACCAGGAGAATGCGGCGTACCCTTCCGGGCTTTGTGCGGAAAGAACAGCTTTATTCTGGATTGCTGCCAACTTTCCGGATGTAAAGATCAGCAAGATTTTTATAGTCGGGGGACCCAGGGAGTTTTCAGAAAAAAACCCGCCTATCCCACCATGCGGAGCGTGCCGACAAAGTCTTATGGAATATGAAACCAAGCAGAACGAGAACATTGACCTTTATTTTTCGAGCATGAATGAAGAAGTGGTGAAAGTGCATGCGATCAAGGATCTGCTGCCGTTTTATTTTGATGCTACGTTTTTGTAG
>JAKOOG010000099.1 GCA_022701545.1 Weeksellaceae bacterium | reverse complement strand
TTTATGAGTTCCCTGTCTCTGTGCGGCAAGGTACTGTTTAACTTCTAAGTAAACCGCGTGCTGATTTGGCTCAATTCCGAATACTGTTTCGTCTAGAGTTACTTTTCTTCCGGTCTCTTTTCCTGATGTATTTAATACTACTAGTTCCATTTTCTGATAATTACATAAGAATTTTTAGCTCCCGGAACAGCACCTTTTACTACTAAAAGATTTTGTTCTTGATCCACTTTTAACACCTGAAGGTTTTGTACAGTTACCTGCTTACCTCCCATTCTTCCAGCCATTCTCATCCCTTTGAATACTCTTGAAGGGTCTGAACCAGCACCGATAGAACCTGGAGCTCTAAGTCTGTTGTGCTGACCATGAGTTGCCTGCATTACACCTCCGAAGCCGTGTCTTTTAACAACCCCCTGGAAGCCTTTACCTTTTGAAGTACCTGTTACATCCACGAATTCTCCTTCGTTGAACAGATCTACTTTTACTTCTTCTCCTACTTTCACTTCATCAACGAATTCTCTGTAGAATTCTACCAATTTAGCTTTAGGAGCAGAACCAGCCTTTTTAAAATGGCCAGCTAACGCTTTACCTACGTTCTTTTCACTCTTGTCATCGAAACCTAACTGAACGGACTTATAGCCGTCCTTCTCAATGGTTCTGACCTGTAAAACCGAGCATGGACCAGCTTGGATAACTGTACAAGGAATGTTCTTTCCTTCTTCGTTAAACAAAGATGTCATACCGATTTTTTTACCAATAATACCTGACATTGTTTATATTATAATAAAATTTATCCTTTATTTATCATCATTTTGAGGAGTCTGAAGTAATTTCTACGTTTGATATAGGCATACTACGCCCTAAAATGAGTGTGCAAATTTATGAATAATTTTATAACTGACAAATATTTAGAACAAAATATTTTGATTTTTAATGATTTACATAAAAATCAAAACGGCAGAGTCTTTTTTCATTCGGCACCGCAAAAATTTGTACTTCCTTTTTCACAACAAAGAAATAAAGCACAGCCCTGGTATCTGAAAAATAAGAATAGGGATAACTACACATCTGTTCTGCAAAGACCTATTTTAAAATTGCAACAAAAAAGCCGCTTATTCCTGGCGGCTTAATAATAGTATGCAGATCATGTTGCTACGGATTCAATTCGATGGGATTGTTTCTCTTCTTTATTCTTTCCTTTACCTTCGCCTCAGCAGACGGATCCAGCGTAAACCCGCTTTTGGAAATCTCTGAAACCAAATTCTCCTGGGAATTCTTCAATGCTTTGTAAAAGTCTGCCTTCGGTACCTTTTTTCCATTGGCTCTCTTTTCCGAAATCCACATTGCAGGTTTTTCACCCAGATTTTTATAACTCAACAATTCAAATTTATACTGCTTCCGGGAGTCTTCCATTTCCACAATAAGCCCGGGCAGCCCGTAAAATTTGTACGGCCCGTCCGACACGGGAATATCATTGGTAAACCAGGCTTTATAATCCCGACCGGCATAAGAGAGAAGCGCGGCCTGGCATTTCAGGTTGCCTATCATTTTCTTTTCTTCTGTAATTTTCCATTTAAATCCAGGGGTTTCTTCGTACATAAAATCATTTCTTATAATCTTATCATAAAACAGAACCTGTTTCTTTGCGGGATCTTTTACAATCCGGTAGGTGAAATTGGTTTTGGGAATCGTGGTAAGATCAAGTTTTGAAATTTTTGTATTTAATCCGTTGGTCATTTCAGCCATTACAGAATCCCTTTTATAAGAATTCAGACTCATAAATTGAGACCTGTCTTTCCCACGTTCGAGAATAAAATATTCTTCACCGACGTTTGCCTTATCCAAGGAATCTTTCTGATGCGTCAGGAGGTAAATATATCTCGACTCCACCTGATCCAGATCCACGGTCTTTTGTCCATATATATTGCAGGCCATAAAAAAGAAGAGGAGTACTGCTCCGATGTTTTTATCCATATTTTTCATTTTTTGTAAAAGGCAAAAGAGGACTTAAATCCTCTCTCACCACTAATTTAATTAACATTTAAAAGTTTGTAAACGACTAATTCCCGCAGAGATAATCGTCTGCCGCTATGACAATATCGATAATGTCTCCTAAGGTTTCGCCGCAGGCTACTCCACTGTAACCGCAGGATAAGGTTACATCCACACACCCGTAAGCTTTTGCTTCAGTGGGCGCCTGTTGTTCTTCCGGTAAATTTTCTGTTTCTGCTGCAATGGTGTTTGCACTCATGGTTCCGGCAACTGCGAACGCTGCCATGAAGATTAATTTTTTCATGATACTAATTTTTTGAATTTGATTTCACTAAAGTATGAATAATTTTTAAAACAAACAAAATAATTTTTAATATTCTTCAAATAAAAACAAATTATTACAACTAAAAATTAGATTTATTTAAAATAAACCTAATAATAACAAGGTTTTTTAGAATTAATTGCAAAACAGAATTTTGAGATCATAATTGAGCACATCATCATTAATGATTGATTAACTGTATTCAGCCTTGCAACATCATCACCAGACCTAATTATCCATAAACAAATCTGACGTCCAGATCCTCCGTACTGAACTTCAAATACCGCATGGTTTCACAACGCTTTTTAAACATAATCTCCGTGATTTTACGGTGCAATTTTTGCTTAAAACTTTTTACTTTTGAGGAAATAAATGAAGAGGCTATTCCCGTGCTTAATTTTAAACAGGCGCCGTTTCATTTTCGCTTTTCCCGTTGAAAGGCACTGAGCCCACTTTACTACAAATAATTGAACCGGATCACTATACACTGAAGCAACCTGAACCCCCTGATGAAAATTCTAAGTTTTGTTTTTATTCTGTTCCTTACCGTTTCCTGCAGCAAACAGCAGACACACCG
>JAKOOG010000053.1 GCA_022701545.1 Weeksellaceae bacterium | reverse complement strand
GCAAAATACTGGGTCATTACCTGAACGGCTTTGCCGGTTCTTACCAGATCAAACCACCGGTGGCCTTCTCCTACAAGTTCCAGTCTTCTCTCCTTATCGATTTCAGCAAGCAGCGTTTGCTGGGAAGTAAGATTTACGTTGGCAATACCCGCTCTGGTCTTAATCTTATTCAGATAAAGGTTGGCATTTGTAAAATCATTCGCTTGCGAGTAGCATTCGGCCATCATCAGGTAAACATCGGCAAGGCGCAGTACAACGATATTGCTTCCTCCGTCTGAAATGACATTTGAGGTTTTCACAATTTTTTTGGTGTATGGAATACCGTTGGAAGTGAGCCCTATATAGGCTGCTTTCCTTTTGTCGTCCGTTGCGTACAGGTTGTATACTTCTTTGGTAGGAAGATTATGGCCTTTCGCACCCGCTACCGTCCCTGAAGGGCTGAACAGCTGGAAAGCAGGGCTCCCTTCCGAATTTCCGTTCAATCCTGAAGCAAACTGAACATCGAATATAATCTCGGAATTGTTTTTATTGGCCACATCAAAAATTTTGGTTACATCGGTAAGAAGGCTGTACCCCAGTCCATCGATCTGTGAAAGGTAAGATAAAGCTTCCTGATGCTTGTTTTCCGTAATTAGTACCTTTCCCAATATCCCCAGTGCGGCACCTTTGGTTACCCTGCCTTTCTGAATTGTGGTAACCGGCAGAAGCGGGATGGCATCTTTCAGCTCTTTTTCGATAAAGGCATAGATTTCGGAAACCGGGGTACGGCTCTGGCCGAAATAATCATTTACATTGGTGGTTTCTTTGGTCACCAAAGGAACGTCCCCGAATACCCTGATCAGATTGAAGTACATTAAAGCACGTAAAAATTTCATCTCTCCGATACGGTAGTTTTTAGTACCCTGCGTCATGTCCTGAATCCCGTCGATCCTATTCAGGATAATATTTGCCTGCTGAATCCCGATGTAGTTGTCTTTCCATGTACTGGCAAGAAGAGTATTATTCGGCTGGATGGTAAAGAAATCGAATTCGCCATACGTAAATGAATCATTGGCCGGAACTTCATCATACGTATTGTCTGAAGGAATTTCCCCGATCACCAGCATGGCCTGCTGGTATTGCCCGGTATATTGCAGGGTTCCGTACACGGCATTGATGCCCTGCTCGATCTGTGAGGCATCGGTATAAAACTGGGAAGTCACTTTAGTGGCTTCCGGAGAAGTGTTCAGCAGATCCGACGAACAGGATTGCAGGAACAACAGGATAACGAGTGGAGTAAGTATTTTTTTCATAAAACATTAAAATTTAAAATTCATTCCGAAGGAAAAGACTCTGGTTACAGGATAATAAGCGCTGTCATAACCCTGGGTCAGCACATTATCCGTTGTGGCATCAATATTCTGCCCTCTGTATGAAGTAATGGTAAACAGATTATTCCCCATGAAATAGATCTGTGCTGACTTTATTTTTAAGCTTTCGGTGATGCTCGCAGGAAGGTTATAAGCCAGTTTCAGGGACCTCAGCCTGAGGTAGTTTCCGTTCATAAAAAAGATATTGGAAGTCCTGGCTTCTTTCCTGTTGTTCGAAAAATTCATGTTCGGCATGGCAAAAGAACCTCCCGGATTAGTAACGGCATTATACCGGTTATCGAAATAATACTGGCTGGGAACGCCGAACCCCTCTCCGGATTCCGTTATGCTTACCAGGTCACCGTTATATACTTTTTTCCCCAGTTCACTGTAAAGCATGAAATTTACCTCGAAGTTTTTATATTTAAAAGTATTTGAAAAACCCAGGATGTATTTGGGAATTCCGGAGCCAAAGCTTTTCTTGTCATCATTATCAATTTTCCCGTCTCCGTTAAGATCTTGCATAATGTAATCTCCTACCAATGTCCCCGTAATATGCGGCGTATTATCGATCTGCTGTTGGGAAGTATATACGCCTGTGATATTATATCCGTACATTTCTGCGATAGAACCGCCCACTTTGGTCACGGCAAAATTATTGGCGCCTGCAATAATCTGATTCTGGCCATTGGCTAATGACAGTACTTTGTTGGTGTTGGATGAAAAACTCAGGTTGTTGGAATATTCAAAATCCTGACCGATATGCAGCGGCCTGGTTGAAAGCTGAATTTCAAATCCCCTGTTCCTTACTTTTCCTATGTTCTGCAAAGAAGTGCTGTATCCCGACTGCTGGGGAACCGGCACATCAAGCAGCAGGCCATCCCGCATTAAGATGTAATAATCTGCGGAAACATTCAGTAAATGTTTAAACAACGAAAAATCGATCCCGAAGTTGTCGGATTTTGATTTTTCCCAGGAAATATTCGGGTTGGGGGCAGTAGATGCCCGGTAACCGGAAGCCAACGCTCCGGAAAAAACATAATTTTCTTCCGCCATCAGTGATAAGGCACCGAAATTAGGGATCTGATTGTTTCCGTTGCTTCCTTTGCTGTAACGTAACTTTACCGGATCAATGAAATTATTTTTCGGGAAAAAGTTCTCATTGCTGAGTGTCCATCCCAATGACAATGCATAAAAATCGCCCCATTTGGAATTGATCCCGAATCGTGATGATCCGTCTCTCCGGTACGATGCCATGAAGTTGTATTTGTTGTTGAAGCTGTAAGAAAGCCTGCTGAAATAAGAAATCAAGGTCCATTTGTACTGCGAAAGCGTATTTTTGAATGATGATCCGCCGGCTATGTTGGTAATGCTGTTGTCTGGGAAGCCCGTGGCCTCTACCAGCAGCTGATTGTTGTTTTCTTCCTGGTAAGATTGTCCTGCAATAGCATTGAACGTATGATTGCCTATTGTTTTATCGAAGGTGAGCAGGTTTTCCACCAGATAGTTTTTCCGGATGTATTCCGTTCTGCTCGCCATGGTAACATCGGGTGCCGCTGACCGGTAAGAGCCTACCGTGGAAGGATCGAAGAAATTGTATTCGTAATTGCTGTAATCTCCCCCGATTGAAAATTTATAGTTGAAATTTTTAAGAAAATTCAGCTGGGTATACACGTTTCCAAATGTCTTGAACAAGGTGTATTTTCTGTTGGTCAACTGAACCATAGCTACCGGGTTCTCTACCAGCGCACCATCCGTAGGTGTGTTGGCACGGATCTGTTCAGAAATATTCAGGTTCCCGTTGGCATTATACGGTGCAAAGAAGGGATACATCGTGGAAGCCATAGCGAGCGGATTGTAGCTTCTCCCTCCTGAAACCATATCCAGAATGCTTCCCTGAGAAAAAGACGGCGTAATGGACACCCCGATCTTTAACTTGTCGCTAAGGTCGGTGGATAAATTAACATTGGTTGAATATTTTTCATAGTCCGAACCGATAACAATTCCTTTCTGGTTAAGATAACTTCCTGTAAATGCGTATTTGCTTTTCTCACCGCCGCCTGTCACGGTAAAAGTTGTCTGGCTGATCGGCGCCGGTCTCAGAACCGTATTATACCAGTCGGTATTGGTAAGTCCCGGCTGTCTCATCAGGTAAGGTTTTAAATAATCAGGAATGAGTTCCCGTAATGAGGCTCCTTTGCTGACCCGCGTTGCATTGTCGTCCAGAATGCTTCTGTTGGAACCTTTTGACAAATAATTATTATCCCTGGATTCCTTCATGAAAACAGCCATATCATAGGCATCTACAAACTTTGCCTTATCGCTTCTTGTCTGAATTCCGTAATAGGAATCAAGACTGACTTCCATCTTCCCTTTCCTGCCCTGTTTGGTCTCGATGAGAATGACTCCGTTGGCTCCCCTGGAACCGTAGATCGCCGATGAGGCCGCATCTTTAAGGATATCTATTTTCGCGATGGAATTGGGATCTATCGAATTAAGATTGGTGCCTTCCGTAAGTGGAAATCCATCGACGACAATCAGCGGATTGGAGCCTGCCGTTAACGTGCCGATTCCTCTTACGCGAATGGTAGGCGAAGATCCTGGACCCGCATTGGCCTGCGTGATCTGGATTCCGGTAGCTTTTCCTGCGATCATATCCCCGAAATTCCCGGAAGCCACGCCTTTCATCTGCTTCTCACCGATGGACGAAATAGATCCGGAAATATCTTTCCTATTCTGCTTGCCATATCCTACCATCACTACCTCATCGATATTTTTCTCTTTGGGAGAAAGGGTATCCTGCTTTATTACATTCTGACGGGCTGAAAAGGGTTTCTTTTCATCCGTCGCCATCATTCTTTTTACCGTTACGGTATTATTCTGAATCATAAAATCGACGGAATAGTTTTTTTTGAGGTAGCTTAGAGCTTCCTGTAAAGAACTGTAGTTCAGGCCACGGTCATCTACCATGACCCCTGCGAGATCCGAAGCCGAATAGAAGAAGCGCATTTTAGTCGTTCTTCCCAGTTTTTCAAATACCTTCGTAAGAGGTACGCGTGCGGAATAAACAGATTGCTGAACAGATACCGGAGCCGATGCATATGCCGTTTCCGACAGGCACAAAACTCCCAGTACCGCAATGCTGATTGCCGTTTTTTTCATAGATTTGTAAAAAATTAGTTTGTTAGATTCTTACTGATTTTCAGCATCGATAACCCCAATTATCGGTGCCTTTTATTTTAAAACAATTTGTTGGTCGCTGATTGCTGTTGTCTTCAGATTAAAAGGATAGCTTACAATGGTAATCACCTCTTTTAAGTTTCCTGTAAATGAGCCCTGTATCTTTTCTTTTCGGTACCGGTCCGGATACTGTATGTGTACATGGTAGGTTTCCTCAAGACGGCGGATTACTTTTTCATAATGCTCACCGTTAAAAGCAAAAGTCATTACCTTGGAATGACCATAATAATGATGCTCCGTATTCGAAACGTCACTTACCCAGGTTTCATCCGGAAGCAGATAAGTAATTCTTCCCCGGCGCTCTATTTTCACCTTACCTTCTTTCAGGGATACCCTTTTATCAGCCGATTTCTGATCCAGAAAAAACTGAGTTCCCAATACCTGGACTTTGAAACCATGGGCATCGATCCTGAATGGCCTGCTCTTATCTTTGGCAATATTAAAAAAGGCTTTCCCTTCAAATTCCACCGGTCTTTCTATCTTACCGAAATGGTTTGTGTCCATGATAAGCTTACTGTACGGCTGCATGGTAATGATGCTTCCGTCGGAAAGTCTGTACGTTTTTATTTCGTTTCCGGTTTTCAGCACAATTCTGTTTTTAAAGCCTGTATGGGGTGACGCAGTCTGATACAAGAACATCAGCCCAAGCAGAGGAAAAAGAACGGCTGCCGCCCAATAGAGCATCCTTTTCTTTTTCCGGCCAGAGGTCATGTGCTCTATATTCTGCCAGAGCCTGCGGTCGGTTTTTTCATCGATCCGCCGGTTTTCTTTTTTTACCCTGTTCCAGTCTTTTTCGAATTGATTCATAAGTAGTCTGTCTGCTAGTAATTACGCAGGGATCAAAAAATATCCACCTTAGAAAAGTGGATTTAATAATTTGTTCATATTCATTAACACAAGCTTAAAATAGGCTGAGGTTGGTACGGATATACGCAAGAGCTTTATTGATCCGTTTTTCAACGGCCGTTTTAGACATATTGTTTTCTTCAGCTATTTTAACATAACTGACGTTTTCCAGCTTGTTTCTGAGTAAAAAATCTTTATTCCGGACAGGAAGTTCATCGAGCAAACGTTCTATCCGATTAAGTTTTTCTTCTTTCGAAATTGCCTCTGATTCTTCTTCTGTTTCTTCGAGACCGGCAATGATGTCGGGATCTGAAGCAAAGATCATTTTATTTTTCCTGTAGAAATTGGCAATTTCCTGCTTGGCAGTACGGAAAATAATGGATTCAGGATGTTCAGACTTCGTAAGCTGTGCATCATGCTTCCATAAATGGATAAAGATTTCCTGCACCACATCTTCAATATCTTCTTGTCCGGAAATATACTTTCTGACAAAGAAATACACCTGGTGCTTATAATCCGAATATATCTTTTTGAAATGTCCCATACAATCCTGAAATAAGTACCACTCAGTCTTGCTATTTTTCCGCAAATATATTTAAAAGGCACCCACTTCCTGTTACAGGTATATTAATTTTACCTGTCCATCCTGAAATTTATTACTTTCCACAAAAAAAGCTGCTTTACCACAGTAAAACAGCTCTTTAATAATTGATTAATCTTTCTTTTTTCCAGGCACTTTTAAACCTTTTTCTTTTGCTTCAGAAATACCGATGGCAACGGCCTGTTTTCTGCTTGTCACTTTTTCGCCGGAGGAAGATTTCAACTTCCCTTCCTTGAATTCGTGCATTACTTTTCCTACTTTGTCCTGAGCTTTTTCTGAATATTTGGTCTTGCTCATGATATGATGATTTTAAGGTGTTGGCAATGAAACTGCGATTTCGTACACATGCGCCTGCTTCAGGTATTTGGATCGCTCTCTGGAAGTTACCGATTCGAAGTGTCCGTTTTTAATTACCACAATCGGATCTTCCGTGTTTTCAATTTCGAAATTTGCCAGATAACGTTCATCTGGTGGAGACTGCAGCTGCTTGGCTTTTATTTTCTGCAGCTCATCTGCATAATCCCTGAATCCAGGGTCTGAAGAATGGATAAACTGATATTCTTCTCCTGCATCTACAAAATAATGTATTTTTTTCTCCATCAATCCCCCTTCCGTCGTAATGACAGGATTATCGTTGCCGTCTCTAAAGGCAACTTCCACTAATTTTCCGCCTTTATTCTGTGCATATTCCTCGGCATCCTGATAGCTTGAAAAACCGGTATATAATATCTGATCTTCTAATTCGTATCGGTTCAGTTCCTGATCGTAAGCATTCTTTTCCATAATGATTATTTGATTTTAATGTTCTCTAATATATTCAATTCTTTTGCCAAAGGCTTGTCACAAAATGCTTTTTTCAGACACTTATAAAATTATTATATTTGAATTCTTTAAAATTAGAAATGAAAAAATTCTTACTTACCCTTACAATAGCTGCAGCATTTCAAAGTGTATCTGCTCAGGAAATCACTTTGGATAAAATATATTCCGGGTATTACCGTGGAAAAGGCATCGCCGGCATTACTTCCATGAAAAACGGTGACAACTACCTGGTGATCGAACAGGGAGGCATCGCTAAATATTCCTACAAAACCTCTCAGAAAGAGGGCAATATCGTAGACGGACAATTTGAAAGCTATGAATTTTCGGAGGATGAATCCAAGATTCTGCTGCTTAAAGAAAGCCAGCCGATTTACAGACATTCCTTTTTAGGTAAATTTGAAGTAAAAGACCTGAAATCCGGAAAAGTTATGAGCCTGAATAACGGGAATACTGTACAGGAACCGAGATTTTCCCCGGATGCAAGCAAAGTTGCCTTCATTGCAGATAATAATCTGTTCTATCAGGACCTGAATACCGGAAAAGTTACCCAGATTACAACGGACGGAAAGAAGAATTCCATTCTTAACGGATTGGCAGATTGGGTATATGAAGAGGAATTCGGACATGCGAGACAATATGAATGGACGAAAAACTCGGATGCGATTGTTTTCATTAAATCCGACGAAAGCCAGGTTCCGGAGATTTATATTCCAATTTACGGGAAGACCCTTTACCCTACGGAAATGAGGTACAAATACCCTAAAGCGGGAGAAAAAAATTCGGTCGTTTCCGCTCAATTGTATCGTCTGGACAATGGAAAAACGGTACCGTTGAATTTAGGGGCATTTAAAAATTATTACATCCCGAATGTATTCCAGACCGCCAAAGCAGATGAAATCGTTCTGATCACTTCCGAAAGAATACAGAATGCTTCAGATCTGTTAAAAGTAAATACCAAAACCGGAACAGTACAGAAATTATTTACCGAAACCGACGAAAAATGGATCGATACCGACAGCCCGACCCTTGAATTCCTGGAAGACGATTCTTTCTTATGGGCATCCGAAAGGGATGGCAACCGCCATTTGTACTGGTATGACAAAGACGGCAAGCTGAAAAAGCAGGTGACCAAAGGAAACTGGGAAGTAACCGATTACTACGGCTACAATCCGAAATCAAAAGAAATCTACGTGCAAACCACTGAAAAAGGAAGCATCAACAAAGTGGTTTCCAAAGTAAATATCGAAAACGGAAAGTCCCAGCTGATCTCTAATGCGGAAGGAAACAACTCCGCCAATTTCAGTAAAAACTACAATTACTTTATTGAAACTTCTTCTACTGCTGCAAAACCTTATACTTTCGTTTTAAAAGACGGCAGCGGAAAAGTAGTAAAAGAACTTCAGAACAATGACGCCCAGCTTCAGAAATTAAAGGCGGACAGCTTTGCGGAAAAAGAGTTCATCACCATTCCGAACAGTGCCGGAGACCAAATGAACGCATGGATCATCAAGCCTAAAAACTTTGATAAAAACAAGAAATATCCTTTGTTCATGTTCCAGTATTCAGGGCCGGGCTCCCAGCAGGTTTCCAATTCCTGGGACAACGGAAATGGGATCTGGTTTGAAATGCTTGCCCAGAAAGGGTATGTGGTTGCCTGTGTAGACGGACGCGGAACCGGGTATAAGGGGGCTAAATTCAAGAAAGTAACTTATATGGATCTTGGAAAGTATGAAATCGAAGACCAGATTACCGCTGCCAAATGGCTCGGGAACCAGCCGTACATCGATAAAACCAGAATCGGGATGTTCGGATGGAGCTTCGGAGGATACATGACGAGCCTTGCCATGACGAAAGGGGCCGATGTCTTCAAAATGGGGATTGCCGTAGCACCGGTAACCAACTGGAGATATTATGACTCGGTTTATACGGAAAGATTCATGAGAATGCCACAGGAAAATCCGGACGGTTACGATAAAAACTCACCTACCGAATACGCGAATTTATTGAAAGGGAAATTCCTGCTGATCCACGGAACAGCTGATGACAACGTGCATTTTCAGAATTCCATGGAGTTTTCCGAGGCCCTGATTCAGAATAAGAAGCAGTTTGATTTTATGGCTTATCCCGATAAAAACCACGGCATCTATGGCGGGCAGACCAGAC
>JAKOOG010000154.1 GCA_022701545.1 Weeksellaceae bacterium | reverse complement strand
TGATCTACAGGCAGCGGGAAGTTTTTGTGCTGGAACAGATTATTCCGTTTAAAAACAACAACCACAAGGTAAAACTGCTGGCTGAATTCCATACCGTAGACAAATCCGGGAAAAATTCTGTAGAGCAGTATCTGGCGGATGATGGCTGGGTACTGGGAGCAAAATTAAGCTCGACGCTCAAGACCAGATTGCCTGGTGCTTTTAACCAGATTTCAATCCGGTACGGATCAGGCATTGCCAACGGCGGGGACAGCGGAAATACCCAGACCTGGAGAACATACGGAGCTCCCGATGAATCGAAAGGGACTTATAAAAGCGCTTATTCCCTGACCGCGGTTGAACATATTTTACTGAATCTTTCCGACCGCTGGTCATTAAACGGTTACGCCGTTTACACCCGGAGCAAAGGCGGTGCGGACAGCGATAAAGCCATGGACTATTACAAAAGGGAAATTTTTAACAAAAAGTCAGAGTTCAATACCGGTATAAGAGCCACTTATTATTTCAACAACTGGTTTCACATTCTTACGGAACTGCATTACGCCCAGCGAAAGGACGGCAGCCAGGATCCTGCCTCAATGGTAAAATTTGTATTGGCGCCCACGATTGTTCCGACAGCGGAAAGAAGCGTCTGGGCAAGGCCGCACCTCCGGTTTATTGCTGAGGTTTCGAGATACAATGATCAGGCGATGAACAGTCTTTATTCTCCATTTTTGCAGCAGTCCGGAGCCAAGAGGTTCGGAACCTATTTAGGGGTAAGAGCGGAATGGTGGGTATTTTAATTAAATAATTTAAACATATGAATATAAAATTCGGAGCATCACTGCTTTCATGGATTACTCCCGTATGGAACCCTGAAGCCGGAAAATATGCGATTGAAAAAACGGCTGCGGCAGGTTTCGATCTTATTGAAATTCTGCTTCCGCCATCCATGGAATTTAATGCAAAAGAAGTAAAACAGCAGCTCAAAGACAATCAGCTGGATGTAGTCTGCTCGCTGAACCTTCCTAAAGAGGCCCATATCGCTTCTCATCCTGAAGCAGCCGAAAGACTGATCAGACAGGCCATTGATAAAACTTCCGAACTGGAGACCGATTTCCTGGGCGGCGTTCTGCACGGTGGAATCGGCGTTTTCTCAGGACATCCATTAACGGATGCAGAGGCTAAGATTATTACACAGGTCTGGAGCCACGTCGCGGATTATGCCAAAGAGAGAGGGGTAAATATCGGAATCGAACCGATCAACCGCTATGAGACCTACGTTTGCAATACGGCAGGAAATGTACTGGACCTGATTTCAAAAACAGGAAAAGATAATTTATACCTTCATCTCGATACCTTCCACATGAATATCGAGGAAAATAATTTTTATGATCCCGTTGTCCTGGCCGGGAAAAAGCTTAGGCATATCCATATGACGGAATCCCACCGCGGAATGCTCGGTGAAGGGACCGTAAACTGGGACCAGTTGTTTAAAGCTTTAAAAGAAATCGATTTTGAGGGGAACCTTGTGCTGGAAAACTTTTCATCTTCGGTGCCCGGCATGCAGCAAATGGTTTCCTTATGGCAGAAATCGCCGCATGATGCCGCCGCTCTTGCAGCAGGCAGCCTACACTTCATGAAAAGCCATTGCCAGTAAAATAATCAGGAGTACAATCATAAAAAGCCTTTCCAGGTTCCGGAAAGGGCTTTTTGGTTTAAATCTTCGTGATTAGCCGAAAGACCGGTTTAGTTTTATTAACTTTGCATTTCTTAATATTATTTTATGCACAAAGCAGGATTTGTAAATATCGTAGGAAAGCCGAATGCCGGAAAATCTACCTTGTTGAACCAACTGATGGGGGAGAAGCTGGCGATTGTTACCCAAAAGGCTCAGACTACCCGCCACAGGATTTTTGGAATTTATAACGAGGAAGATTTGCAGATCGTGTTTTCCGATACGCCGGGCGTGCTGGACCCCAAATACGGGCTGCAGGAAAAAATGATGGATTTCGTAAAAGATTCCCTGCAGGATGCGGATGTTTTCCTATTCATCGTAGACGTGACCGACAAAGCCGAACCTTCCGAATTTCTGATTGATAAACTGAATAAAATTCCGGTACCTGTTTTACTGCTGTTAAACAAAGTAGACCAGACCAACCAGGAAGGACTTGAAAAGCTGGTGGAGACCTGGCATGAAAGGATTCCGAAAGCGGAAATCCTTCCCATCTCTGCATTGAATGCTTTCAATACCGATATCATTCTTCCAAAAATTAAATCGCTGTTACCGGAAAACCCGCCGTATTACGATAAAGACCAGTACACGGACAAGCCGGAACGTTTCTTCGTTAACGAAGCCATCCGCGAGAAAATCTTACTGAATTACGAAAAAGAAATTCCGTATTCCGTAGAAGTGGTAACGGAGCAGTTTAAGGAAAAAGAAGGAATTATTTTCATCGATTCCATTATCTATGTAGAGCGGGATACCCAAAAAGGGATTATCATCGGTCATAAAGGGGAAGCCATAAAAAAAGTGGGAACGGAATCGAGAATCGACCTGGAAAAATTCTTCAACAAGAAAATCCATCTGAATCTTTTCGTAAAAGTGAAAAAAGACTGGAGAAAAAATGACAGGGACCTGAAAAATTTCGGGTACCGGTAGACTAAAAAGGGCCTGAAAGCCGTTGTATTAAAAGATTTTTATTATCTTTAAATTTAAATCTCTTTCAATGAACTACACAAGCTCAACAAATTCTGATTCGGTTGTAAAAGATATTGCTTTATTGGTGGTGAGGGTGTTTATCGGTTTTGCCATGCTGTCCCACGGATTTCCCAAGATGCAGATGCTGATCGACGGAAAAAGCGATTTTTACGATTTTCTGGGAATGGGTCCGCAATTGTCTCTCGGGCTGACGGTTTTTGCCGAATTTGTATGTTCCATCTTTCTGATCCTTGGGCTTTTCTCCAGAATTGCATTGGGATTTCTCATATTTACGATGGTCATTGCCGGATTTGTAGTTCATGCAGCAGATCCTTTTGCCAAACAGGAATTGAGCATGGTGTATCTTGCCGTTTATCTTCTGCTGATGGTATTCGGAGTGGGAAAAGTTTCGGTTGATTACATGATCGAAAAACGGAAAAGAGCGAATGACTGGTAAATCCAATTTAAAATATAATGATAAATAAAGAAAGAGCAGTAAATTTTACCGCTCTTTTTTGTTGCCGTTTTAATGCTTCAGGCTTTTCGAAACCCTGAAGGTTTGAGTAAAGCTTTGCGGGTAAAATAATCTGTTCTTTAGATCTTTCAAATACATCCTGATACCGATATAAAATCCCCAACTCCAAACCTTTTGCCATCGGAATAAAATTTATTAAATTCGTAGAAATCGAAATTGTTATGAAAATAAAGTTAACCATATGCCTTCTGGCGTTTCTTAATTTCTACGATGCGCAGGAAAGCATTACTTACCAGAAACCGTCTGCGGAGATTCTGAAGCTGGCGGATTATGAACGGCCTCCAAGTGTTTTGATGAACAGCAAAAAAGACTGGATCGTTTTCAGCTACCGTCCGACTTACAAAACATTGGAGGATCTGAGCCAGCAGGAAATGAAACTGGGCGGATTGAGAATTAACCCGGTAACGAATATTTCAAGCTCGATGACCTACGTTAATAATCTCAAGGTCAGAAAAATAAATGACAAAACAGAAGTTCAGGTTAAGAATTTACCGGCAAATCCCAAAATTGCCTACACTTCATTTTCACCGGACGAAAAGAAGCTGGCTTTCACCAATACGACCAGTAAAGGAGTGGAATTATGGATCGTCGATCTGGAAACGGCTGCAGCCAGCAAGATTACTTCCGATAATTTGAATGCAAATCTCGGAAGTCCTTACTTATGGTACAAAGATTCCAGGCACCTGCTGATTAAAACGCTTCCTCAAAACAGGGGGAATTTAATTGATGCCAGCAAAGACCTACCGACCGGCCCGATTGTATCGACCGCCGACGGGAAAGTTTCACAGAACAGAACCTACCAGGACCTGCTGAAGAATCCTCAGGATGAAAAGAATTTCGAGATCCTGACGGCCTCGGAAGTTTACGGCGTGGATCTTACCGGCAGTCTAAAAAAAGTAAAAGACCAGGATCTGTATTCCGGGCTGAGCTTCTCGCCGGACGGAAATTACCTGATGGCCACGACCATTAAAAAACCATTCTCCTACATCGTTCCTTTGAGCCGGTTCCCGCTTACCACAACGGTTTACGATCTCAATGGAAATACGGTAAAAGTAGTGAACGAAATTCCGTTGAATGAAATCATGCCGAAAGGGTTTTCTTCCGTGCGTACCGGAAAAAGAGATATGGGCTGGAGAAGCGATATGCCGGCCACCCTGGTTTATACCGAAGCGCTGGACGGCGGAGACCAGTCGAAACCAGCCGAGTACCGGGATGAGGTTTTTACCTGGGAAGCACCTTTCGCAAATACTCCGAAATCTTTTTTCAAAACCAGACAGCGGTATGAAAATATAAGCTGGACCAACGATCATTATACGATTGTTTCGGAAGGCTGGTACGATACGAGAAATACAACCTCTTATCTGGTAGATCTGAATACCGGAGAATCGAAAGTTATTGAAAACCGTAATTATCAGGACATCTACAGCGATCCCGGAAATTTCAACACAACCAAAAACCAGTACGGAAGGTATGTTGTGGATATGAAGGGCGGGAAGTCTTACCTCATCGGAGCAGGATTCACCAAAGACGGGCAGCATCCTTTTCTGGATGAAATGGATATGAAAACCCTGAAGAAAAAGAGGCTATATACTTCCAATCTTAAAAACGGTAAGGAAGAGATCATCGATATTCTGAATCCTTCCAAGGGTGAAGTGCTTACAGTCCAGCAGTCTTCCAGCCAATACCCGAATTATTTTAAAAAGAACATCAGGTCCGGTAAAGCGGAAGCCGTAACCAGTTTTGCCAACCCGTTTGAAAGCATTAAGGATGTATATAAGGAAGTGATTACTTATAAAAGGAACGACGGTGTTACTTTAACGGGGACGCTTTATCTTCCGGCCAACTATGACCGCAAAGCAAAAACAGAAAAGCTTCCTTTGCTGATCTGGGCGTATCCGACCGAATATAAAGACAAGAATACCGCCGGACAAAATAATCAGAACCCGAATGATTTTACATTCCCTTCTTACGGGTCTTTCGTTTACTGGACGGCCAAAGGGTATGCTGTCCTGGATGATGCGGCATTCCCGATCATCGGGGAAGGAAAAACCGAACCGAACGATACCTTTATTCCTCAGCTGGTAGCGAATGCGGAAGCCGCCATCAATGCGGTGGATCAATTGGGTTATATCGACCGTAAAAAAGTAGCGGTAGGAGGACATTCTTATGGTGCTTTTATGACAGCCAACCTGTTGACGCATTCCAAGCTGTTTGCCTGCGGAATTGCTCGAAGCGGGGCTTACAACCGCACGCTGACGCCATTCGGTTTCCAGAGCGAACAGCGAAATTACTGGGACGTTCCGGAAATTTACAATACGATGTCGCCCTTTATGAATGCCGATAAAATGAAGACACCTTTGCTGCTGATTCACGGGGATGCCGATAACAATCCCGGAACTTTCACCTTACAGACCGAGCGCTATTTCCAGGCCCTGAAAAACCTGGGTGCTCCGGTAAAGATGGTTCTGCTGCCTAAGGAAGCCCACGGCTATGCCGCCAAAGAAAACATCCTGCATTTACTTTGGGAACAGGATCAGTTTTTGGAGAAATGCCTGAAAAAATAAATGCTGAAACCCGTTCTTTTTGAGCGGGTTTTTGTTTTTATGTGCGGTCTAGATCTTTCCATAGTTATCGCGGATACCTTGTTTAGATCCCCGTCGCGGATGACGATCGGGTGTTTAATAAATTAATTATTGCCGGAGTAAAAGCAGAAAATAGGTTAAAAAGA
>JAKOOG010000041.1 GCA_022701545.1 Weeksellaceae bacterium | reverse complement strand
GCCATAAACGCCGACTGCGGTACTTCTACCCTTCCGATCTGCTTCATCTTCTTCTTTCCTTCCTTCTGCTTCTCCAAAAGCTTTCTCTTCCTGGAAATATCCCCACCGTAACATTTTGCAGTAACGTCTTTTCTCAACGCTTTAATGGTTTCCCTTGCAATTACTTTGGTTCCCAAAGCGGCCTGAACGGCAATGTCGAACTGCTGTCTCGGGATCAGCTCACGGAGCTTTTCACACATCTTTTTACCGATATAATACGCGTTGGAATCGTGAATTAAGGATGATAAAGCATCCACCATATCCCCGTTGATCAGGATATCCATTTTTACCAGTTTGGAAGCCCTGAATCCGATCGGATGGTAATCGAACGATGCGTATCCTTTGGAGATTGATTTCAAACGGTCATAGAAATCGAAAACCACTTCAGCCAAAGGCATATTGAATACCAGCTCCACCCTTTCCGAAGTCAGGTAACTCTGGTTTACGATCTCTCCTCTTTTTTCGATACACAGCGTCATCACAGCGCCTACGAAATCGGATTTGGTAATGATGGAAGCTTTAATAAACGGCTCTTCCACCCGGTCCATAATCGTCGGATCCATCATTTCGGACGGGTTATTGATCAGGATCGGAACTTCCGGTTCTCTTTTGGAGTAGCCGAAATACGATACGTTCGGTACGGTGGTGATCACGTTCATGTTGAACTCACGGTCCAGACGTTCCTGAACGATTTCCATGTGGAGCATTCCCAGGAATCCGCAACGGAATCCGAAACCTAACGCGGCTGAACTTTCCGGCTCAAAAACCAGGGAAGCGTCATTCAGCCTTAATTTTTCAAGGGAGAATCTCAGTTCTTCAAAATCTTCGGAATCGATCGGGTAAATCCCGGCAAATACCATCGGTTTTACTTCCTCAAATCCTTCGATCGGTCCCGCCGCCGGATTGCTAAACGAGGTAATGGTATCGCCTACCTTTACTTCACGGGCATCCTTGATTCCGGATACCAAGTAACCTACGTCACCGCATTCTACCTTTTTTTTCGGAACCTGCTTCAGTTTCAACGTTCCTACTTCATCCGCGCCGTATTCTTTTCCTGTTGCAAAAAATTTAATCTTTTCATTTTTCGTAATGCTTCCGTTTACCACTTTGAAATACGCTTCAATCCCTCTGAACGGATTGTATACCGAGTCAAAAACCAAAGCCTGGAGCGGAGCATCCGGATCACCCACCGGTGCCGGAATTCTTTTAACGATCTGCTCCAAAAGGTCGTGTACCCCTTCTCCTGTTTTTCCGGAAACCCTTAATACATCCTCGTAATCGCAGCCGATCAGGTTCATGATTTCATCGGTAACCTCTTCAGGATTTGCCGAAGGAAGGTCGATTTTATTCAGGATCGGAATAATCGTAAGGTCATTTTCCAGTGCCAGGTACAGGTTGCTGATGGTCTGGGCCTGGATGCTCTGAGCGGCATCTACAATAAGAAGCGCCCCTTCGCAGGCCGCAATGGAACGGGAAACTTCGTAAGAAAAGTCTACGTGTCCCGGGGTATCGATTAAGTTTAAGATATATTTTTCGCCGTTAAGCTCGTAATCCATCTGGATGGCGTGGGATTTAATGGTAATCCCGCGTTCTTTCTCCAGATCCATATCATCCAGCGTCTGGGACTGTAATTCTCTTTGGGTAACCGTATTGGTATATTCCAGAAGACGGTCTGCCAAAGTACTTTTACCATGGTCGATGTGAGCGATTATGCAAAAATTTCGTATGTTTTTCATTTAAGAACTATGTAATTTGCAAAGATAATAAAATGCAGGATAATTTGCCGTTCTTAATTTTAAATCTGATGTAAACCCAAATAAAACCAATCTTTTACACCAAATCTCCCTACTTTCTTTATCCAAAACAAGTACAACAAATCTTATCCTGATATTAAAATTGAGTTTGGAAAGGTAGCAATATTAGGGTTGAAGATCTTTCAGGGCCTGCCTGCCTTGTAAAACACAATGTTTAATTTAACCCATAGAAAGTCCCATTTGTGATTATTGTTTTGCGATTTGTTTTTAAATTAGCCCAACTTAATATTAATTCATGAAAAAGATTCTTTTCATTCTTTTATTTATTCCATTCATTCAAATGCGGTCGCAATGGATTGAAAATGCCCCGGAACACCCTGAGGAGTTCGTTAATCCGTTAATCGGGTCATTGTCGAAACCTTCGCTTTCCAATGGAAATACCTATCCGGCGGTCGCCGTTCCCCACGGAATGAACCTCTGGACGCCGCAGACCGGGAAAAACGGAAACGGCTGGCAGTATACGTACGATGCCGATAAAATCCGCGGGATCAAACAGACACACCAGCCTTCACCCTGGATGAACGATTACGGAATGTTCTCCATCATGCCTGTAACCGGAAAAATGCGTTTCAATGAAGATGAAAGAGCCAGCTGGTTTTCCCATAAGTCCGAAGTTTCAAAACCCTATTATTACAGTGTATATCTTGCCGACCACAATGTAAAGGCAGAAATTACGCCTACGGAAAGAGCGGCCCAGCTAAGACTCACGTACCCGGATTCGGAGAATTCCTGGATTGTTGTGGATGCATTTGATAAGGGATCCAGTATAAAAATCATTCCCTCCGAAAAGAAAATTGTCGGTTATTCAACAAGATATTCCCGCGGGAAACTGACCGGTTTTAAAAATTATTTTGTGATCTATGCTGATAAGCCGTTCGTAAAATATTCAGCCTGGAAGGATAAGGATTTTGTAAAAGAGGTTACGGAAATTACAGGGGATCACTGTGGTGCGGTCATCGGTTTTGCCACTAAAAAAGGGGAAAAAGTAAATCTCCGGGTGGCTTCTTCATTCATCAGCCCCGAACAGGCAGAACTGAATTTGCAGAGGGAGCTGAAAGACGATTCGTTCGATGATACGTTTAGAAAAGCAAAGCAGGCCTGGAATGAGAAACTGGGAAAAGTGGAAGTTGCCGGAGGAACCATCGATCAGATGCGGACTTTTTATTCCTGTCTTTACAGAATGCTGTGCTTTCCTCATAAAATGTACGAAATTGATCAGGCCGGACAGGTTGTTCATTACAGTCCTTATTCCGGGAAAACGGAAGCCGGTTACCGTTTTGCAGGGACAGGTTTTTGGGACACCTTCAGGGCCCTTTACCCTTTCCTGAATTTGGTATATCCGGAAATCAACGTTGAAATGCAAAAAGGACTGATCAACGATTACAAAGAAGGCGGCTGGCTTCCCGAATGGTCGAGTCCCTCCTATTCCGATATCATGATCGGCAACAATTCCGCTTCCGTGGTGGCCGATGCTTACCTGAAAGGTTTACGCGGCTATGACATTGAAACCTTGTACGAGGCTTTGCTTCACGGTGCCAATAACGAAGGTCCGCAGGCTACGGGAAGACTGGGCATTCAGTATTATCAAGAACTGGGCTATGTTCCTTATGATGTAAAAATCAATGAAAATGCAGCACGGACCCTGGAATATGCTTACGATGATTTCGCCATTGCCCAATTGGGAAAAGCTCTGGGAAAACCGGAATCCGAATGGAGGGAATATTACCGCCGCTCCCAGAATTTCCGGAAAATGATCGATCCCGAAACCAAACTGGCCCGAGGAAGAAACCGTGACGGAAGTTTCCAGGCTCCTTTTAATCCTTTCAAATGGGGTGATGCGTTTACGGAAGGAAATTCCTGGCATTATACCTGGTCGGTATTCCAGGATATTGAAGGACTGTCCAGGCTGATGGGCGGAAGGCAAGCCTTTTCAAAAAAGCTGGATCAGGTTTTTGAATTGCCTCCTGTCTTTGATGATTCGTATTATGGGTCCACCATCCACGAAATCCAGGAAATGGTCAATGCGGATATGGGACAGTATGCCCACGGCAACCAACCGGCCCAGCATATTATTTATCTGTACAATTATTCCGGGGAACCCTGGAAAACGCAGTATTGGGTACGGGAAACCATGAACCGCCTGTACCAGCCTACTCCGGACGGCTATTGCGGCGATGAGGACAACGGGCAGACCTCAGCGTGGTATATTTTCTCAGCGCTTGGTTTTTATCCCGTAACTCCGGCTACAGACCAGTATGTTTTGGGTGCTCCTTTGTTTAAAAAAGCAACCATCCATCTGGAAAACGGAAAAACAATCGAGATTAATGCCAAGGATAATAATGACAACAACCGGTTTGTCCAATCGCTGGAATTCGACGGAAAGAAATATACCAGAAACTGGCTCAGCCATCAGGAACTGATGAAGGGAGCGAAACTGAATTTTGAAATGGTTTCCCAGCCGAATAAAGCCCGGGGAACGGATGAAAAAGATTTTCCGTATTCCTATTCTACGGATCAGAAATAAAAGAAGAGAGACCTTCGCGTCTCTCTTTTATTCTATTTTATTTAAATCCTTCAGGCAAAATATATTGTCCGGTAAGCGGATCAAGGTAGACTTCCTGTTCCGGAATCCGGTTTCTCCTGCTTTGGGCTCCTGCATCAATCGCAACACCAATGACTCCGCCAATCAGGCCTCCGGCCATAACACCGATCATGGCACCATTGGATGACTCAGGAAAGAGTTCTGCTTTTTTAACTTCAATAAAAAGGCCTTTATCACTTTTTAAAATTTCAGCATAGCCTACGGGAATAATTTTATAGGCAACACCATTCTGTACAAACGCATAGAAACGCCGGATAGCGGTTTTATCTCCACTATTTACGGCTTTGGTCACGACCCCTTTAGCATTGGTTTCCAAAACGAAGCCCGGCTCCGGACGATGGTTGAAAAAGCTGTGATAATCTTTGTAAACCCCATCTTTCAGCTGATCCGCTTTCAGGATGTCGAGCTGATCCGTAAGTACCTCAGCATAACGCGGAAGATCCTGTTCAGGAACGCTCAGTTCCAAAGCTTCCTTTTTATACGAATCTTCTAAAAAGTCCGAAAGGATCATGGTAAATTTTCTTGACAGGTTCTGGGCAAGGAACGGATTGACCCGGGATGAAACCGTAGTTACGGTATCTTTCCTGTACAGAAAATGGTATCCGTCTGCTTTTTTTATAAAGGTACTTGCTCGGAGCTGAAGCTTCCCGACAGTCGATTTTTCTTTCTGCTCATCTGAAATTTTAAGATCTTCAAGCAGCAGAACGAGATCATTTCTTCCCTGTGTTGTTTTGGATTCATCAACCCAATCCTGAAGATCTTTAACCGCATCATGTTCAAATGCTACCGTCACTTCTTTGCTGTGATCCATAATGGTTCCGATATTTTTGTCAGAACGCTGATCAATTACGGTAAAAGTTTTAATGAAATTCTTATTGTCCTTAGGCGGTCTGGATAAATTAATCAGTTCCGTCTTCTGGGCAGATAGAAAAACGGATAAAAGCAGAAATACTATTACTTTCTTCATTGGTTTATTTTTATGATTGGCAATTTTCAAACTTACATAACTTTAAGGAATTGGAAAAGTGGTAGCAAGGTAATTTTAGAAATAATGCTGTCAGAATTTAATTTAATATATTCTTTCAAATTCCTGAACATTAAAAGCTGTACTCCCCTGTAAGCGGATCGATATAAGCCGAAACTTTTCTTAACTCCTGTTTTCCTCCTTTATGATTGCTATGGGCAACCTCCTTTTCTCAGGAATTCCCGGCGGTAGAAGAAAAAGTTTTCCTCTCATTTCCTGGTTCTTTAAAAAGAAACTTGTAAAGCTAACATATTTAAATGCATTATTAATATTGAAGATCATATTCCCCTGTCATCGGATCAATATAAATTTGCTGTTCCAGATACATGCTTTGCGGCTTTGGCTTTTCCATCAAAGCATCTGCAATTCCCCCAACCAGACCGAACATCATTCCCAGTTTGAGATTATATTGTGGTGGAAAAAGCGTTTGAGGCTTTGTCTGGAGATAAAATCCTTTTTCGCTTTTATGCAGTTCCCGAAAGCCACCAAAGGTATTTTTATATGCCTGTCCATTTTCAACATAGATGAATATTTTATGAGACGGTATTTTTTTCTTTTTACCATTCTCAGTGTTTACTGCCCTATCTAATTTTCCGCCTTCAAACCTTTCTAGGGTATAATTTCCGTCTTCAGGCCACTGCCTGAAAAATGAATTATAATCAAGATAAATTCCGTCTTTTAATTTTTCATTGGCAAAAGCCGGATACTGATCTACATAATTTTGATAATCAGAGATTTCATCAGAAGTGAGATCATACTTCAATGGTAATGGTTTTGCCTTATAGGTTTTTTCAAAATATGAAGACAAGATATGATGCAAATTTTTCACCATAATATCCGAAACATCTTTATGGCTGAACATGAAAACGGTATCTTTTTTATATAGGAATCGGTATTTGCCTCCATCTTTTACGAAACTTTGCAGGGAAAAGCACATCGTACCGATATTTTTCTTTTCTCCTGTTTCCTTAACAGAAAGTTTAAGATCATTGATAACAATAACAAGATCCTGTTTACCACCTTTCAGATTGCTTTTCTGATACCAGTCGGAAAGATCTTCTGTAATGCCATTTTGAAAGGATACTTCTTTCATTGCTTTATCTTCTCCAAAGGGAAGAATTCCTATTGTTTTGTCTTTTCTGTTATCGATAACCTGCAGGGTATTGTATTCTCCTTCTCCATTATTCGGAATGTCTCCTTTAAGCTTTATGAGTTCTTTATCCTGCGCAAAAGAAAAAACCGTAAGAAAGATCGCGATGCCGTATAAAATTTTTTTCATGACCATAATTTGATGCAAAAATAGAAATTCCTTTAACATTAAACGACCCTCACAATAAATTGCAAGGGTCGTCCAACATTAAAAAAATAAACTATTATGGGTTTTGCCTCTGTCTTGGAGCTAAACTATTGGCGTTTCCCCGGGGTTTTCTCTCGTTCATCTTA
>JAKOOG010000023.1 GCA_022701545.1 Weeksellaceae bacterium | reverse complement strand
AGGAGCCAACAAGTTCTTCGTTTCGGATCTGGTATTGCCTCAGACGATTTCCGTTTTGAAAACAAAAGCGGAAGGTCTTGAAATCGAAATTGTGGAAGGGGATCACAAAACGCATGAGCTTGACGGTTCGTACTTCGGGGTATTGCTGCAGTATCCGGGGAAAAACGGGATTGTTCTGGATTATACGGAAGATATTGCCGAATATAAAAAATCAGACCTTCAGGTCGTGGTTGCCTGCGACCCGATGGCTTTGGTAAAACTGAAGTCTCCTGCTTCGATGGGAGCCGACTGTGCCGTAGGAACGACGCAGAGATTCGGGATTCCATTGGGTTACGGAGGGCCTCACGCAGCATTTTTCTCCTGTAAGGAAGATTATAAAAGGGATATTCCGGGAAGAATCATCGGGGTTTCCCAGGATGCTTACGGAAAGCGTGCCCTGAGAATGGCCCTGCAGACCAGAGAGCAGCACATCAAAAGGGAAAGAGCGACTTCCAACATCTGTACGGCTCAGGTTCTTCTGGCGGTAATGGCCGGAATGTATGCCGTTTACCACGGGCCGAAAGGATTAAATTATATCGCTGACCAGATCCACTTCAAAGCAAACGCTTTAAAAGGCGGACTGAAGGCATTAGGATACGAAATCGTGGAAGAACCGATCTTCGATACGGTAAAAATCACGATCAATGAAGACGATAAGAAAAGGCTGATGAGAATGATGCTGGACCATAAGCTGAACCTGAATTATTTCACGGAAGGGGTGGTGAGCATCGCAATCAACGAAAGTACGACTTTGGATAAACTGAATGTTCTGATGGCCTCTTTCGCCCAGTTCAAAGACAAGCAGACGTTCAAATTAGAAATTAAAGAAGGGTACAGCATCCCGGAAGAGAATTTAAGAAAAGACGAAATCCTTACTGAAGAAGTATTCAACAAATACCATACGGAAACGGAACTGATGCGTTACATCAAGCGTCTGGAAAGAAAGGATTTATCATTGACGCATTCCATGATTTCTTTGGGATCGTGTACGATGAAGCTGAACGCGGCTACCCAGATGCTTCCGCTTTCATGGGACAACTGGGGAGCGATCCATCCGTTTGTACCGGTGGACCAGGCCGGAGGATATCAGGAAATGATCCGTGAGCTGGAAAAAGATTTAGCGGAAATTACCGGTTTTGCAGGAACTTCCCTTCAGCCGAATTCAGGAGCTCAGGGAGAATATGCAGGATTGATGGTGATCCGGGAATATCATATTTCAAGAGGCGAAGGCCACCGGAATGTCGTATTGATCCCGCAATCGGCCCACGGAACCAACCCGGCTTCTGCTGCCATGGCGGGAATGAAGATTGTGGTTGTGAAAAACATGGAAAACGGGGAAATCGATTTCGAAGACCTGAAAGCCAAAGCGGAACAGCATTCTGAAAATCTTTCGTGTGTAATGATCACGTATCCGTCGACTTACGGATTCTTTGATGCGAACATTAAAGAAATTACTTCTTTGATTCACCAACACGGTGGTCAGGTGTATATGGACGGTGCGAATATGAACGCCCAAGTAGGTTACACAAGTCCTGGAAACATCGGAGCAGACGTTTGTCACCTGAACCTTCACAAGACTTTCGCGATTCCTCACGGTGGAGGAGGTCCCGGGGTAGGTCCGATCTGTGTGGCGAAACACCTTGTTCCTTTCCTGCCTTCCAATGCGAACATCAAAGTAGGAGGGAATGAATCGATCGAAGGGATCTCGGCTGCGCCTTACGGTTCCGGATTGATCCTTAATATTTCTTACGCTTACATCAAAATGCTGGGAACCTCAGGATTGAAAAAAGCAACCGAACATGCGATCTTAAATGCCAACTATTTAAAAGAAATCTTAGCGGAACATTTCCCGATTTTATATTCCAACGAAAACGGGAAAGTAGCCCACGAATGTATCGTCGATTTCAGACAGTTTAAGTCTTTAGGCATTGAAGTGGCTGATGTTGCGAAACGATTGATGGACTATGGATTCCACGCACCGACCGTTTCTTTCCCGGTAGCAGGAACCATAATGATCGAGCCGACCGAATCCGAAAGCAAATCGGAAATCGACCGTTTTGCAGAAGCCTTAATCGCCATTAAACATGAGATCGATGAAATCGCCAACGGGGAAGCCGATGCCGCCAACAACGTGTTGAAGAATGCACCGCACACCGAGCAGATCGTCATCTCCGATTCATGGGATAAGCCGTACAGCAGAGAAAAAGCCGCTTATCCGCTGGAGTGGGTAAGAGACCACAAATTCTTCGCTACCGTTTCCAGAGTAGACGAAGCTTACGGAGACCGAAACTTAGTTTGTACCTGTGAACCGATTGAAGCGTATATGTAATTCAATCTGATTTATAAAATGAATCCCTCTCATGACTGAGAGGGATTTTTTTGTTAAGGGATTAAAGTTTAAAACAGTAAGGTCTTACTTTCTTTATCGGTTTTTTACAGGGCATATATTAGAATAATATCACAACTCGGTATTATTATTACCTACAAAATTTCTCCAAGCTATTATTATTTCTTTAAAATCTGCTGTAGGCA
>JAKOOG010000397.1 GCA_022701545.1 Weeksellaceae bacterium | reverse complement strand
GCCGGACAATATTGAAATAAAAAATAAATCTAAATAAAAACTGACATCTAATGTCTCAAAACAAAAGAATTTTCGTAGAAAAAAGAGGAATTTTCGATGTGGAAAGTCCAAAAATTTTTGATGAAGTGAAAGCGGTGGTCCCTGCCGTACAGAAAGTAAAAGTGTACAATGTATACGACATCTTCGGCCTGAACGACGGAGAATTTGAAAAAACCGTCAACAGCACCTTTGTAGATCCGGTAACGGATATCCTGCACGAAGTAAATCCGGCTTCATCCATCCATTTCGCCATGGAGTTTTTGCCGGGGCAGTACGACCAGCGGGCAGATTCGGCGCAGCAATGCATCGCTTTGCTTACGGAAAACGAGAAATCCAAAGTAAGAAGCGGAAAGCTGATCGAGTTCGAAGGCGTTTCAGAATCGGACCTTTTAAAAATCAAAGACCTTTTGATCAACAAAGTGGAATCCCAGGAAAAAGATTTATCCATCCTGAATATTCCTGCGGAAGAAGCACCGTCAAAAGTCATCATCCACGAAAATTTCATCAGTTTTGACGATGCCCGGCTGGAAAGTTTCTACAACAACCATGGCTTCGCTTTGGGACTGGATGATCTGAAATTCATTCAGGAATACTTCAAATCCGAACAGCGGAACCCTACGGAAACGGAGCTGAAGGTATTGGACACTTATTGGAGCGACCACTGCCGTCACACGACTTTCGAGACGGAACTTTCCAACATCGAATTTGAAGGGCCGTTTAAACATACCCTGGAAACCATTTTCAACGATTATATCGAAAAAAGAAAATTCCTGGGCCGTGAGCTGAAGCCGATATCCTTAATGGATCTGGCAACGGTCTGCGCCCGTTATTTCCATAAAACGGGCAACCTGGAAAACCTGGTGGTTTCCGATGAAATCAATGCCTGCACCATCCAAATCGAGGCGGAATACGACGGTAAAAAAGAACCGTGGTATCTATTATTTAAAAACGAAACCCATAACCACCCGACGGAAATCGAACCGTTCGGTGGAGCTTCAACGTGCTTAGGAGGAGCGATCAGGGATCCTTTGTCCGGGCGTTCATTCGTATTCCAGGCGATGAGGTTAACCGGAGCGGCGGACGTTCTGGAACCGGTTGATCAGACCTTGCCGGGAAAACTGCCTCAGAAAACCATCACCAAGCAGGCAGCCAACGGATATTCCTCGTACGGGAACCAGATCGGTCTGGCCACAACCATGGTCTCCGAAATCTATGACGAAGGCTACAAAGCCAAGAGGATGGAAGTCGGTTTCGTAACCGGTGCCGTTCCTGTGGATTGGGTGAGAAGAGAAAAACCGGAAGCCGGGGATTCCGTCATTATCCTTGGGGGCGCAACAGGCCGTGACGGGGTAGGCGGAGCCAGCGGAAGCTCAAAAGAGCAGGATGAAACATCCATCCATACCATGAGTTCCGAAGTGCAGAAGGGAAATGCCGTGGAAGAACGTAAAATCCAGCGTTTATTCAGAAACCCGGAAGTAACGAGGCTGATTAAAAAATCAAATGATTTCGGAGCCGGAGGAGTTTCTGTAGCCATCGGTGAAATTGCCGATTCCCTGGAAGTCAATCTGGATGTTCTGCCTTTAAAATATGAAGGACTGAACGGAACCGAGCTTGCGATTTCCGAATCCCAGGAAAGGATGGCCGTTGTAGTAGATCCGGATGATAAGGAAAAGTTCATTAAATTCTGTGAAGCAGAAAACATTGTGGCGGTTGAAGTGGCAAAAGTAACCGATTCCGGAAGAATGCAGATGTTTTGGAAAGGCGATAAAATTGTAGACCTCTCCAGAGAATTCCTGGATACCAATGGCTGTTCCAAGAACCAGGAAGTGAAGATCACACATCTTGATGAAGTAAAAGAAGAAACGCCGTCATTTAACGAAGAGAATTTCTTAAAAATACTAAGTGATAAAAATGTAGCGTCCCAAAAAGGATTGCTGGAAATGTTCGATTCTTCCATCGGGGCCACCACGGTAGCAATGCCTTTGGGCGGAAAATACCAGCAGACTTTGATGGAGGGAAGTGTTCAGACGCTGCCGATCATCGGAGCAAAAGATATCGAAACCGTTTCCCTGGCAAGCTGGGGCTTTGATGCGGAGATTTCCAAGCAGAATTCACTGTTGGGAGCTTCGTACGCCGTAGTGGAAAGCGTAGCGAAAATCGTAGCCATGGGCGGCGATTACAAGAACATCAGGCTGAGCTTTCAGGAATATTTTGAAAAATTAGGACAGAATCCTGAGAAATGGGGTAAACCTTTGGCTTCGTTATTGGGAGCTTATGATGCCCAGATGAACTTTGGCCTCGCAGCCATCGGAGGAAAAGACTCCATGAGCGGAACCTACCAGGACCTGAATGTTCCGCCGACCCTGATTTCATTTGCCTGCGCCAACGGCGACAAAAAGAACATCATTTCCCCTGAATTTAAAAAAGCAGGAAATAAAATCTATTTCTTCCATCATACCGCCCAGGAAAAAGGACTGCCGGATTACAGTGCTTTAAAAACTGTTTTCGAACTGATTTTTGAAAACATCAAAGCTGGAAAAATTCTTTCCGTAAAAACGGTGAAAGAAGGCGGTGTTGCCGTTGCCTTAGCTAAAATGAGCTTCGGAAACAGGTTGGGAGCTGATGTGAATGTTGAAGAAAATGCCTTGTTATCTAAAAACATCGGAAGCCTGATCATCGAATCTATTGAAGAACTGAGCTCTGTAGATCTTCAGTTGATTGGGGAAGTTAAGGAAAATACCAGCATCAGAATTAACGATTCCGAATTTGCCATTGAGAAATTATTGGAAGCCAATACCCATACTTTTGAAAACCTTTTCCCAACGGTTGAAAAAGAAAAACTGACGGTAGAGCTGGATGAAAAATTAAACTCCGTTAATCCGAGAAACATTATTATTAAAAAGCATGGCATCGCCCAGCCGAAAGTATTTGCTCCGGTATTCCCGGGAACCAACTGTGAATACGATACGCTGAATGCTTTTGCAAAAGAAGGAGCAGCCATCAGCAGCTTACCATTGATCAACATCAGCCACCAATTGCTGGAAGAAAGCATCGATGCATGGGTAAAAGAAATCGCATCATCCCAGATTTTAGCGTTCTCCGGAGGGTTCTCCGCCGGTGACGAGCCGGACGGTTCTGCGAAATTCATCGTGAATGTGCTGAAGAATGAGAAAATGAGAAATGCCGTTCATGAACTGCTGGACCGGGACGGGATGATCATCGGGATCTGCAACGGATTCCAGGCACTGGTAAAATCCGGATTGCTTCCTTACGGAAGGATAAAGGATCTGGATGAAAATTCTCCGACTTTGGCTCACAATGCCATCAGGAGACATATTTCCCAAATGGTAAACGTAAAAGTGGTAAATGACGAATCGCCTTGGTTAAAAGGAATGAAAGACCAGGTATTTACCATTCCGATTTCCCACGGGGAAGGCCGTTTCATGGCATCGGAAGCTGAAATCCAAAAGCTGTATGAAAACGGACAGATTGCTACACAATATTTGGATTTAGACGGAAACATCGCCCACGGAATGCCGTTCAACCCGAACAACTCTTTATTCGGAATTGAAGGGGTCACCAGCCCGGACGGAAAAATATTCGGAAGAATGGGCCATCCGGAGCGTTTCGCAGAAGGATTAATGAAAAACATCCCGACCGCAAATTACCACAACATCTTCAAAAATGGAGTGGAGTACTTTAAATAAGTAATCAGATTAATAAAATAATCCAAATGCCTTTGTTGTAAAACAGAGGCATTTTTCTTTGTGCTGATCTTAAAACTTTTCCCCGTTTTACGGAAAACCGTAAGCAAAATGCTGAAATCCGCAATAACTTGCCGTCATAAATCAAAATCTAAACAAGACAACTTTTAACTATGAATACAAAAATTACGGTAACCGACCTTTTTCTCGGTATTTTGGCTGTAATGCTTATCGGCGTCAGTTTTTATCAGACCTGGATGGGGCTGCAACAGATCTTTGGCGGAAGTTCCCTCATCGTTGCTCTGGTGCTTTCCCTGATCCTGCTTTTTCTGCTCTGGCAGATCAGGCGCGCAAAAACCACTGGACAGTCTGCATCATCCCTTGGCTGGATTTATTTCTTCTTTGCCATTTTCTGTTTTGTAGCAAATTTCAATGCGTTGTACACCCGCTTCATGAAAACCGACATTTACACGACGGAACTGCGGGACGTTAATGAAAAATTCAGTAAGCTGGAAACTGATGTTGAGTCCAAGCTGAATTATTCGGTGCCGGACGCTAAAGTGCGGCAGGCCATCCGAAGCGAACTGAACCTTCTGAAAATCCAGATCAGTGATCCTAAAAATGTCGGGATCGGACCTGAAGCCAGGCAGATTTTGGCAAGGATCGAAAAAATGATCGGGAAGAAAGTAACGCCGCTTACGCCGGTCAGCGAAACCCCGGAAGGATATGCCGACCTGGCAGACCGTATGGAAGAACAGATTGTTCAGATGGTCTATAACCTGACTCCTGAAGAGAAAAAACTGATGAGCGACATCAATGACGCTTCTTTACGATGGAACAAAGAGATCCAGAATTTGTTACAGTCGCCGCCTGATGCAATAAATATAATGGCGCAGGGGCAGATCGACAGATCGTTAACGGAATACAACCGTTTGGGCAGCCGGGCAGAATCTATTCTCGGAAGGGACAAGCTGAAGTTTGAGCCTGCTCATTCAGAGACCCAGGAAGTCGGTAAAATAGGCTATGCTTTCAGCCATGCCATTAAAAATTTCGGAATGTTCCAGCTGGTCGTGCTGGCAGGATGTATTTTGCTGGATTTCGGAATTATGCTGATTATTCTTTTGATGCCGACCGAGAACAACAGGAATGCAGGCCGAAGCAACGAAAGTATTTTTAACAGCAAACGCAGCGGAAAAACAATAATCTAATACAAAGCAGAAATATGGATTGGGATAACGAACCTTTGAAGCCATTGTCTTTTAATAAAGACGGTGAAAAGCTTAAACCTCTGACTCTTGAGGATGATGATGCATTAAAACCCTTATCATTAGATGATAAAAAAGAAACGGTAAACGATAATTTTGTTCCTATTGCAAAAGGAAATGTGTCGGAAATCAAAAATAAGGACAGCAATTTTGTGTTTTTCTTCGGAACGGCATCGTCGGGAAAGTCGGTAATCCTGGCTACCATGCTGTATTACCTGCGGTCAACAGCAGGGGTTATAAGACCAAAGATCGGCACGCCCAATACGGCGGAGGCGGAAAGTCTGCTGTACGATTTTTTTGATAACATCAGCAAAGGTATTTTGCCTGCCGGAACCGTGAAGGACCAGGTAACAAGACTGGATCTGGTTTTTGAACCCAACAACAAATCAAAAAAAATAAGTCCTATAAATCTTACCTTTTTAGAAACTTCAGGAGAGAATCATAATGAAATCAGGCGGGGTGGAAATTACCACAGCAGTATAGAAACGTATCTCTCAGCCCATCTGCCTCTTACTTTTATCATTGTCACCAGCTACGAAAATGCACATAAAGATGATATTTTGATCAATACCTTTTTAAATAAGCTCGAAAAATACGAGAAGCGGCTAAGGTCCGTCAATATCATTCTGGTGATCTCGAAGTGGGACAAATCCGGAAGATCAGAAGTAGAGGATTCAACCCAGCTTAACGAGTTCATTACAGAAAGGCTTCCGATGACTTCCACCGCCATGGATACGTATGGCCTGGCAAAAACGTTTTATACTGTAGGCGAGCTGGATGAAGATACCAACCGGGTAACCTTATTAAACCTGGACAGGGCCCAAAAACTATCGGAATGGCTTTATGAAAGCATAACGGGTTATCCGTTGTATTATGAAGGGACTTTTTGGGAACGTCTGAAATTTAGCTTTACCAATTGATGAACAGTGTTAATTTAATCGCTTTCGGAACGTTTGGGAATCCCAACGGCTTTACCCAGACTTTTTTTGCGGGAAATCCCGTTTCCATAAAAACATTTGACATCAGAGGTTCCATACTGATTTACCCCGACAGCAGGCTGTATTCCATCCGGAAGGAATACAGGGACGGATCGTTTATGATTTCTTATGCCATTTATACCTACGCGAAAGAACCGACTTCCGCAAGGGAGGGTTCTTTTATAGGATCTGCCATCTTATTTATAGATGAAATTGCGGAGGAAAACATTACCATCCGGTGCCTGAACGAATTTCACGGTAATCTCGTAGGCAAAAATGTGGAAAATGAAACACTTTCTGTCAATCATTCGGATCATTTTTCAGTCAGTAAACTCACCGACTTTGATAAGGTCAAGTTCAACCTGAAGAAAATGGATACGCTGGATGCTGCTGAGGTGACCAACAGGCAATTAATGATTTACTGTGAGACGAATCCGGCTGCATTACAGATTATGTTCACAAAATCCCTCGATTTACTGAATGTTTACGACACCATCTACTTTACCTCAAACCAGGATATCATAAAATTCGTCCACCAGAAAAATATATTCCAGTTTGTTGAGAAAGATGGGTTTGAAAACGAAATCCGGAAGCTGGAGGAAGAAAGAAAACGGAAGATTCAGGAGGCCATTGCAGAGTTTGAAAAGGAAAAAAGCAGATTGGAAAATGCTGAAAAGCAGTCCTACGAAGATATCAAGGGTAAAATCGAAAAAAATAAAGAGCAGCACGCTGTAAACGGTGAAAAAATAGCAGCGTCCGAAAAGAACCTGAGCAGGATCAATGAGATCTACCAAACATATTCCCGGAAAATCGATGAACTTTTAAATCAGTTGAAAACGGCAGACAGTTCAGCCCTAAATGGCATCAGACAAGCGTACCGGGAAAACAAAAATATTTTTACGGAGAATATCAGAGATTTAAAAATAC
>JAKOOG010000387.1 GCA_022701545.1 Weeksellaceae bacterium | reverse complement strand
AGAAAGCAATAATCCTTTCTGAAGCTTAACTTCCTGCGGTCCAGCAATTACATTATAGGTATGGGTGAACGGGAAGTTCTGTGCTTTACCGGTAGCATCAGTCAATGAAATATTTCCACTGAATGTTTTCTGACCGATTCCGCTTGTATTCAATGAAGCATAACCTTTTCCGTTTTCCTGTCTGCTTACGCCGGAGATGCTGATCTTATTGCTGTTGGAATAGTTTCCTAACATAACAACCGCCTCAGCAGGTTTTCCTGCAACCACATCCACAGGCGCAGAAACAATAGCTTCATAGCTTGTAAATTTGATGCTTGCATCCACTTTTTCCTGAAGCATCAATGCCAAAGCATCAGACTGAACGTTTCTGGCATCATTCTGGATAATTTCCAGGTTTGAAATCGCTGCGATTAACGGCTGGTGATAGAATTTATTCTGAAACCACGTTTTATCGTTCGGAGATTTTCCTTTAGGATATTCTGCAATCAAAGATTTGTTGGCTCTGTCTACCAGGTCTTTCAATTGAGGGTTGTTCCCGAAAGTCGCGTTAATGTAATTTCTTACATCATCGATTTTAGATTTTAACTCCAACGCTCCTTTAGAAGGGGTATTTTCATCACCTTCCTTAAAGAAGTATTCCGTAGTCGCTTCATTGTTATTTAATGCTGCAAAGTTTTCACTTACATCAACATCTTTTCCCTGAGCATCCTTATCATGAAACTCAGATTTCTTTTTAAGCTCATCCTTAATGCCCTGTGCAGATTTTACCAAAACGTTGATTTTGTCTCTAAGAACCTGATACTGAGCCCAAGGCTGCGCATAGGTATCGGGTACCTGTTGAGCTTTAGCCTCAAGGGTTTTCTCAAATATTCTTTCGTTCTTTCTTTCAGTTAACGTTCTTGTTTCATTAAGCGCTTTAGTAGAGTCATAATATGACCTGATGATTTCCGCATCAATATTTAGGGCCATCATAGCGATGAACACCAAATACATCAGGTTGATCATCTTCTGACGAGGTGTCTGTTTTCCTGCTGCCATTCTCTTTTCTTTGTTTTTATTAAGTAGTTAAATTAAAAAATGGTTTTGGAAATTAAGATTTCATAGCAGTTAACATACCACCATAAACTCTGTTTAAGTTGTTTAAGTTTGAAGTTAAACCTTGTAGTTCCTGATTGAATTTTTCAGATTGTTCAGCAGATTTCTGCATATCTGCAACATATTTATTGGTAAACTCAGATTGTTTCTTAGTGCTTTCCATCTGCATAGCATACAAAGCGTTCATGCTTTCCATGTGCTGAGCCGCTTTGTTCAACTGCTCGTTGTATTTATGAGTAGAAGCAGATACGTCAACCGTCTGATTGATCTGATCTACAGAGCTTGAAAATTTATCGATACCTGTTCTTAATCTTTCGAATAACTGAACATCCAGTTTAGCGTCCTGAAGCATTTTATCCAGTTTAGTGGAAAGTGAATTTTCCAATTCAGCAAATTGAGCCGCGCTGTTTTTAGATGTATTAGAATGTAATGGATTAGGATTTGCATGCTTATCTAATAATTCAGGATAAACATTTTCCCAAGCATAAGACTCTTCAGATTTCGGCGGGTCGAAAGCGAAGATAATGAAGATGATCGCTTCTGTGATAAGTCCCACGGTAAGAGCAATGTTACCATTGATCGGTCCTAAAGTGATGTGGGTAATTTTAAGCCAAGCTCCAAGAATTACAATTGCAGCACCGAATGAATAGAAGAAATTCATCCAAGCATCTTTAGTCTTAAACATATAAGTTAGTTTTTTTAATGTTAAATAAAATTGTTATTGAAAATAGTGTTTAATGAAAAATCTTATCTGTTAATTTTTCTTGGCTTAACAGCAGCTTCAGGAATATCCTGTACGGTTCTGAATCCGATATAGCTTCGCGCTGAATCTTTTCTTTCCCAATCTCTTGCACCGTTCATCAACATGTATCCTACATCTTTCCAAGAGCCTCCTCTTACCGATCTTTTAGTATCAACTTTATCTTTAGTAGACGGGTTTAGTGTAGATGCAAATCCGTATGAAGAGTTGTTATAAGCAGATTCCGTCCATTCGGAAACGTTTCCAGCCATATCAAATAAACCATATCCGTTTTTCTTGAATTTTTTTACCGGAGCAGTATAGGTATAAGTCCCTTTTTTGTCATCTTCCATATAGTTACCTCTTTTCGGCTTGAAGTTAGCCAGGTAGCAACCTCTGTCGTCCATTAAGTAAGGACCACCCCAAGGATAAGTAGCGTTCTGCATACCTCCTCTTGCAGCATATTCCCATTCGATTTCCGTAGGAAGTCTGAAGATCAATGGTTTTTGTTTTCTTCTTTTTAAGCTTTCGTTATAATCAGATTTCAATTTTGTTCTGAAATTACAGTAAGCTCTTGCCTGATCCCAGGTTACGCCGACTACAGGATAGTCTTTGTAAGCTTTGTGCCAGAAATACTGTTCGAACAATGGTTCGTTGTAAGCGAAATGAAAATCTTTTACCCAAACCGTTGTATCAGGATATACGGCAATGCTTTCGCTTCTAAGGTAGTTTACTCCTCTTTCTTTTTCAGCTAAAGCAGCATCCATATCACCCCATCGGTAGGTGTATTTAAGTTTACTCACGTCAAGGATTCTCTCATTACTTACTCTTGATGAAGCCGGCAGGTACATGGATTCTAACACTTCTGCGTATTCTACGTCAGGATATTTGCTGGTATTCCAGTGCAATGGAACTTTCCAGTCCAGTTTTTTGGTCGGGTCGAAGTTTCCTTCGTTTCCACCGCCCTGTCCTTCTAAATATTCCTGATATGGTGTTAAATTTTCTTCTTTTTGAGCCAGGTAGGCGTAATCTCCGATGTTTGTGCCTCTGCCTTTACCTTCACCGCCTTCTCCGGCAGCTTCAGCAAGCAAAGTTCTTGCGATAGAATCTCTTACATAGTTGATAAATACCCTGTATTCTGCATTCGTAGTTTCTGCTTCATCCATGAAGAAAGAAGAAACCGTAACCGTTTTTGCCTGGGCTTTCTCGGGACTATCTGTGAAGTCCTGATCCGTTAATCCCGCTACAAACGATCCTGCAGGAATAGCCACCATTCCAAATGGTCTTTCTGCAACAAATGATTTTGTTTTTTCTCTAGGTATCAATTCTCCTTTTGTTCCCGGTTTACCCACTGAAGAGGCTCCCCCACCTGAACAAGATACCGATGCTACCGACGCAGACAATAATAAAAGAAATATCCTTTTCATGTTAATTTTTATAATTAAGCCGTAAATATATAATTTTTTTAAGAAACTTTTAAGATTTTTT
>JAKOOG010000379.1 GCA_022701545.1 Weeksellaceae bacterium | reverse complement strand
AAAAAGCAATTTCATGCCCTTTGGATGAAATTGCTTTTACGATATTCCGGAGTTTTTCAATGATGGAAACTTCAATAAAAAAGCTTGCTTTAATATCATGAATATCTAAAATCCTGAGGATGGCCTTCGTATTATCCGCTGTAATCTTAAGTCTTTCTTCATCGGAAATCGCGGCGTCATTTTTAGCTGCCGTTTCAATATTTTCGATATTAAAGGTAATAATACCATTTAAATTAAATTTTAGATAATTTTTATAGTAAACTAAAAATCAGATATTAAAACATATTCTATTTAAAGTTAAACTTTATAATATTTAACCTTTACCTAATTTTACTTTAAGATTTTTGATCATGTCTTTGGTCATTTCAGAAATTCCGAAATTATAAGTAAGACCCCAGTCTTTTTTAGCAACTGAATCATCGATGGAGGCCGGCCATGAATCGGCGATCGCCTGTCTGAAATCCGGTTTGTAATCGATCTTGAATTCCGGAATCTCCTTACTGATTTCTTCTGCCAGTTCCTTTGGAGTGAACGACATTCCGCCCAAATTATATGATGAGCGTACCGTAAGGTTTTCTTTCGGGGCGTCCATCAATTTTAAAGTGGCATCTATCGCATCGTCCATGTATAACATTGGCATTCCCGTATTTTCGGAAATAAAGCTGGTGTATTTTCCCTCTTCAATCGCTTCATAGAAAATTTCAACGGCATAGTCGGTAGTTCCTCCTCCGGCAGGTGTTTTCCAGGAAATCAGTCCGGGATAACGGATGCTCCTTACGTCTACCCCATGCTTGTCAAAATAATATTCGCACCATTTTTCGCCCGCCATTTTGGAGATCCCGTAAACGGTGGTTGGGTTCAAAACAACATCCTGGCCTACATTTTCCTTAGGAATTCCCTTCCCGAACACAGCAATGGAACTTGGCCAGAAAATCTTCCGGATCAGCCCTTCCTTAGCCATTTCGCAAAAATGAAGCAGCGGCTCAAGATTCAGTTTCCATGCAAAAATGGGCTGTTTTTCTGAAGTACCCGACAATAATGAAGCCAAATGATACACGGTTGTAATTTCGTAGTCTTTTATAACCTGTTTCACCAGCTGGGTATTGGTAACATCCATTCTTTCATAATGGCCGGCAGCAGTGATTTCTTTCTGCCATCGGTCCAGGCCTGAAGCAACAACATTTTCTGCTCCGTGGATTTTAACGAGTCGGTTGGTAAGCTCGGTGCCGATCTGTCCTAAAGCACCTGTAATCAGTATTCTTTCCGTATGGGATTCCATTTTAATTATATTAAGTTGATCAAAAACAAAAATAGATATTTTAAGCCCTATCTTAAAACAAAATTGTAATTTAGGTTACAAAATCTGCAAATGAAAAAGATTATTATTTCCCTTGTCTTATTTTCTTCCACAGTTTCAGCACAATACACCGATATCAATATTGTAAAGGAAATTAAAGTAAGGAATAAAGGCGTTGTTGTCTCTGCTCACCCACTGGCCAGTGAAGCCGGGGCAAAAATCCTGAAAGCAGGCGGAAATGCGTATGATGCCATTGTGGCAACACAGTATGCCTTAGCCGTTGTCTATCCTCAGGCCGGGAATATCGGCGGCGGCGGATTTCTGGTCGGGGTAAAAAACAACGGTGAAAAATTCACTATCGACTACCGTGAAACGGCTCCCCGTAAGGCAACGCATGATATGTATGTCGACAAAAACGGAAAAGCCGATACGGATCTTTCGCAGAACGGCAGGCTGGCCGTAGGTATACCGGGAAGCGTCGCCGGATTTTTTGCCACCTTACAATACGGCAGGCTTCCGATGAACCGGTTGATCCAGCCCGCCATCGATCTCGCTGAAAAGGGATTTGCCATTACCGAGCAGGAAGCCGGCCTTCTGAATTCCGGCAAAACCTATTTTCAGAAGCACAACCCTTCTCCCAATGCTTTTGTAAAATCAGCTCCCTGGAAGGCAGGCGATATCCTGGTCCAGAAAGAACTGGCCGAAACCCTGAAATTAATTCAGAAAGAAGGGCTGAAAGGTTTTTATCAGGGAAAAACCGCTGAACTCCTGGTGGCTGAAATGAAAAGAGGAAACGGTATCATTACTCTGGAGGACCTGAAAAACTATAAAGCAGTGGAAAGGAAAGCCCTGGAATTCGACTACAAGGGAAGCCGTATTGTCTCAATGCCCCTACCTTCCAGCGGCGGGATCCTGCTGGCCCAGATGCTGAAAATGGCAGGCTATGAGAATCTGGAAAAATACCGGCAAAACGATACTAAAGCCGTACAGATCATGGTGGAGGCCGAAAGAAGGGCTTTCGCCGACAGAGCCGAATACATGGGCGATCCGGATTTTATCCGGGATAAAACCCAATATCTCATTTCCGATGATTACCTGAAAAACCGGTGGAAAAGTTTCAGCTTTAGCCAGGCTACTCCAAGTTCAGAAGTGGGCAACATCATCAGACAGCCGAAAGAATCTACAGAAACCACCCATATTTCCGTCATTGATAAAGAAGGCAATGCTGCTGCAGTTACGACAACCCTGAACGGATTGTACGGCAGCAAAGTGGTGGTCTCCGGAGCCGGATTTTTCCTGAACAATGAAATGGATGATTTCTCGGTTAAGCCCGGTGTTCCGAATATGTTCGGTGCGGTGGGCGGGGAAGCCAATTCGATCCAGCCCAATAAAAGAATGCTGTCGTCCATGACGCCTACGATCGTCCTTAAAAACGGGAAACCGTATATGGTGGTCGGAACCCCGGGCGGAACAACAATCCCTACCTCGGTTTACCAATCCATCGTGGATGTGGTTGATTTTAAACTCAACGCCAACATTTCCGTCAATTCCCCGAAGTTTCATCACCAGTGGCTTCCGGAATCCGTTGCTTTTGAGAAGAATTTTCCTGAAACCACAATTATGGAATTGGAAAAGCTAGGTTACAAAGTTGAAAGGTGGAACCAGATCGGAAGAACAGAAATGATCCTGATCGATGATAACGGGAATATCCATGCCGTGGCAGACGGCCGCGGCGATGATTCTGTGGCGGTGGAATAATGGAAGATCATCTTAAATTAGGGATAAGCCTTTGAAAATATCCCCTATCCTGCGTAAAGCTGATCAAAATAATTCCCCAGGGTTGCCAGGCGTTCATGGCTGTTATGGTTGATGTAGTTTAAGAACATCTTTTCCGTACTGTGGCCGGTGGCCTGCATCAGCAAAGGGGTCGGGATCTTTCCATAGAAGTTGGATGCGAAACTCCGCCTGCCGATGTGGCTGCTGATGACTTCCCATTTTTTCACAAAAGTGTCCTCCGAACGGTGGCCGGTTCGCTTTCTGGCATTGATCTGTTCATTGATCCCTGCCAGTCTGGCAATCTTCCTGATCCGGCGGTTATAAATGTCATGGTCGATGGGATCGGGAAAGCAATAGTCATTTTCCTTCAGAATATTCAAAACAACAGGATGAAGCGGAAGGATAATTTCTTTACGTGTTTTCTGCTGTACAAAAGTAATATACATCCGGCTACCTGTTTCCGAAAGCTGACTTTTATTGAAAACCATGAAATCTGAAATCCGCTGTCCCATATAGCAGCTGATTAGCAGCCAGTCTTTGGCTGTTACATATTCTTCAGGAACTTCGGTCTGCTTTATTTTTGCGATCTCAGATTCGGTTAGGATAATGATGCGGGCAGGCTTTTTCTCCCTGCGGACTTCCAGTTTCCGTACGTGGGCTACCATTCCTTTTTTTTCAGCAAAATTCAGGATGGTCTTTACAAAATGAATGGTCCTGTGAAGCGTATTTTCGCTGTACTCCTCTTTTTTCCGAAGATAAAAAAATCACGGACAAACTCTGCATTGATATTTGTGAGGATCAGACGTCTATGAAGAAACCCTTCAAAACGTTGGAGAAGCCTGAAGAATACGAGATAGCGTTTGTCGTAGAATGGCAGATCATCTCTTTACGGACAGTGATATAAGAAAGAGTAAGGCTTAGAATTGAATTTTCCGGCTGCTGCAAAGCCTTGGTTGTGATGATTTCACTAAGCTTTTTTGAAATTCCCGTTTTGGTAACTGCTTTCTTGCCTGTTTTGCGCTGTCTGATGTATTCAGCCAATTCCACTCTAATACGATCCAAAACCGCGCTGATGTTTTTATTTTTTTTCAGGTAAATATTTTTCGGACGTTCCTTTTCAGCATCCCATTCCTGAGGGGCCATCGTAATACCGGTAAGAAAAACAAAATCCAGACGAAATGACTCATTCAGAACACGTAGATAAATAGGGCCGGAAACTTTTTGTGTTTCCGGAAGATAAAAAGTAAAATTCATTGGTATGTTTAATCATTTTCTGGCTGCTAAAATAACAATAAAAAGTAGTCCTGTCTAGACTACTCCTGTACACAAATATAGATAAAATATTGATACAGCCAAATAAATTAAGATATTGTTTTGCAAATACTTAATAGTAAATCATAAGCATTTATATTTATTTAAAAAATAGTACTTCAGTTTATTTTAACATAAATATTGCAAAAATAATAGTATAAATTATTGAACTGTAATTCAGTCTGTTAGAAAAGTAGTCTAGACAGGACTACTTTTAAAATTAATGAGGGAAAACAAGCAGTAATCAGGATCGGATCTGAAGATCAATTCACCTGAAGATTATTGTAATTATACCTTATTAGCTAATTACTAAATGTTCGTTCTTATTCGAAAACTCAAGTTTTTTAAGAAGAACATTAATTTTTAGAAAACTATAATTATGAATACAACTTATTAAAACAAATGCGAACATGAGGATTTATTAAATACAAAACACAAAAAACATACGATGAGAAACATAATTTTTATAATCATTTAATAACAGGTTGCTTCCAGGCATAAAGTATAAAGATCTCGATGATCTGAGGAAATATAACGGTTCTGAACTTACTTATACCCTTATTAATGCCGTAAAAGAGCAGCAGGCAGAAATTGAACAAATGAAAAAGGATCATAAAGAGCTATTTGAGCTAAAAGTTCTTGTTAAGAATCTGCAGGCAGAAATAGAGAAATTAAAAAAAGATAAATAAAGGTTCCTGCACAGATAGACGTTTGCCGATGTTTGGAAATGATGTGTTGACAAAGACCAAAGAACAGCATCTTTTGACAACGTTTTACAGGTTTTGAAAAAAACCTGTAAAGATATCCATCAATATATCTTTAGATGTCCGTCTAAAAGTATGTATATGCATATCCCAATCTCCTTTGACCTCCGCTGCGGATATTCCGGATTAAGGATTTGATTCGCAGATCGGCTAACAACTATAGTAGGATAATACTACAATAACCCAATTAATTCAATCAATGATGAAACCATTACTAAAAAAAGCAAAACAAACCATCCTGGCAGCCAGCCTGATTACATTGAGGCTGTCTGGACTTATAGCGACACATGGCTGCTGTAAGTCATTGGTCACTATTCAAATTGATGATTATTAAGAAAAATTGATAAACTAAATAACAAAACATTATTGAAAGATGTCTGATCAAAATGAAAATGCGCCAGAAGACTCAACCGTTTCTCCGGTTCCTTAAATCTTATTTCCGGATCTTGGGATCTTGGATTGGGGTCTTGTAAAATCATTGAATAAAAACACATTTTTATATATCAATCATCTGAAAAGTTGCGGAAAGCGGGATGCTGTATTCCGCTGATGCAACTTTATAAAAACCCAACGTGCAATAAAAATTATTCCGGAATATTACTGAGGTATATAAAAGAATACTCCTGTCTAAATACTTATAGATTTTATCTGATGAAAAGATCACAGATGATAAGACCAAATTACCGAAATGACCTCTATTAAATATTCAAAACATATTTCCATAGAATTATTGAGTCAATAAAACTCTAATAATTATAAAACTGTATTATAAATTAAAAACACAAATGACAACAATGAACTTCAAAAAAATACACATCGGCAAACTGATCAGTCAGCGCGTACAGGAAACTGAAATAGAACTTACGCGGATCTGCAGATTCTTCGACTGTACGGAAAAAGAAATCGTCCAAATGTATGAATCCGAAAACCTGTACCCGGACGTCATCATGAAATGGTGCAAACTGCTTGAGTACGATTTTTTCAGAATTTACACCCAGCATCTGATCCTATACGCTCCAATTGATCCCGAAAAGTACAACAAAAGAAATACCGGTAAGCCTGCTCTCCCGTCTTTCCGGAAAAGCATCTATACCCGGGAAGTCATCGAATTTGTTCTGGAACTCGTTCAAAACGGAAAAAAAACAAAAAGCCAGATTATAGAAGAATACAAGATTCCGAAAACCACTTTGTATAAATGGCTGCAGAAGCATAATACCGAAAAAGAAAGCAAAATATAACAGCAGCTGGCGCTGACCTCCATATCCAAATAATTTTTTTCACATGAGCTATCCGAATTATAAAAAAATCTACACTGATATGATCACCATAAAACATCCCGATAAACTGGAAATCTGCAGCGATATTCTGAGAAAATCGAAACTGGGTACTATTGATATTATCAATCTCCAAAAGAAAATCTTTGGTTCGGAAAATGTTTCCACAGGACAGTTTAACCAACGTTATAAATCCTACGACAAATCCACCATCCTGAAGATTCTGGAGTACCAAAAAGAGAATACTCTGAACAACAGCGAATTGGCCAGACATTTTAAGCTAAGCAGGAATACCGTCACCAGATGGAAAAAACTGTTTTTTTAATGCGGCATCTTAAAAATTATCCGGTATTTGTTATAACCCAAAAATTTAACCAAGTCCAGTTTAAACCGATTGTATTCTAATTTGATCAGGAATTAAAGAAGCTGCCCCCTGTTTCAGTTCAAATATTTCATGACTTTGATCATTAATCCCATAAATTTCCTTATTTTTCCGGACTAAATTCGGTTTCATTGAAAGCAAAAAAATTTTACAGACAGCTCTATTTTCAGGTAATTGTTGCCATTGTGGCAGGGATACTTCTCGGCAGGTTTTATCCCGAACTGGGCGAAAAGATGAAACC
>JAKOOG010000378.1 GCA_022701545.1 Weeksellaceae bacterium | reverse complement strand
CTGGAGGATTATGATATTGAAAATCCCGATTTCACCAAATTCCCGGCACTTGATGGTGTGGAAGGAATCGAATGCTTCCTCGAACATGGCGATACGCTGTTTATGCCTACCGGATGGTGGCACTGGATGAAATACCTGGACGGCAGCTTTTCCATCTCACTGAGGGCATGGGACAAATCCTGGGCAGTAAAAGCGCATTCCCTGTGGAATCTTACGGTTCAGCGCAAGTTCGATGATGTCATGAAAAAGAATTTCAGAAAAAAATATATGGACTGGAAAGAAAAAGTAGCCGTAAAAAGAGCAGAAATTGCCCTGAAGAAAGGCTTACCAAAATCATAATAAAAGGCGTTTCTTCTGAAACGTCTTTCTATTTAAATTTTCTTACTTTATTATTCGCTCTATATGTGCTTTGGCACAATTAAAAGCCTCTTCTGCTTCTTCATACAATGCTTTCATTGAGATTTCAAAACCGTTTGCCATAAAATAAGTAACATGGCCTTCAACGTTAAAACTTAAGAACCCGATATTATCGGCATTAACAATAAGCGGCTGCCCTAAAACTTTTGCCCCTTCCAGGGAATTCGGCTTTTTTACATTGATAATGTAAGATGCTTTAATGTAAATCAAGCCATCTGATGTTGTTCTGATTATATAAGCCATCCGGTAATTTTCCGTAAAGTTATTCAAATTAAAGCAAATGAAAAAATCCCCGGTCAGACCGGGGATAATCAAAAGTATTAATATTTATAATGATTGGTGTTTTTCTGGAGTAAAAATCAAAAATATTCCCGAATTGCTTCGGGAAATATTTTCAGATCCCTTTATTATGTTTATTTTCTAATAGTTGTATTACCGTCTTCAACTATTATGCCATGAACGGCAGCCCCTATATTTTTTCGGAAATAAAATGATTTTTCAGCAATATATCTTATCCGATACCTTATTTGCAGAATATTTATAAAAACGGTATACTTTTAGATTGGGTGATGATAACACACACTAAAAAATATTACTTATGAAAGCATCTGCACAATCTGAAAACATTAATTCGCACTTTACCCGTGAAGTAGAACGCCAGAAAGCGATTAAAGCATTGGAAAAGGCAAAGAGCATCAAAAGGAAAGTTGTTTTTCTTCCGCAAGGTGCTACCGGAAACCTTAATTACAGAGATACCTTTTAAGCTGGATCTCATTACAATATAAAATAAGCTGCCGTTTGGCAGCTTATTTTTTTATTATTTAATTAAAGAGGTATTAAGAATTGAAATCTTTGTAAGGCAAGTATATGAGTTTTTATTGCTACTGCCTTCATTTCTTTAACAAGCGCTTATCGGGATCTGTGGTATTAAATATTTAGATTTAGATACAGACTATACTAATTATTTTACATTAATACTTTGAAGATGCCGACACCGGGAGATCATAAAAAAAGGAAACCTGAATTGGGCTTCCTTTTTATTATAATGATTGCGTTTTCTATATCGCTTTGCTGTTGAGATTGGTATCAGCAACTTTTGTCAAAAGCTCATCACATTTTTTCTCTTCTTCCAATGTGTTTAAAAGATGTTTGAGGCAATCTTCTTCTTTCAGTACTTTTGCAAAAGCAGCTAATGTTCCGTAAGTAGCAATTTCGTAGTGCTCTACTTTCTGTGCGGCGGCAATAATTCCTGCATCTCTTACCGTTCCGGGTTCTGTTTCTTCTATAATGCTCTTGCCTTCGTCCAAAAGACCCTGCATCGCATCGCATTTCTTGGCCTGTGCCTTTTTGCCTAATGCTTCAAAGCATTCTTCAAGCCTTACAATCTGCTCTTCAGTCTCTGTAATATGATTGTCGATTGCTTTTTTCAGCTTTGCGTCCGTAGCATTTTTCATCATGGTCGGCAATGCTTTCAATAATGCCTTTTCCGCCCAGTAAATATCTTTAAGGGAATCCTCAAAGAGATCTTTCAGTTCTTTTGCTGCGCCCTTTTTCGCAGGTGTTTTGGCTGCCGTTTTAGCAGAAGCCTTTGCCGTTGTTGTTTTGGAAGCCGTCGTCTTTGCCGCCGGTGCTTTTTTAGTGCCTGTTTTAGTTTCCATAGTATAAATATTTTGGTGTCTGGTTTCTGTAAATCTGCAACTATAAGACCACTTTTATATGAAACGAAGAACTGTGGTATTTAAAAATTAAACATACACCTTCCTGTTGATAATCTTCAGGTAATTTTCTTTTTCCAGCTGTTTAACCGTCCTTACGACCGTTTCTACCCTGAGCGCTGTAATGGATGCAATCTGCTGGCGGGTAAGCGGTACTTCGTAAGAAAATTTGCTCTGGTCTTCGCGGAAACTTTTATGATAATCCAGCATGCCTTTAATTCTTGTAACCGGTCGAAGTGAAGAATTATTTTCAAGCATGATGTATTTGTAATACAGCCTTTCGGATAAAAATTTATTGATGTCCCGTGAAATCTGGGGATTCTCGTCCAGCATTCTGATGAAATCGCTTTTGGGAAGTTTCAAAAGGGTACATTCTTCAAAAGTGATGGCATTTACAGGATATGTCTGATCAATAAATAACAGAAGCTCACAAACACTCAATCCGGCATCAAGAATAGCCAGGATCAGTTCTTTTCCTTCTTCATTATAATAGTTCAGCTTGATCCTTCCTTTAACAACCTGGTAGTAGTATTTGGGATTATCTCCTTCCCGGAAAATAGTATGAGAACGCTGAAGCGTTTCCTGCTCGGCTCCATAAGCCCGTAAAAGTTCTTCTGATATCAGCATATATAAGGTTTTAAAGTTGCAATCTTAACAGTACATGTCGGATTTTTAAATAAAATTAGAAGTAAAAAACGGTAGTGATATGATTGACGTTGTAAAGCAAATTCCTTGCCCTAAACGTTCATATTTCTACATCGTCCTAAATAAATTTTATCGTACAAAATAAGCCGTCTCATGGAAAATCCCATTCCTCTTTTAAGTATGTTTCAAAATCAGCCAAAGCAAGTGTTGCATGAATACAAAAAGGATTTGAACCTCACCTTAAAATCTTGTGACATGGCATCCCACAAATAACGCCAGAACAAATAATAATTTCATCATATTAAGTTTAGTCATTATGGGTAAAGTATATACTATGAGGCATTAAGGAATAATAAACGGTCTGAAAAACTTAATCTGTTTTTTTAGAATCCAGCAACCCTTCGGCAAGGGTTTTCCATTGCATTTTACTGAATCCGAAGATTCCGCCTACACCGATGAAGAAATTCCGTATTCTGCCGGCAAAAGCAGTCTGGAAGTTAGGGCTTTCGTTTCTTCCGTAAATCCCCACTTTCAAGGTATTGCCTTCTCTGGAAATCATGATGTTGGAGGTTGCGGCAGGACCGTAAAAATGGGCGATATTCCCATTCAGCTTAGTCGGCTCTTTGCTGGGCCTGCATATCATCAGGTACGACTCTGTACTTCCTGTATTCCGGTGGGACACGTTTACAATTTCCACCCAGTCGTATCCCTGGCCTTCTTTATTTCCCGGGCCGGGAATTGCTATTCTCACAAAATCACCCTTTTCAGGCATCCGGTCTACGGCATTTCCCGAAGCATCAAAATGCCTGAAATCTGCCGAAGCACTTCCCGCATATTTTTTCCATTTATTAATGGAAAAAAAGCGCTGCTTCAGGATATCAAATTTTGAATGCACCTCTGAATCTGTACACAGCATAGTACTTTCACTATCGTGAAATCCTCCTTTTTTCTGGACAGGAACTCCTGGAATCTGTTTCGGCTTCATAATCTCTTGTGGTCTCTTTACAAATTTAGCTTCCGCCGCTGTAATTTGTTATGAGCAGAATCACAAGATCAACAACGAATTTTACCATCTTGACTGTAATCATAGTTTTTACCGGTATTATTTACGAAATTCGGTTCACTGATTCACAAAAAACTTCCGCCAATCCTGTTGCCGTAGGAGAAATAGCGATTATGAGTATGAAAGAGATTTTTTTAGAATGGTTTTTAAATCGGGAAGCGTGCTTTGCGGGAAGTGCGAAAGCTTTTATCCGTTCATTAATCATGACCATTCTTTGGGCCGGTATAAGCCCGCTGTTCGGATTTTCTAAGATCCGGCAGCCCATAATCATCATCAAAATCACAATCGCTATCTTCAATGGTTTTCTTTATCCGGAAAGCCTGCAAAAAAAATTCCCGGAGTCAGGCAAAGCAAAATTGTAACATCACAGAGAAGCCTGTCTTCTAGGCACCCATCAAAAATATATCATTATGAACCTCCAGAAAGACTTATTAGAATGTATCGGAAATTACCTGCAGGCATCCGAGGAAACTGTTGCTACGGCAGAGAGTGTTACTGCGGGATTTCTGCAGTTCTCTCTTTCACAGATCAAAGATGCTTCGAAGATTTTTAAAGGCGGAATAACCGTATATACCCTGGAAGAAAAAGTGAATTTTCTGCAGGTCGACGAGAAGGAAGCAGAAGCCTGCGACTGTGTTTCGCAGAATATTTCGGATACCATGGCCCTGAACGTTGCCAGATCATTCAGAGCCGACTGGGGAATGGCCATTACAGGCTATGCTACGCCCGTCGAGAAATCGGATTTTAAATTATTTGCCTATTTCTCCTTTGCTTATAAAGGCGAGGTGGTCCTTTCCCGGAAAATGGACCTCAACGCCAGAAAAGACTCCATCAGTGCCCAGCTTTGCTACAGCGAATTTATGCTGGAATGCCTGAAGGTCGAAATCGAAAACCAGCAGATCCGGAATGGAGGAGAACAAAAAGAGGAATCTTAAGTGTAATCAGATTGAAATCGGAAAAGCATATGCCCTGCTACATTTACAGATTTCCTTAGCCACAGGAACGATGAGGTTACGGCGGATGAAAACGGAAAAGCGGTCTGTAAGGTCAATGCCCGTTCGGTAAGTGTCTGGGTAAGACCTGATATTTAATCAGGGCTGAGCATTCACAAGCAGCTCCTCCATATTCCGGGTAATTTCATTGCAAGAAAAACAGGCTTTGTTCCCGTCCTGGAAAAACCACCTGCATTGCCGCCGGATCGGGCAGAAAGACATTTCAGCAGTTTCAGAAACAATAAGCTGCTGAACTTTGCCGGACAGGGAGCATTTCAACTCTTGCTCATCCCATTGGCCGCAGCCTTTTTCAATGCATTTTCCCGTAAACCGGAACCTCTGTTCGAGGTTACCATTGTTTTCAATAAAATCTTCTGTGACGGTAAGGGGTGTGATAAACTGCACCCTGCCGTCTTTATTCACCACCCCGAAAAGCTGTGCCCCAGCTTTTCCGATATAGCTGGGACACTTCTTTTGGTTGATATTACTTTTAGCCTCCATAATTTTTGATTTGGAGATGGATGTCTGCCAGCTGTTTATTGAAATCGATTCCCGGTTTGAAGATGATGATGCCCCATGGAAACCAGTCTTTTACCCGCAACGGTCTAATAAGTTCCTTAAAATTCCTGTGCGCTCCAAAGGCTTGGGTATTGTCTACTTTGGAAAGTTCGGAAAGAACGACATTCTGGATTCCCCGGTCGATGTTCTTCAGCTGTTCGTCGGTAAGGTCAACGCCTTCCAGCGAAACGAAAAATTGCTTTTTAGTAGCCATAATTTTTAGTTTTATTGTTTTTAACTAAAGCAAATTTCGCCTGATAAAAATTAATAACCTTCCGTAAAAACAACAGTTCCGCATGTGAAAAACACGGAAATTACCATCTGATTATCAATAAATTAAATCATATTTTAAAACTTATAAGATCCTGTAAACCGGATATTGTCTGAATGTCTTTTCTTCGAAGTAGGGTGAGTTCCTGTAGATCCAGTCGAGCTGGGCAGTTCCGTCGTCGGCAAATTTTTTGTCGGCTGCTTTTTTAGCTTCCAGTTTCTGTTTTAAAGCTTTATCTTTTTTCAGTAATTCTGCAGCGGTATCTTCAAAAATGTAGGCGGAATAGTATTCTTTCTGGGCTAAAATCCCGTCGAAGAAATTCCAGTTGAA
>JAKOOG010000403.1 GCA_022701545.1 Weeksellaceae bacterium | reverse complement strand
CTTCCCAGACAATCGTGCTGGTGGTGGCAATAAAGGAAAAAGGTGTTGTAATAATTTCTCCTTTTATATCCAGGGCTTTTATAGCCATTTGCAGTGCCACGGTGCCGTTGGTAACAAACAGTAAATGGTCGACCTTCAGATGATCTTTCAGTTCCATTTCCAGCTGGCTGGCCAGAGGCCCCATGTTGGTAAGCCATTGCCGCTTCCAAATATTATCTAAATATTTCTGATATTCCGGCTGGGGAGGTAAAAAGGGTCTAGTTACGGGTATCATATACGTGTTTTTTTATAAAGTCAATTCTTTTGTATAGCTGATAATCATTACAGTAGATTTCACGGAATCTTTTTTGAGCTTTCTTAGAGATCAAATTTAATAATTCCGGATTACTTATCAGTTCCTCAATTTTTAATACAATTTCTTTTGCGTCCGGCTTTACTATAATCACTTCATCTTCGTTAAATACGGTGTTTTGTTTTAGCTGATCCGTAACTATTGGAACTTCTCCATTGAAAACCGCTTCTACAACAGTTCCGAGCGGAAAGCCGTCGAAGCTTCCTTTATTAAGGATAAAAGGCCTGTTTGGAGACAATATGATATCCTGTTCCAAAAATATCGGCTGCAATTCTTCATATTTTTTTAAGCCGTGAAAGGAAAAGAATTTTTCGAAACCTTCAATATCAATGACTTCACTGTCATAATTACCTACAACATTAAAACGGATGTTGTGACCATTGGAAGCTAATATTTTAGCCACCTCTATAAAAATATCATATCCTTTATCTGCTCCTATTTCTGTATATTTTGCTGCACAAAAGCAGACATTCAACGTCATTGAATTATTAAAACGTCTTAGTCGTGTTGAATTGATTGAATTTTGAGGGACAAGACATCCAAAAATATTCAGAATTTTATTTTCCGGACAATTATACCTGTTTACTATAAAATCCTGTGTAAACTGTTGGGTAACAATTACACCTTTGAAATATTTTGAAGATAATACTGCCTTTAGTTTATTCAATGCTATTTCATCCTTTGTATCGAAACCTCCGCCAGGGTATAAAGTGAAAATGAAATTTATTTTTTTCTGTTCTACATAGGGAAGGCTGTCGTACATATTGTTTAAGAATATGCAATAAAACAATTTAGCATTCTTAATATTCTGCACCGTACCGACAAATGTCTTTTGATAAGATATATGATGAGTGGTCTTTAGATTAGCTATGTCGGCTTTATGTATTTCGCTTCTTTGGTTTATTTGAGGATAATCTGTAGGATTAACAATTATTTTTACATTTTTGAATGCCTGTAATAAAGCATTAAATTCAGCAAATCTAAAGCCTGAAACTGGATTTGGAAACGCTGTATCGTATATCAATAGGTCAAAACTCTTTATTTCTCTATTATAAATTTGTCTTGGTGACAGTCTTTCACAATTAATTTTTTTAATATACTTATTGAAAGTATATTTGAAATAATACATTGATTTCAATTTAGAAATTAATGAGACTGGAAGAATTGATATAAGTAAATTTTTAATTGTCATCCTGGAACAAATATAGAATTTAAATGATGATCTTTAATCCTCACTAATAAGTTTTAAGTCCCATTTCGATTCTAAATAAAAAGCTTCCCAAGTTTCTATTCCGTCCCGGACAGAAAAAGTAAATAGATTGGAAATTCTGCCAAGGGGACCTTTGAATAGCGTTTCATAGATTCCTAAATCAACATTATAAGTTCCATTGGATAATTCAATTTTAGGTATTGTTACATTGTACTCTATGTAATGCTCATTGTAATTTACAGCTAGTGAATCATGACAGATAAAACTGGCTACTCCTCTTTGTTCCTTATCTTTTATCACGAAATAAATAGAAGGTGTCTGCTGTAGGTTCTTAACCTTGAGTTTAAGGTTTATTTTCAATTCCTGACCCCATAAACAAACTTTATCCGTATGTACTTCAATATTTGTAACATTGCCGCTTTCCAATACCGTTGCAGTCGTCATGTCATCAAAATGATCGTAATATTGTGCTATTCCATCAGAAATATTAGATCCTTGATACTGTACTTTTCCATGATTCATAAGGATGATCTGATTACAAATCCTCGAAATCATCGGCATGCTGTGCGAAACAAAAATCAATGCGGTGTTTGGAAGTAATTCATCAATTTTTTTAAAACACTTCAGGACAAATCCCAAATCTCCTACAGCCAAAACCTCATCAATAATCAGGATATCTGGTTCAAGATGGGCGGCAATAGCGAAGCCCAGTCTCACTTTCATTCCCGAGGAATAATTCTGAACCGGCATATCGATGAATTGTTCTATTTCGGAAAATGCAATGATGGAGGCCATTTTATCTTCTACTTCCTTTTTGGTAAATCCCAGGATTGAAGCATTATTATAAATGTTTTCACGGCCGGTAAGGATCGGATTAAATCCTGCCCCCAATTCAATCAGTGCCCCGATCTTGCCTCTCATCACGATCTGTCCTTTATCCGGAGCATACAGGCCGTTGAGCACTTTCAGAAGAGTGCTTTTTCCTGCTCCGTTGTGTCCGATCAGTCCGATACATTCTCCTCGTCTCAGCTCAAAACTGATGTCTTTTACAGCCCAGAATTCATTCGGACGGATATCTTTATTTATTTTTATCCCTAAGGTACTTTTAATAATATCCAGTGCTCCGTATTTCAGCGAAGATTTCATATTCATTGAAAACTTCTTGGATACATTCTGTACGGAAACCAATATTTCTTTCTCGTGATTTTTCATATTATCCCCCTATTTTTTCGATGATGATCGGCATGGATTTCCTGAAAATAACCAAACCTATTAACATAAACAGAAAACTGAACCCTGCTGCAATAAGCAGAAACGTAATATTTTCGAGAGGCTGACCGATGAGGCTGTTCCGGGCGTCGTTGAACATATATGTCAATGGATTAACGGCAAAAAGCTTTTTGAAGAGTCCTTTGGTAGGAACGGCGTACACTACCGGTGTAATATACATGATAAAAGATATAGCGGTAGTTACCAGGCGGCTGATGTCTGTATAAATGAGTCCGATCGGCGTAAAGAACAGCCCCAGCATAAAAGAAAAAACCGTAATTACAAATAAGGTAAAAGGAAAAAATAAAATTTCATAGCCGGGTTTTATTCCATAAATAATAAGAATTCCGACAATAAGAAGGATTTTCAGCAGCAGGTTGAAAAGCATTTTATAAAGACCGGATATCAGTAATGCTTCTTTCGGAAAATTAATTTTGGAAAGAATGGACCGGGCCGCGTTTACCGAAGTAAGAGGAATAAGCAGACTTTCTGTAAAGATGCTCCATAGTGTGGTGCCGATGACTACGAAGGCAATATAAGGAATGCTGCTTTCTGCATTAACGTTTACTGTACCCGAACTGTTTAAAAATATCCAAACCAGAGAGTTGGTGATAATTGGGGCAAAGGCCCAAAAAAAGCCGAGAAGAGACTGCCGGTACTGCGACTGCAGATCCCGCTTTGCCATCTGGTACGCCAGAAAGCTGGAGGATCTTGTATCTCTGTAAATAGCTTTAAGTTCCTGAAAAAAATGAGTCTTTTTATCAGAAGTATAAACGGTGGTTTTCAAAATACAATTTTTAGTAAAGTTCAAATAAAGACGGATGCGATTTTTCAGCAAATACAGTGCTTATAAACAAACAGATGCTGCTGAAAATAAATGGTTCTGCCGGCCATGCAAGGCATAAAATTAACTATGCTTTCACCAGCTGCTTCAGATATTCCCCATAGCCGCTTTTTCCGTATTTTGCTGCCGTTTCCAGTAATTTTTCTTCATTAATGAATTTATTCCTGAAAGCGATTTCCTCAATACATCCTATTTTGAAGCCCTGTCTTTTTTCAATCACGCGTACAAATTCGGAAGCGTCATTCAGAGAATCGAAAGTTCCGGTGTCCAGCCATGCCGTTCCCCGATCGAGTACGCCGACTTCGAGTTTTCCGTTTTGCAGGTATACATTGTTTACGTCTGTAATTTCAAGCTCGCCCCTTGGCGAAGGCTTTATGTTTTTGGCAATTTCAACGACATCATTATCATAGAAATATAATCCCGGAACCGCATAATTGGATTTCGGCTGCAAAGGTTTTTCCTCGATAGAAACTGCTTTGAAATGACCATCAAATTCCACCACTCCGTAACGCTCAGGATCTGAAACATGGTAAGCGAAAACAACGCCTCCTTGCGGATTGGTTTTATTTTTAAGCAGGGTCCCCATTTCGGAACCGTAAAAAATATTATCACCTAACACCAGTGCCGCCGCATCGTTTCCGATGAAGGAATCTCCCAGAATAAAGGCCTGTGCCAGTCCGTCCGGGCTTGGCTGAACCATATATTCGATATTACATCCGATCTGCGAGCCGTCTCCCAGTAATTTAACGAAGCCCGGCTGATCGTGGGGGGTCGTAATGATTAAAATATCTTGAATGCCTGCCAGCAATAGGGTAGACAGCGGATAGTAAATCATCGGCTTGTCGTAAACGGGCATCAGCTGCTTGCTGACCGCGATGGTGAGAGGGTAAAGTCTTGTTCCGGAACCTCCGGCTAAAATGATGCCTTTCATCTGATTATGTGTGTTTTATTAGTTGTATTGTTTTTCGTAGTATTTCTGGTAATCCCCGCTGGTTACATGCTCTAGCCATTCTTTATTATCAAGATACCAGTCGATGGTTTTTCCCAATCCTTCTTCAAAAGTAACCGACGGTTTCCATCCCAGGTCTTTATTAAGCTTGGTCGCATCGATAGCATAACGTTTGTCGTGGCCCGGCCGGTCTTTTACAAAAGTCACCAGTTTTTCAGAATAACCTTCCGGTCTTCCCAGTTTGGCATCCATCTGCTTGATTAGCTCTTTTACCAGGTCGATATTCTGCCATTCGTTGAATCCGCCGATGTTGTAGGTTTCACCTGTTCTGGCTTCATTGAAAATCTGGTGAATGCCTTTTGCATGATCAATCACAAATAACCAGTCTCTGGTATATTTCCCATCACCGTAGATCGGCAGAGGTCTTTCGTTAATAATGTTTGAAATGCAAAGTGGGATCAGCTTTTCAGGGAAATGGTTCGGCCCGTAATTGTTGGAGCAGTTGGAAATAATAAACGGCATTCCATAGGTATTCCCATAGGCTCTTACCAAATGGTCAGAAGCTGCTTTGGATGCCGAATACGGCGACTGCGGATCGTAAGCCGTCGTTTCCAGGAAGAATCCGGTTTCTCCCAGACTGCCGTATACTTCATCGGTAGAAACGTGATAAAAAAGATGGGTTCTTTTTTCATCCGGGAATCTTCCGTGGGTATGATCCGGATTCAAAGTCCAGAACTCCTTACAAAGATTCAGAAGATTGGCGGTTCCGTTAACATTGGTGTTGATGAATGCCATCGGATCCGTAATGCTCCGGTCCACATGGCTTTCTGCAGCAAGGTGCACCACCGCGTCCGGATTGTATTTTTCGAATATTTTTCTTAATTCTTCAGGTTTTGTAATGTCTGCTTTTTCAAAAACGTAATTCGGCTCATTTTCAATGTCCTTCAGGTTTTCGAGATTTCCGGCATAAGTAAGCGCGTCAAGGTTAATGATTGTTGTGCCGGGATTGTTCTTTACAAACTCTCTTACGACATGGGAACCGATAAAACCCGCTCCTCCGGTGATGATTATATTTTTCATTTTATTGTTTTAAAAAACGAAGTTGATGTCAAAGATATTAAAAGTATAACTAATATAAGAAACGGACAGTACCAGATAAAAAAATCAATGTGTTTATGGATGTGTGCGTGTTCTTCAAATAAAATAAACCAGCTGAGCGGAGCAAGAGCAGAAAACCATGTTGCTCCTATAAGCCTCCTCTCTCTATTCTTTCTATACAGCAGGATGGAACAGATTATTCCGGCAGAGATAAGAACCGCGAAAGGAATTTTTATCTGCGTCAGGTCTTCACTGATGAAAGAATTTCCCATATATCGGATGATAATATCCAGATGGTAACTCTTAAAGGTATTCAGGTAAGCAAATTCTTTTTCATAAGAATAATCCCCGCTGGATCTTCTCAGATAGGCTTCTGCCAGATGGTTAAGGCCCTCTTTGAAATTCCCTGTTAAAAGCTTGAACTGGAATAGCTGGAAAGCAACGGATAAGAGTAGGGGGATTGCCGTAATGATGAAGTGCCTTTTGATAAGATGAAAGTAAAAAGAAGCTTTGCTTTCAAAAGTGTAATACAGATAAGGCATCGCTGAGCAGATCAGGAATACGGTAATAAATTCAAACCCTGTAAACCAGAATTTCACAAAAAATAAAAATGAAAATCGGATGATGTACTTCCTGTACTCTGCCGAGCGGTATTTTTCGAAAAAAAACAGTCCATATATAAAAGGCATAAAATAGACCCAGCTGCACCACCAGGTGCTTTTCCCATAAAGAAATATCCAGTAGTTTAGGAGAAGCAGCACAAATGAAACTGCAGCAGCAGCCAACCCGAATTTTCTTTTAACCCAGATTAAAAAGAAAGTAAGGAGAATACTCAGTGCTAAAGAATTAAGCATCCGGAAAATCAAGAGGTTTGTCTTATTGTCCAGTCCGAATATCTTATCGAAAATGCTGTATAAAATAGCCTGTCCGCCGATTTGTGATTTGTAGGGATCGTAATAAAATTTCGGAGAGGAAACATTGGTGAGATAGTTCTCGTAAGCTTTTTTGCCACCGGCACTTCTTCCGGAAATTTTATCATAATAAAACGTTCCCGTAAACCCTCCGTCATCGAATATCGAGCCATGCTGCGAATCGATCAGCTTACCTATCACCAGGGTTTCCGATTCTTCAAGCCTGCTGTACTCAAATTTATCATGAGGGATCAGTTGGAACAGATTAAACTGTGTATTGAGGAAAAATACAGCCGTAAAAAGAAGAAAAATAAATTTTTCTTTCATGAATCATTTTGTGTTGTTATACCGTACTTTAAAATTTTTTTTATCAATAATGCTGATGTTATCCAGAATAAGTCCTGTGGCAAAGGCAAGCAGCGCCACAATAGTCAGCATGATGGAAAATATCAGTGTCGGGACCTTATATACATATTTATATTCAAAATATTCTCTGATCGGTACAATCATAAAAATCATCCCTGCAATCAAAAGAATAAGAGAGACCGATCCGAAAAACAACAGCGGTTTATAAAGCCTTACCAGGTTGAAAAACAGTTTGATTACTTTAAAACCGTCGGTGAAAGTATTCAGTTTGGAAACGCTTCCTTCCGGCCGGTCCCTGTAGTTGATGGAATATTCTTCAATGGCCATTCCATAATGCAAAGAATAAATGGACAGGTCTGTTTCCAACTCAAATCCCTTAATGGAGCTTGAATAATTCTTGACAAATTTTTTGGAAAAAATCCGGTAACCGGATAAGATGTCCTTCAGTTCGGAGCCGAAAAATACATTAATCAGGCTGCGGACAAGGCTGTTTCCGAAATTATGGAAAGCCCTTTTATTTTCTTTCTTGTAGCTTTTATTGGAAAGCCGGTCACCAACCAGCATGTCACAATTGTTTTCAATAAACTGGTCCACCATTTCCCGGATGCATTCTACGGGATAGGTGTCATCACCGTCGATCATAATATAGAGGTCCGCCTCAATTTCCCTGAACATTTTAAAAACAACATTGGCCTTTCCCTGTCGTTTTTCTTTCCTTACCATAGCGCCGGCTTCCCGGGCAATGGCTATTGTATTGTCCTTCGAATTGTTGTCGTAAACATAGATTTCTGCCTGTGGAAGATGGTTTTTAAAATCATTTATCACTTTTCCGATGGTGAGGGCTTCGTTATAGCACGGAACAAGAACAGCTATTTTAGGAAGCTCCATGGGCGGCAATTGTTTTACGTCCGATACTCTTATAATAAAATCCGTTCTGTTCGGGAATTTCTAAAGGATACATATTTCTGCCGTCGAAAATAACCTTGCTGTTCATTTTCTGGGCCATCAGTTCGAAATTCGGATTTTTAAATTCAGGCCATTCGGTAGCGATCAGTAAAGCGTCTGCATTTTCCAGGGCTTCGTACATGCTTTTCGCATATTGAATTTTGTCTCCCAACAGCTTTTTAACGTTGTTTTCTGCGATCGCATCGTAGGCAACAATCTTTGCGCCTTTTTCGAGCAACAGGGCAATGTTGTCCAGTGATGAGGCTTCACGGATGTCGTCTGTATTGGCTTTAAAGGCCAGTCCCCAAACAGCAATATTTTTCCCTTCGATGTTTCCGCCGAAATACTTTTCAATTTCCGAGACAAGAATTACTTTTTGGGCAAGATTTACATTTTCTGTTGCTTCAAGAATCTGGAAATTGAAGTCTTCCTGTTTCCCGGATTTTATTAATGCTTTGACGTCTTTAGGGAAACAGCTTCCTCCATATCCGATCCCGGGGAATAAAAACCGCTGACCGATCCTATCGTCACTCCCCATGCCCAGTCTTACTTTATCAACATCGGCTCCTACTTTTTCACAGTAGTTCGCAATCTCGTTCATAAAAGTGATTTTTACCGCTAAAAATGAATTGGCGGCATATTTTGTGAGTTCGGAAGATTTTTCATCCATGAAAATGATAGGGATTCCGGTATTGGTAAACGGCTGATAGATCTTGGCCATAATATCTCTGGCTTTGTCGGAGCTTGAGCCTACCACCACTCTTGCGGGATTCATGGAATCTTCCACAGCAAAACCTTCCCTTAAAAATTCGGGGTTGGACACCACATCAAAAGAAATCTGGGTCCTGGAAGCGATCACTTCCTGTACTTTATCGGCAGTACCTACAGGAACGGTACTTTTGTTAACGATCACTTTATATTCGGTCATCATTTCACCGATGTCATTGGCTACCTTCAGAACGTAGGAAAGATCTGCAGATCCGTCGCCTCCCGGAGGAGTGGGCAAGGCCAGGTAGATAACTTCGCTCTTATCTAATGCTTCTTTTAAATCGGTTGTGAAAAACAATCTCTCCGCCTGGATGTTTCTTAGAAACATTTCTTCAAGATTCGGCTCATAGATGGGAACAACGCCGTTTTTCATACCTTCTACTTTTTTTTCATCAATATCTACACAGTATACTGAATTGCCAAGCTCTGCCAGTGTGGTTCCTGTAACCAAACCTACATAGCCTGTTCCTACAATAGTAATGTTCAAAATGTATGTTTTTAAAAATTAAGACACAAAAGTAATAAAAATACCATCATTTATATCTTTAAATTCATGCAAATGCAAATTAACTTATCGTATTGATAATAAGATATTTTGCTTTTTTGATAAAAAGTTGTATATTTGCACTGGATTTACGGAAAAATATGGGAAGGCCTTCGGAAGAAAGCCTTTTTTCGTACGGATAAATCAAGATTTTATAGTATATATGGAGTTTAGAAAAAGAATTGAAGAATTATTACATGAGTTCCTTGAAACAAGAACAGATTTATTTCTTATTGATTTGAAATTTTCTGCAGGGGATGACATTACGGTGATTTTAGATGGTGACAATGGGGTTTCTTTACAGGACTGCCTTGATGCAAGCCGGGCCATAGAATTCAATATGGATCGCGAAGAACACGACTTCAGCCTGCAGGTAATGTCGGCAGGACTAAGCGAGCCTCTGGCAACTCCAAGACGGTTTGCTAAAAATATAGGAAGAGAAATCGAAGTTTTACTGAATGATGATACGACCATTGAAGGCGAACTGGCGAAAACAGATGAAGAAAAAATCACGCTGATCCTGCGTTACCGGAAGCCCAAAGAAATCGGTAAGGGAAAAGTAGATGTGGAGGAGGAAAAAGAAATTCCATACTCTGAGATTAAGAAAGCATTAGTAACAATTAAATTTTAAAAGAAAAAAAGTAAATGGACAATATAGCGTTGATTGAATCCTTCGGTGATTTTAAAGACGAAAAAGGGATCAGTAAGATTGATCTTATGGCAATTATTGAAGATTCTCTAAAGACCCTTTTGAGAAAACGATATGATTCGGATGATCATTTTGATGTGATTGTAAATCCTGATAAAGGAGATTTTCAGATATTTTTAAATAAAATCATCGTGGAAGACGAGATGTCCGAAGATGATGATCTGGAAATCGAAATCTCTGAAGCCAAAAAAATCGATCCGACTTTTGAGGTAGGTGAAGATTTCACCATGGAAATTCCTGTTGCTCAGTTAGGAAGAAGAAATATTCTTACCCTGAAGCAGATCTTGGCTACAAAATTGCAGGAGCACAACAATGCCATGTTGTATGAGCAGTTTAAAGACCGGATCGGGGAGATCGTAGTAGGGGAAATCCATCATATCCGTCACAAGCACGTAATTTTGCTGGATGATGAAGATAACGAATTCATTTTGCCGAAAGAAAACCAGATTCCATCCGATTTCTTTAAAAAAGGTGAGAATATCAGAGCTATTGTTGAAACAGTAGATTTCAAAGGTTCAAAACCGCAGATTATTATTTCCAGAACTGCACCTAAATTCTTAGAAAAACTATTAGAGCTGGAAATTCCTGAAATCCAGGACGGAACGATTATGCTGAAAAAAGCAGTGAGGATTCCTGGAGAGAAAGCGAAGATTGCAGTGGATGCTTACGACGACAGAATAGATCCGGTAGGAGCCTGCGTAGGGGTGAAAGGATCAAGAATTCACGGCGTGGTAAGAGAGTTGAGAAATGAGAACATCGACGTTATTCAGTGGTCTAAAAACCCTGAAATTCTGGTAAAGAGAGCTTTAGGTAATGTTACCATTAATAAAATCGACATCAACGAGGAGCAGCAATATGCATTGGTATATACTCCGGTTGAAGAGATTTCCAAAGTGATCGGTAAACAGGGTCAGAATATCAGACTTGCTTCTTGGTTGACAGGTTATGAGATTGATGTGCACAGAGAGTCCAGCGAAGATGATGATGTTGAATTAAGAGAATTCAATGACGATATCGAGCAGTGGATTTTGGATGAGTTTAGAAAAGTAGGTCTTACAACTGCAAAATCAGTTCTCGATAAAGAAACTGAGAGTTTGCTTAACATGGTTGACCTGGAAGAAGAAACGATTGAGGATGTGAAACGTATTCTCAGAGAAGAATTCGAGGATTAAGATTTTTAAGTAAATTTTAATAAACAGTAAAAAGAAATACTTTAATTTTAAGAATTAAAAAAATAGTAAATAATATAGATGCCAAAAATTAGATTAAATAAAGCGGTTAAGGAGTTCAACATTTCGATGTCCAGGTTAGTAGAATTTTTACAGGCTAAAGGTATCGAGGTTGAAAGCAATCCTAACGCTCAATTAGAAGAAGCGGCATATTCTGCATTGGAGGCTGAGTTTGCCAAGGACGGCGAACAGCGTAAAGCTTCCCATGAGGTGGT
>JAKOOG010000367.1 GCA_022701545.1 Weeksellaceae bacterium | reverse complement strand
AAAAAGTCCTGCAATATTGTATCGATAATGCACCGAAGTTTGACGTGAAAACGTTGTTGGGATTTATCTTTCTGCATAATGAACCCAGCCTGAAATTATTCCGTCATTTCGGTTTTGAGGACTGGGGTGTCTTTCCGGATGTCGCCGTGCTGGATGGGGTGGAGAGGACTTTGGTGATTTTGGGAAAAAGAGTAGGGTAATTTATTATCGTCATATAATTGAAAGACTAGTTTTCACTAATTTCAAAGATTTAATCAACTTCATATTGAATATAAACAATCTGATTTCTCCATGACTTTAAAATTTTACTAATCTGAATGAAATCTCTGTTTTTATTCAAAATTTTAATTCCATTATAAATAGGATAATTTGTAACATCTAAAGCATATTTTTCAAAAACCTGTTTGTAGCGGTCTGTTTTTGAGATAATATAGTCCGAAAGAGCAAGAACTAATATTACATCTTGCAAAAGATCATAAAATTGCTCAGGGCTTTCATCCTCATTACACAAATTATATGTTCAATACCATTATTTAAACCTTCAACAATGTTTTCTAATCTAGAAAAAGAAGGATCAAAAGATAAGGATAGCCTTCTGAAATCACGTGATGTTAAATCCATTTAATAAAGTATAAATAACAAATATAAATAGAAAAGCGATCCCAAAGGACCGCTTTTCTATTATACATTCTGCTTAATTCTTTTTGCAGACAAATTCAGAAACCGCTTCACCAGCATGACTGCCGAGACCGTCAGGCCGAGTCCTAAGGCAATCCACATTCCGAGAGCGCCTATTTTCAGTTTAAAACAAAGGAAATATCCTAATGGAATGGTAATGATCCAATACGCGATAAAGGTGTAAATGGACGGGATCTTTACATCCTGCAATCCTCTGAGCATTCCGAGAGCCGTGACCTGGATACCGTCCGACAGCTGGAACAAGGCGGCGATGATCATCAATTTGGCTGCCAGCGCAATCACCTCAACTTCTTCCTTTTTGGTAAAGAACGTCGGGAGAATGTTCCGGCCCAGAACAAAAATAACCCCGCAGATGCACATGAAGATAAAAGCGATCTTCAGATTGTTGATCCCGACTTTTCTCAGTTCCACAAAATTCCCTTCCCCAACTTTTCTTCCGATCATCACGGTAGAAGCCACACTGAAGCCGATGCACAGGTTAAAGGTAAACGAAGCCATGCTCAGCGCAATCTGATGGGAGGCAATATCGTGTGCCGAGATTAATCCGCAGATAAAGGCAGCCCCTGCAAATGCCGTCACTTCAAAGAACATCTGTAAAGCAGTCGGGAATCCCAGCCGTATCATGTTTTCAAATACGGCTTTGCTGAATACCTGAACTTTCAAGGAGAAATCCCTGATGTATTGCCTGGTTTTCTTTTCATGCAGTAAAACAAAATACAGGAAGACCACCATAAAAATCCGGGCGATCAGGCTTGCCAGGGCAGAACCTTTCACCCCCATCGGCGGGAGGCCGAAAAGTCCTTTGATGAATACATAATTCAGCGCGATATTAATAACATTGGCAATAATCGTAGCCTTCGTAACTCCAATGGTATAAGACAGCCCCTCAGAAACTTCCCTCAATGTCTGAAAAGCCATGAACGGAACAATACTGATGGCCATGATCGTTAAAAAGTCAACAGTATCCGGAATGATCTTTTCCGGCTGTCCTGAATGATAGAGCAGCGGCATTCCCAAAAGCAAAATCCCCATCAGCAGAATTCCCACGGTCATATTGATAATAAAACCATGGCTGAAAACCGAATTGATCGTCTGATGGTCATGCTGGGAATGTGCCTGGGATACCAGTGGCGGGATAGCAAAGGAAAATCCTAACGCCAATACAAACATGGAGAAAAACACGGCATTCCCCAGGGAAACCGAAGCCAGGGCATCGGCTCCCAGAAGATTTCCGACAATAATGTTGTCAAAGAGATTCACTGAAACCTGGCCCACCTGCGTCAGCATCACCGGCAGCGCAAGGGTAAGGCATTCTTTCGTGTATTTTTTATTTAAAAAGTTCATCGTATCGTTTATTCAAAAAAAAATTGCAGTAACGGTGTACTGCAATTTTCATAATTTATTTAAAGTAATAATTACATTATTTCCTTACAAAACTTGCAACGTCTTCGGCAGAAACGGTGTTTCCTCCTAAAATAATCAATCGCTCCACAACGTTTCTCAGCTCTCTGATATTTCCGGTCCATGATAATGCCTTTAAAGCATCAATGGCCTTGTCATCAAACTTTTTCATTGCCGTACCATGCTCATCGGAGATCATTCCTGAGAAATGTTCAACCAAAAGCCTGATGTCTTCTTTTCTTTCATCCAATGGCGGAACATAGATTTCAATCACAGAAAGTCTGTGGTAAAGGTCTTCCCTGAATCTGCCCGTTTCGATTTCCTTCTGCATATTCTTATTGGTTGCTGCAAGAACCCTTACGTCAACTTTTATCTCCTTATCGCTGCCTACAGGAGAAACTTTGCTTTCCTGAAGTGCCCGCAATACTTTGGCCTGGGCAATTAAGCTCATATCTCCGATCTCATCCAGGAAAATCGTACCGCCGTTGGCCTGTTCGAATTTTCCCTGCTTGTCTTTGATAGCTCCCGTAAAAGACCCTTTTACGTGCCCGAACAATTCAGACTCGATAAGTTCCGACGGGATCGCAGCACAGTTAACTTCCACCATCGGACCTCTCGCCCGGTCGCTTTGGTTATGGATGGCATGTGCTACCAGCTCTTTTCCGGCACCGTTCGGTCCGGTAATCAAAACCCTTGCATCAGACACGGCAACTTTTTCGATCATGTCTTGGATTTTCTTCAGACCTGCCGATTCACCGATCATCTGGTATTTTTTATTTACCTTTTTCTTCAGTGTTTTGTTTTCGGTCTGAAGGCTTTTATTTTCTTTCTTCAGCGTTTCTTTCGCCAAAGCATTTTTTACACTGGTAATTAGTCTGTTGATGTCGATAGGCTTGGAAATGAAATCGTAAGCCCCGTCTCTCAGGCAGGAAACGGCAGAATCGATGTCTGCGTGTCCTGAGATCATAATAAAGGTGGATTCCGGTTTTAAGGCTAAACTCTGTTTCAAAAGTTCGGTTCCGGAAAGCTTGGGCATTTTGATATCGGAAATGATCAGGGCGAAATCTTCTTTTTCGATTTGCTTATAACCTTCAAGTCCGTCTTCGGCAATTACAAATTCATATTCGGTAAGTTCGTCAGATAGGATACTTTGGAGTACTCCTGAGATTGCTTTTTCGTCTTCTACAATAAGGATTTTTTGCATAGTTGCAAATTTAGATTTTTTTGATTGAATTATTAGCAAAAACCGTACCTAATCCACTATTGAGAATAATCCCTTTTTCCGAAAATGGCCGATCCGACACGGATGGAATTAGCCCCGCATTCAATGGCAACGGGGAAATCGTCGCTCATACCCATGGATAAAGTTTCAAAAGCCTGTATTTGGCTTAATTCATCGAACAGCTTTTTCAGGATCAGAAATTCCTTCCTGATCTGGTCCCGGTCGTCTGTAAAAGTTGCCAGTCCCATCAGTCCATTGATTTTTACATTCGGAAATGCCCCTTGCCTGTAATTTGTGAACAGCTCTTTGGCTTCGCTGATTTCCAGTCCGAATTTATTTTCTTCCTCAGCAATTTTTACCTGAAGCAGGACGTTGATCGTACGGTTGTTTTTTGCCGCCTCCTTATCGATTTCGCGAATCAGCTTTTCAGAATCCACGCTCTGGATGGTATCGATAAATCCGGCGATGTATTTTACTTTGTTGGTCTGAAGATGCCCGATGAGGTGCCACCGGATGTCTTTTGGAAGAAGCGGGTATTTCTCGGTGATTTCCTGCACTTTATTTTCACCGAAAACCTTCTGTCCCAGATCATAAACTTCCTGAATGGCTGAAACCGGATGGGTCTTTGAAACGGCAACCAGCTGGACCCCGGAAGGAAGCTGGCTTTTAATAGCGTTGTAATTTTCCTGAATGCTCATACCTGCAAATTTCGGATTTTTAAACTAATATTCAGGTATTCTTGTTTATTTTCACAGATAATTGAGTGAATAAAATAATAATAACCTTAAGTTGGATTTAATCCTTTTTATTTCTTACCCTTCTGGCTGTACTACCGGCAGAAAAAGCCTCCAGCTTTTTTCTTCCAGCCTATTAAATACTACATTTCCAATTCCACAACCCGTTCTACCAGTTTCCGGTTGAAACGTTCCGGCACCATCTTCATCAGGAAATTCCGTAAAGCCGTGGCTTTTTCCCATTGGGAAAATTGCCCGATCTTCCAGCTCGTATCGACCACATCATCCACTTTTTTTCTTCTGATGTTCTGAAAATCTTTAAAAACCTGATTGAAGTAATCCGTATGCTGCAACAATTTTCCGATAACATAAGCATCTTCAATCGACTGGCAGGCACCCTGGCCAAGATTCGGAGTCGTAGCATGGGCGGCATCACCGATCAGGCACAGGTTATCGGCATACCATTTCGGGATGGGAGCGAGGTCGGTCAGTTCATTCAGGATGACATTTTCCGGTAGGGTTGCTTCAATAATATCAGTAATCATCGGATGGAAGCCGTGGAAATTTTCTGCCATACTTTGGTAACGCTTATGCAGTCCTTTATTGATAACGGCGTACCAGTATATTTTTTTGCCGGCCATTTTTACAAAACCGAAACGCTTTCCTTTTCCCCAGGCTTCCACGGCTTCCCGGTTGTATTGTTCCGGCAGGTCAAAATCGGCAAGCCCGCGCCAGCAGATCTGTCCGGTATCCCGGATTTTTCCGGTCTGTAATATCTGCGTCCTGACTTTTGAATGGATCCCATCGGCCCCGAAAACGATCCGGCTTTCGATTTCGTTGCCGTTTTCAAAACGAAGGTGGTAATTTTCCTCTTTCCGAATTTTAACCAGAGAATGCTGAAGGTTAATTTTTTCAAAGCCGATGTTTTCTGCCAGAATCCTTTGAAGGTCGGCCCGGTGAATGGCAACGTTGCACGAATTGTATTTTCTTTCCAGGGCTAGAACATTGGTGGTTGAAATATTTTTCAGACGGTGATCGGTTACGGAAATGCTGTGGATTTTATGCCCGGCTTCTTCGATCTGTTCTTTCAGTCCGAGCTTATCAAAAATCTGCATGGCATTAATGGCCATCATAATTCCGGAACCCACCGGTTTTATTTCCGGTGCAGATTCATAAATTTTAAAATCAAGGTCATGAGTTTTCAGGATATTAGCCAGGGTCAAACCTCCGATTCCGGCTCCGATGATTGAAATGGAATTCATTATTTTACATTTTTCAATTCATTCAGCAATTGATTCTGTTTTCCGATAAAATGCTCCAGGCTGCCTGTTTTCAAAGGGTGGGCATTCTGGTATTTTTCGATTTCCGGCAGGGTTTTCCTGATTTTGAATACGGTATATAAATTATTAATTGTCTCCGTATTTTTAGAAATCCGCGAAATTAAAGCCTTGATATTTTTAACCTTTAAATCATATTTTCCGGCACTTAATTTAATCTCATTTTCAATCTGATGCTTTAAAAGAGAATCTGTTACGCTGTTAATTTTATTCTTAGCATCACGATAATAAACGTCGGATTTGGTGAAAATATTTTCGTACTGATTAATAACTTTTAATTCCTCTTCATGGACTTTCAGAATTTTATCATCGAGAGCAGATAATTTTTTATCATTTTTAATCAACGCAGAATAAATTTCATCGATCACATTGTCATTGTACCGGTTGCTCCCAAATGAACCTTTAAGAGATGGATCTGTGTTATCAACGGCATTTTCAATAAGAGGTTTGTTTTCAGATCTGTTTTCTCCGCAGGAAAATAATAGGATAAGTAGAGTAGAGGTAATAAATAATTTTTTCATGATTAGTATTTAAAGGTATTTTTGTTATTGGGAGTCAGAAGATCAGCAGGGCTTATGGTGTAAAACAATTCGGGATAAGTAAATTCCAGCGACCGGTTTTCCCGGCCTCTTAGCTGAAAAAATTCTTTTTCTTTCTCTTCGTCAGCGAGGGTCAGCAATTCCCCGGCAGGAAAATAGGGTTTTTGATCTTCAAATTTTATAAAAGTTTTGGAAGTCCTGAATGTTATTCCGAGCCATCTGTTATCCATATTGTTCTTTACATCCAGAATAATTTTATGCTGAAATTTTTTATTGGTCTCTACCGAAAATAAAACCACTGAATGATGATCCAATACCATTTCAGATTCCTCCCCGGTCATTTTGTTTTTTAAAACCAGTTTTCTTTGCTGATTTTCCTGCAGAATGGCGGGGTTTTCATAACAGGAAAACAGGGCAATAGAAGAATGATCTTCCAGATCCAGAGCCTGATCAGAATGAAACCCCATTTTAGAATATGAAGAATGATATACTTCACATAAAGCATTGTTAAAATTCTGTTCAGGCAAATCGATTTTTTCCGATAAAATACAGGCATTTATTTCTTTAATAATCGGGTAATGGAAATCAGAAAATACATTTGCCGGGTTTTGAAACCGAGTCGTTGTTCTTACGAGCGGTATTTTTCCATTGTTCTCACTTACCAGATGAGTGCCAAGCCTGCCTTTTCCCGTTACCTCAAAATCAACAGAATCGATAAGCTTTTGAAATAAATTTTGCCTTTCAGAAAGTGTTATTTTATAAAATCCGGAAGTATTCATTATAACAGAGGTTTTTCATAATCACCTGAATTCATACTGAAATGCGTTTTATTATATCTGACTTTATTTTCAGTCATGTTTTCTTCATAATAAGAATTCCGCAGTTCGGCCTGCATTTCCGGCGTCATTTGTTCCAACATAATATACTCGTCGTCTTCTTTAATATACGTCCGATGGTCCCGGTACACAGCCTCAAGATTCGAGCAACGGACCACATAACCCATCCTTATCGGAATCTGCTCAACGCTCAGAATGGAAGGACGGATCTCATGTGTATAAAGCCTGTTCGTAGAAAGTGGAATGATAAATGCGGAATCCGGATATAAAGTAACGGTAAATTCTTTTTGCAGAGATTCGTCTTCAACGGTTTTTTTCAGCCTGAAATGAAGTCTCGTCAATGCACTGGTTTGTTTATAGCATACATCAAACGGATCCGTTTCAGAAGGTTTCAGATGTTTGGAATTGGAATCGTCGTAAAAAGTACAGAACGCAATCAGCCCTTCTTTCGGCATGTCCTTCGTTTTGTCCGAGTGCGCTTTAATCCTGGCTTTGGCTTCCTTTCCAGCATCCGTGGTTTTCTTTTTATTTTCGTAGATCTGTACCAAAGCATGATTCAGCTTGGTTTTGTACCCGAAAGTTTCTTCTGCGCACCGGTTGAGCAGAGTAATGATTTTACGGTCCGTTTCCCTGAAATTATCTGTGGGTCCCGTCAGATTGCTGGAACATCGCAGAAGATTGAAATGCAGTTCTTCCTCTCCGTCTCTGCCGGATTCATTGGTCACCTGACTCAGATAAATTCCTTTTCTCAATGCTTTTGACTCTTTATCGGATTCTGTAAGTTCCTGAAAATGATGTTCGGAACAGACCTTTTCAAAAATATTTTCATCATGAAAAAGCTTTCGGAAATAAACGCCCGAATTGCTGACGATCACAGGAACCTCCCCAACACTTATAACTTTCGACTTTTCTTCACTGATGTTTTCATCATTCACTGAAAATTCTTTGATGATATTCAGGAAAGGGCTATCCTCGCCAATGTTGTGCAAATCTCCACAGATGTATATTTTTTTGTTGGTGAAATCCGCATTCAGGTCATAAACCACAATTCCGCAGAAATTATCGATCAGATACTGAAGTTCCTCATTGATTTCCTGATGGTTATTTAAAACAATCAGGACATTTTTATCTTTTGCTATTCTGTTTTCTTCTGAAATATTACTCATTTTTTTTATTAGGTGTCGAAGACAGCTTAAATTTTAAATGTAAATTGATGAAGTTTAAATGTACTCCATTCTCATCGAAAAAGAAATACGTACTTCCAATATTTAGTGGATTTCCTATTTTTTTAGCAAAGTATATTATTCCTTATGCGTAGTGAGGAAGCAAATATAGGATCAGCAAGCTGAACTAATGAGGCATGTATATCTGTCGCCTGCTTATTCAGCGGCTTTGCTGCCTTTAAAATATGC
>JAKOOG010000361.1 GCA_022701545.1 Weeksellaceae bacterium | reverse complement strand
GAATACGGAGCCTCAAAGCTTCATTAATCTTGATAAAAAAGAAGATCAGTTTCAGTCCCGGATTGATATGGCCGAACTTCGTACGAGCCTTGAAAAAGTAAAATCCGAAATTGCAAAAGTTATTGTCGGGCAGGAAAGCATGATTGACCATCTTTTAGCTGCACTTTTATCAAACGGGCACGTCCTGATCGAAGGGGTGCCGGGAGTGGCGAAAACCATTACCGCAAAACTATTGGCGAAAACCATCGATGTTGGGTTCAGCAGGATTCAGTTTACACCGGATCTGATGCCTTCCGATATTTTGGGAACCTCCGTTTTCAGTGTTAAAAACTCTGAATTTGAATTTAAGAAAGGTCCTATTTTCTCCAATTTCATTCTGATTGATGAGATCAACCGTTCGCCGGCCAAAACGCAGGCTGCCTTGTTTGAAGTAATGGAAGAAAGACAGATTACGATGGACGGTATCCGGTATATTATGGAAGAACCTTTTCTGGTGGTAGCCACTCAGAATCCTATTGAACACGAAGGAACCTACAGGCTTCCGGAGGCACAGCTGGACCGTTTTTTATTCAAGATCAATGTCGGTTATCCGAACCTTGAGCAGGAAATTGCGATCATCAGGAACCAGCATGAAAGCAAGCAGGAAGATAAGACCGAAGTAGTTCAGAAAATCCTTACCGCGCAACAGCTGAAAAACTACCAGCATCTGGTAAAAGAAATCATTGTGGAAGCACAGCTGATAGAGTATATTGCGAAAATCATCATCAACACCCGGGAAAACCAGTTTCTGTACCTTGGTGCTTCTCCGAGAGCAAGTTTAGCTTTATTAACTGCCTCTAAAGCATTTGCTGCATTAAGGGGACGGGATTTTGTGACACCGGAAGACATCAAGGAAGCAAGCTACGCCGTATTAAGGCACCGGGTGATCGTTTCGCCGGAGCGGGAAATGGAAGGCCTGACGGCTGATGAAATCATCAGGCAGATTTTGGAAGGAATAGAAATCCCGAGGTAGAACCCTGCTGCAGTTTTTGCAGCTTAGATAAACATATAGTCAATGAAGAACTTATACATCCATACACGCTTTTTCTTCGCACTCATCGCAGTGGGAATACTGTATGTTTTTGCCTTCTTCTTTCCGTGGGTTATGGGAGTTGCACATATGGCTCTCCTGCTCTGTTTTCTGGCAGCAATGGTCGAAGCACTTCTTATTTTCAATCAGAAGAAAGGAATTTCAGCCCAGAGAATTCTTCCGGAAAAACTGTCGAACGGCGATGAAAATCCCGTCAAAATCGATATTAAAAACAATTATGGCTTTCCGATTCATGCCAACGTGATTGATGAAATTCCGTTTCAGTTTCAGAAGAGGGATTTTTTAATTGAAAAAAAGATTGAACCAGGGAAAAATACTTTTTTCCAGTATATACTTGAGCCGAAGGAAAGGGGGGAGTACAACTTTGGAAGCCTGCATATTTATGTTTCGTCACCTTTAGGTTTGGTGTCCAAAAGGTTCAGCTTTCAGAAAGATGCCAATCTGCCGGCTTATCCGTCATTTATCCATTTGAGAAAATATGAGCTGATGGCTTTACAAAGCGAATTTCTTCTGGGCGGAATGAAAAAAATCAGGAAGCTTGGCCATACCATGGAATTTGAGCAGATCAAAGACTATGTGCCGGGCGATGATATCCGGACGATCAACTGGAAAGCAACTTCCAAAACAAATCGCCTGATGGTCAACCAGTTTCAGGATGAGAAATCCCAGCGTATTTTTATGCTGATCGATAAAGGCAGAACGATGAAAATGCCGTTCAACGGATTGAGCCTTCTGGATTACTCGATCAATGCAACGATGGCTTTATCCCACATTATCCTGAAAAAAGGAGACCGTGCCGGGATGATGACTTTTTCCAAAAAAACGGAAAATAGAGTGGCTGCAGAAAACAAGTCGGGACAGCTGAGAAAAATTTCGGAGGCCCTTTACAACATCAAAACGGATTTTTTTGAAAGCGATTTCAACAGGCTGTATCAGGATGTGAAATATTCTTTGAACCAAAGAAGCCTGGTGCTGCTGTTCACCAATTTTGAAACGCTTGACGGCCTTAACCGCCAGCTGAAATATCTGCGCGGGATTGCCAAAAACCATTTGCTGGTCGTCATATTCTTTAAAAACTCTGAACTGCAGACCTTAATTCACAAAAATCCTGAAAGCTCGCAGGAGATTTACGATGAAATTATCGCGGAAAAATTCGAGTTTGAAAAGAAGCTGATTATTCAGGAACTCAGGAAATACGGGATTTATTCAGTCTATACGCTTCCGGAAAACCTGAATGTGGATGTGATCAATAAATACCTGGAGATTAAAGCTAGGGGAATTTTATAAATGCAGATTTTGAGAATTTCACTAATTATTTTATGTTTTTATTTTGTTTTATCCTGTAATAGAAAAGCTGAGCATGAGGATAATTTTGTAATTTTTAAAGTAAATCCTAAAGTTGAAAATGTTTCTTTTTACTGGAAAGACGACGACGGAACCATTTTTAAAAGCATTAACAAGCTGAAGCGTAAAATAGAACAGGATAAAAAAGGATTAAAGTTTGCCATGAATGGCGGCATGTTCAATATCAACAACATTCCGAAAGGTCTTTATATCGAAAATTTTAAAATTCTGCATCATCTCGATACTTTATCCGGTAAAGGAAATTTTTATCTTCAGCCTAACGGCGTATTTTATCTCACAAAAAACAAGGATGCCGAAATAACCGAAACAAAGCGCTTTGTTTTTAATTCTAATATAAAATATGCCACCCAATCAGGTCCGGTTTTACTGATTCATGGAAAGATCAATCCCATTTTTAAAAAAGATTCTAAAAATACCAACATCAGAAACGGGGTAGGGATTTTAAAAAATGGAAATATAGTTTTCATTATGTCCAAGACCGAAGTTAATTTTTATAATTTTGCTTCTGTCTTTAAAAACGCAGGATGCGAAAAAGCCTTGTATCTTGACGGCTATGTTTCCAGAACTTATTATCCTGAGAAAAAATGGATTCAGGAGGACGGAGATTTTGGAGTCATGATCGGGGTAACTGAACCGGAAAAATAAATTTAAAATGAAAATAACATTAAACCGAATCAACGACGATTTTTTATTTGAATGTACCAATGCCCAAGGAAATTCAATTCTTCTGGATAACACTTCTCAGCCCGGAGCAAAGGGAGTTTCCCCGATGGAAAGTGTATTGATGGCTGTAGCCGGATGCAGTGGAATCGACGTGGTAGCTATCCTGAAAAAGCAGCGTCAGGAAATTACGGGATTCCAGGCTGAAGTGGAAGGTGAACGGATTCCTGTGGATGATGCAAAACCTTTTAAGTCCATTAAAGTAAAATTTCTTCTGGAAGGGAATATCGATCCTAAGAAAGCCTATAAAGCAGCCCAGTTGTCTTTCGAAAAGTACTGCTCGGTTTCCAAGACGCTGGAACCGAATGTGGAAATTGATTATGAAGTTTTCGTCAACGGAGAAATGGCAGAGGCATAAAATTTTAAAAGCACCCAAAACAAAACCCCGGTCAGAAATATTCCGACCGGGGTTTTTAGTATGAATGTGTAAACTATTTATTTTTTAATCGTTTTCATACTCTTCACAGAACCGTCTTTCATGGTTAAGGTAAGAATATACATTCCGGATTTAATTCCGCCTAAGAATAAGGCAGAGGAAGGATTTTCAACAGTGGTTACCACAACTCCTGAAGGATCTGTTAATACCGCTTTTTTCACGTTTTCCGCTTTTTCAAGATAAAGGGTATCGGCAAATGGATTCGGATAAGCGATTCTTTCATTTCCTTTAGTGCTTACCTCATTGGTTGCCAATGCTGAAGCCGGCTGTAAGGTTAAGGTTACTGTATAGGTTCCGTTATCTACTTTATTATAATCTGCGTTGCAATCTGAACCACCATAAGTCCTCCATGCTCTCAGCTCATAGTTCACAGTTCCGGTAAGATTATTGGCAATGGTAAGACCTGTTCTGTTATAAGAATAGGTTCCTGTGGATGAACCGGATCCGGAGCTTACGGCAGCTTCAGCGGTTCCGTTTGTTGAACATACCAGTAGGCTTCTTTGCTCAGCCATCCAACCGTTGCTTGCTGTTGTCATTGTGTAAGACACATCTGTAGATTGTACTTTATATCCTGAAGGAATAGTAATTGACAAAGTCCCCGGACAGTTTGTCGTTGATGTTGTACTTACAGATGATGAATACTGGGTATTGATATCTCCGGCAGTATAAGTAGCTGAAATCTGGCCCGGTACGAATTGCTTCATTCTCCAGAAGCTTTGTGAAGAACCTCCGCAGTTGGAACGCACCCAGAAATAATACGTTTGTCCGGTGGTAAGGGAGTTGCCTAAATTTACTGAAGTTCCTGAAGCTACCGTTCCGGTAGGCGTTGTTGTAGCAGTAGGAGCAGTAGAAGAGGTGCTGAGATAGTATTGGTAACCTGAAGCCGGAGCACCGCTGGTAGGAACTGTCCAGCTCAGGGTTGCCCCTGTCATGGTCGTTGCTGCTGTAATATTGACAGGCGTACCGCATGCATTAAAAGCGTTGGCCGCAAAACCGAAGATATTAGGGATTCCTCCCGTTCCTGTTTTGGTAACCGTTACACTTTTCACCGTTTTGGACTGGTTCGCTGCGTCAATGGCCAGAGGAAGCTGATACAGTCTCGGATTGGTTCCGGAACCTGACTCAAGATTATCATTGGTCTTGTTGATCCTTCCGATTCCCTGGATGGCATAACTGCTTCCGCCATACCAATCGTTAATGGCAACACCGGTAAAAGTTTGTGAAGTATTATCCGTAAAATTTACCGTTGCATCTACCGTACAGTTTCCGCTTCCGCCTGTTGCCAGCATATAGACTACTGTTGCAGAGAGAGGGTTTGAGAACTGTAAAGTTCCGCTGTCACCTGCGGTCTGAAGTCTTAAAGAATTATTGGCACTGTAAGATCCCAGTTGGTAAGTCAGTCCGGAGGTTGAGGCTACGGCAGAATTAATAATACCGTTAATGGGAAGACCATAAGTTAGCGCTGCACTGGTTGCTGTTAATTGAAAATCCCGGGAAACAAATGCATAACTTACTCCGTCTACATCATTATTCGTTGAAGAGGCAGATGTTCCGACTCCATTCGCAATTACATCGGCGTTAAAACCGCTTTGAACTGTAAATGGTTGATAGTCTTGTGCATACAATTGGTTCGTAAACATACCGGCAAGAATTAATCCGGTAAAAGTGAGTAGTTTTCTTTTCATAAATAATTTTTATTTTTTCTACTGCTAATATAGGGATTTGATGTCAAAAATTCATTCCTGAATGCAGTTTTGTATTAAATTTTTTATAGATTGATTAAAATGCAGTAAATGCTTAATTTTAAATAGATGATAACTATGGAATCCCTATTTATTCATTTATAATATTGATATATACCACAAATACAAAAGCCTTCCGGTAACAGAAGGCTTTTATATGAATATATAATCTTACGATTAATTTTGTCTCGGTTTTAAGAGCTTTGCCACCGTAGCGGTCCAGCCGGTCTGGTGGGATGCGCCGACGCCACGGCCGTTATCTCCGTGAAAATACTCGAAAAATGTAATATAATCTTTAAAATTCTCATCATAATTAAACTTGGGATTTCCTCCATTAAAGGGCCTTTGTCCTACCTCGTCTTTAAGGAAGATAGAGCACAGCCGGTTGCTGATATCCTGCGCTACTTCGTCAAGGTTTTTCATTTCGCTGCTTCCGGTCGGCAGTTCCACCTTTAAACTGTTCCCATAATAAAAATGGAATCGCTGTAAACTTTCCACGATCAGGAAGTTAATGGGGAACCAGATCGGTCCTCTCCAGTTGCTGTTTCCGCCAAACATGCGGCTGTCACTTTCTGCAGGGGTATAGTACACCACATTTTCCGTTCCGTGTACCGAAAATTTGAACGGATTTTCCTCATAGACTTTTGACATGGCACGGATTCCGTACCGGCTCAGGAACTCTTTTTCATCCAGCATTCGCGATAAAACTTTAGTCAGCCTGGTTTTACGGAGAATACTCATCAGGTGCTTTCTGCCGTGGCCTTCCTCTTCCCAGTGCGATACCAGTTTGGTAAGCTCCGGTTTATTTTTCAGCACCCAGTCCATTCTTTCCACAAAATTCGGCATTTTATCGAGCAGGTGATGATCAATAATTTCTACGGCAAACATCGGGATTAAGCCTACAATGCTTCTCAATCTGAGGGAAGCACTTTCTCCGTTTCCGAGTTGGAGGACATCGTAAAAGAAGCCGTCTTCTTCATTCCACAGGCCTTCGGTGCCATCACCCAGGTTTTCCATGGCCTCGGCAATGTAGAGGTAATGCTCAAAAAATTTAATGGCCATATCTTCATATACCTGGTAGTACTGGGCGAGTTCCATGGCAATCCGCATCATATTCAGCGCGTACATCGCCATCCAGCTTGTACCGTCGGCCTGCTCAAGGTGCTGGCCGTCTTTAAGGACCATATTCCGGTCAAAAGCACCGATATTGTCGAGACCGAGGAACCCTCCGCCGAAAATGTTCTTGCCGTTTTTATCCTTCCGGTTCACCCACCAGGTAAAATTCAGCAGCAGCTTCTGGAAAACTTTTTCCAGAAACAGGAGATCGGGTTTGCCGTTCTGTTTTTCATCAATTTTAAATACCCGGAAACAGGACCATGCATGTACGGGCGGATTCACATCGCTGAGGTTCCATTCATAAGCCGGTAGCTGCCCGTTCGGGTGCATATACCATTCTTTCGTTAATAAAAGAAGCTGTCCTTTTGCAAATTCCGCATCAATAATGGCAAGCGGCACACAATGGAAAGCAAGGTCCCAGGTCGCATACCAGGGATATTCCCATTTGTCAGGCATCGAGATGATGTCTTTATTGTGAAGATGGTTCCACTCGGTATTCCTTACATAATGATTAAAATCCCTCGGAGCCGCAAAATTAGGATCACCTTTCAGCCATTTCTCTACATTGTAATGATAAAACTGCTTGTTCCAGAGAAGTCCGGCAAAGGCCTGACGTTGAACATTTCTTTCATCACTGTCTGTCACGTCGCTCTGAATTTCATCATAAAACTCCTGGGCTTCATTGATCCGGATGTTGAAAATTTCATCAAAATCACCGAAAGGTTCATCCAGATCAGTAGGCGACAGTCTGAAATCAAAGACTTTGGACGTTCCGGCATTTATGATCTCATCGACCAGAAGAGCAGCTTTTGTTCCTCTTTTTTCGGGATTTACGGTATTGCTTCCATAGATGATGTAGTCGTTGATCCCGTCTTTGAAATAGGTATTTCCCGGATAAGGCGCTCCGTACAGTTTCGGATTATTCGTCTCGTTTTCGCAGAAAACACTTTCTGCACGCATATTTCTGGAATAAAACTTTTTAATTCCGATGCTGTCATGGTCAATATTGATGCATCCTTCATGCGAGGCATTTGTTTGTCCTTTGTAGGTATTGTATCCCCATTTCCAGTTGTTTCTGAACCAGACTGTTGGTGCTACCACGATCGGGGCATCGCTCTGGCTTCTGTTGCATACCGTAACGCGTACTAAAAAATCATTATGGTCTGCCTTGGCGTATTCAATGAAAATATCAAAATATTCATCTTTATCGAAAATTCCGGTATCGAAAATTTCATATTCAGGCTGCTTTTTGCTTCGTCTTGCATTTTCCGAGCGGATCTCATCATACGGAAATTCGTTGATGGGATATTTATACACCATTTTCATATAGCTGTGGGTCGGTGTATTGTCCAGGTAATAAAATATTTCCTTGATGTCTTCCCCATGGTTGCCCTGAGGATTGCTGAGCCCGAAAAAGCGCTCCTTTACGATTTTGTCTTTCTTGTTCCAGAAAGAGAGGGCAAAACAGAAAATCTGCTTGACATCGGAGATTCCGGCAATTCCCTCTTCGCCCCAGCGGTAGGCATAGCTTTCTGCGTTATTATGATTAGCAAAATTCCACGCATCGCCGTTGGGACTGTAGTCTTCCCGTACATTTCCCCACTGCCGGTTGCTTACATAAGGTCCCCAGTGCTTCCAGTTGCTGTCCTGTAATCTTTGTTTTTCTGCAATCATATTTTCAACAGTTTCCTTACGAAGTTAGTTTTTTTTGAAAAAAATTCCAACCCTTATCATTTAAATTATCTTTAATATTTCTCCGGAAGCCTTCTGTTGATGCGTCTTGCCATGTTAAATTAAATTTTTATAAATATTTAAAAGAAAAGTTCTATCTTTGCACCATTCGTTCATTCAAATATTGAAAATGTTATCAAGAAAGGTTGAGGGATTAGACCCTGCGAAACCTTAGCAACCCTTTGCGCAAGCAATGAAGGTGCTACGTTCTACCAGAATTATTTTTGGACAGATAACTCACTGAAATTCTTTTCAGCCATTTCCTGTGGCATTTTCAATTGTATTAAAATAATAGAATTGAAAACAGAACTAAACAATATTAATTTTTCGTATCAGACGAATTCCGGTAAGGATTACGATATCCCGTTGAGCTATCAGCTTTTCGGAAGAGACCTGTTTTCAGCGCCCATCATCCTGGTTAATCATGCCCTGACCGGAAATTCAGAGGTTGCCGGAGAAAGGGGATGGTGGAAAAGATTGATTGGTGAAGATCAGGTGATCGATACGGCTCGCTATACGGTATTGTGTTTCAATATCCCCGGAAACGGATATGATCATTTTTTTATTGATGCCTACGAAGATTTCACAACGGCAGACATGGCCAATATTTTCCTGAAAGGCCTCGAATTTTTACAGATTAAGAATTTACATGCTCTTATCGGAGGCTCTCTGGGAGGCGGAATCGGCTGGGAAATGCTGGTTAAAAATCCGGAGCTTGCCGAAATTTTTATTCCGATCGCCTGCGATTTCAAAACCCATGACTGGCTTCATGCACAATGCCTGGTTCAGAAATTTTTATTGGATCAGGAAAAGGAGCCATTACAAAAAGCAAGAATGCATGCGATGTTGTGCTACCGTACACCGGAATCATTAAATGAAAGATTTAAAAACAGCTACAGTGAAAAAAAACAGCGGCTGGAGTCGGAAGACTGGTTGGTTTATCATGGAAATTCATTAAACGAAAGGTTTAGTTTAAAGTCGTACAAGCTGATGAATCATCTGCTGATGAATATTCGTGCAGATGAATCAAAATTAAAAAATATTAGGGCCGGAATTCATCTGATTTCAGTGGATACGGATCTTTTTTTTCCGGCTTCGGAAATGCGAATGTGCTATCATACATTAAAAGAAAATAAAAAACATGTTTTCTACCACGAAATAAAATCAATTCATGGGCATGATGCCTTTTTAATGGAATACGAACAATTGAATACGATCATAAAAAATATTTTGTAAGATGAAGAATAATGCAAACGAAATAAAATTTTTAAAAAACAGATCCATCATCAAATTTGAGGGAGAAGATTTTTTGGGAGAAATCGGGATCGACGGACGGATTTTTAAGGCGCTGACCTTGGCACGGATCAGTGTAGGCATAATTTCACAGCAGGCGATTGAAAACGGCCTTTCAATTCTCGTGCATGAAAACGATTCTGAAAAAGCGGTGAATTGTCTGATTGATGAGTTTGAAGCCGAAAGAAAATCGGGAAAAGTTTCCCAGATTTACAGCATAAACAATGTATCGGTCATCGGTTTTGTGGCTGAAGACTTCAATAAAGTACTGGCAGAACTGGCGAGAAACAATGTATTCCCGTTGCTGCTGAACCAGATTGCAGCGGAAAAAAGGGTAAACATTGTGGTAACCTCCTCCCAGGATGAAAAAGCAAAAAATATCATCGAATCTGAAATTTCCAAAAAGCCTAAAACGGTTCATCTGGCTATTATCGGTCACGGAAATGTCGGCAAAACCCTGATCGAGCAGGTTTTGGAATCTTCGGAAGAAATCAGGAGACGCAAAAAAATTGACCTGAAAGTCGTAGCGGTGGCCAATTCCAGAAAGATGGCCTTTAATAAAAAAGGTTTTGGCAGTCACTGGATCGATGAGGTGGAAATGGCAGAACATCCGTCGAATGTTCAGGAATTGATAAGATTTTCAAAAGAAAACCAGCTTGAAAATTTAATCGTGGTGGATAACACGGCGAGCAAAGATTTTGTCCACAACTACCATGCATTGGCCGAAAATGGGTTTGATCTGGTGTCGTCCAACAAAATATTCAACACCCTGCCGATCGAGGAATACCGTAAGCTAAGATATACCTTGAATAAAAATAACAGGCGTTACCTTTATGAGACCAATGTGGGGGCCGGTTTACCTTTAATTGACACCATTAAGCTTCTCCACCTTTCAGGAGAGAATATTACCAGGATCAAAGGGGTTTTTTCAGGAACGCTGAGTTATGTATTCAATAATTTTTCTTTAAGAAATGAAAAGTTTTCCACCATCATTAATGAAGCACTGGAAAAAGGATATACCGAGCCGGATCCGAGAGAAGATTTATCCGGGAATGATGTTGCCAGAAAACTGCTGATTCTTGCGCGAGAACTCGACCTGATCAATGAATTCAGTGACATCAAGATCCAAAATCTTGTTCCCGGAAGCCTGCTGGATATTTCAAAGCCGGAATTCCTTTCCAGGCTGGATGAACTGGATGAGGAATATCAGAAAATTAAAGAAAATCAGGAGCCAGGGCATGTATTGAGATATGTCGGGGATCTTCACGGGGACCTTCAGCAAGATAAAGGTGAACTGGATGTAAATCTGATTTCCGTTCCGGCAGGTTCCGCGTTAGGCCAGCTGAAGGGCTCGGACTCCATCTTTGAAATCTACACCGAAAGCTACGGCGAAAACCCGATTGTGATCATGGGCGCCGGTGCCGGCGCTAAAGTAACGGCAAGAGGGGTCTTCGGAGATATTTTAAGAGTAAGTGAAACGAAATAAAATCAATGTAACAATACAGCAGTGTAACAGTTTACCTACGGTTTTAAATGTCATGCCCAGCTTGTTCAGGCATTTCATTATGACATTGATATCCTGTTTCATTGGTAAACTAAATAGAGTATGGAAAATTTTGAAACCCTTGCCATAAGAACCCAAACAGAGAGAACCCAGTTTGATGAGCATTCGACGCCGCTTTTTCTTACGTCAAGCTTTGTATTTGAAGATGCGGAAGATATGCGGGCGAGCTTTGCCGAAGAAAAGCCGAAGAATTTGTACAGCCGTTTCTCCAACCCGAACGTAACGGAATTCACGGACAAGATCACCAAAATGGAAGGTGCGGAAGCAGGGTACGCTTTTGCCACGGGAATGGCGGCCATCTACTCAACCTTTGCGACTTTACTGAATGCCGGTGACCATATCGTCAGCTGCCAGTCGGTTTTCGGTTCCACACACACCTTATTCACCAAGTATTTCCCGAAATGGAATATTGAAACCACTTATTTCAAAGCGGCAGATGCGGAAAACGTTGAAAAATACATCCAGCCGAATACCAAAATTTTATACCTGGAAACGCCTACCAATCCTGCGATTGAAGTTCTGGACCTGGAATTTTTCGGACAGATTGCCAGAAAACATAACCTGATCTTTATTGTGGACAACTGTTTCGCAACGCCTTATCTGCAACAGCCTGTTAAATACGGCGCGGATATCGTGGTGCATTCTGCCACCAAATTGATTGACGGTCAGGGCCGGGTCTTAGGAGGCGTAGCAGTCGGCAGAGAAGATCTGATCCGTGAAATTTATCTTTTTGCAAGAAATACCGGTCCGGCGATGTCGCCTTTCAATGCATGGGTGCTGTCCAAAAGCTTAGAAACCTTAGCCATCCGTGTGGAAAAGCATTGCGAAAATGCCCTGAAAGTTGCTGAATTTTTAGAAAACCATCCAAATGTGGAACTGGTAAAATATCCGTTCCTGAAATCTCATCCCGGCTATGAAATTGCCAAAAAGCAGATGAAGCTGGGTGGAAATATCGTTGCCTTCGAAATAAAAGGCGGTATTGAAGGCGGACGAAACTTTTTGAACAAAATTAAAATGTGCTCCCTCTCTGCTAATCTCGGAGACACGAGAACCATTGTTACGCATCCTGCCTCCACCACCCATTCTAAATTAACGGATGATGAAAGAAATGAAGTCGGCATTACGGCAGGGTTGGTTCGCTGCTCGGTCGGTCTGGAACATGTGGATGATATTATTGCAGATCTGAAACAGGCGCTTGATTAATTCATCAATAGGAACGGGCTTCAGCCCGTTTTTAAATCAGCAAATCAAAATGGGCTTTAGCCTAAACATACAATGAAAAACTCACAACAACTATACAAAGCACTATCCGAAAGAATTTTAATTCTCGACGGCGCGATGGGCACTATGCTTCAGCGGTATAAATTTGAAGAAGAAGACTACCGCGGCGAACGTTTCAAAAACTGGGAGCATCCGGTGAAAGGAAACAACGATCTGTTGTCCCTTACCCAGCCCCATGCCATTGAAGAAGTTCACAAAAAATACCTTGAAGCAGGAGCCGATATCATTGAAACCAATACCTTCTCGGGAACCACGATCGCGATGGCAGACTATCACATGGAAGATCTGGTGTATGATCTGAACTATGAATCTGCTAAAATCGCAAGAAAGGCCTGTGACGAGTACACGGCAATAAATCCCGGCAAACCGAGATTTGTAGCCGGATCCATCGGGCCTACCAACAGGACGGCAAGCTTAAGCCCGGATGTAAACGATCCCGGATACAGGGCCATCACTTTTGAAGAGCTGCGCGTGGCCTATAAACAGCAGTGTGAGGCATTGCTGGACGGAGGCTCGGATATTCTGCTGGTTGAAACCATCTTTGATACACTGAATGCCAAAGCCGCACTGTTTGCGATCGATGAAATCCAGGATGAAAGAGGTATTAAAATCCCGATTATGGTTTCCGGAACCATTACCGATGCTTCCGGAAGAACCCTGAGCGGGCAGACGGCGGAAGCGTTTTTAATCTCCGTTTCCCATTTGAATTTACTGAGTGTTGGTTTCAACTGTGCTTTGGGAGCGAATCAGTTGACACCTTATTTAGAGACGTTGGCACACAATTCAGAATTCCATGTTTCCGCTTACCCGAATGCGGGGCTTCCGAATGCTTTCGGGAAATATGACGAAACGCCGGAAGATATGGCCGGTCAGATTAAAGAATATGCCGAAAAAGGCCTGATCAATATTATCGGAGGCTGCTGCGGAACAACGCCGGAGCATATTAAAGCAATTGCAGATTTAGTGGCCCGATATCCGCCAAGAAAACTGAAAGAATTTGTCTGAAATCAATAGAATTTTTTAATAAAACAAGCATAAAAAAGGAACAATTTTTACTGTTAGATTTAGAACATTACAAATCTGAATATAATGGAAAAACCTATTTACTTAAAAGATTCGGAAGATGCTAAATTGTTTAATGAACTCAGAAAAAAAGTGAACCGGAGAGTGGAAGCCATTCCTGAAAACCGCGATATTTATATTCAGATCAAAGCAGTGCTTCTGCCTTTGGTCTATTTCGGTTTATACATATTAGCCCTTTTCAATGCCGATAGATCTTGGGTATATCTCTCAGGCTTTGTATTGATGGGGCTTTGTTTGGTTTTGATTTATCTGAATTTAATTCATGAAGCGGCACACAATAATATTTTCAAAAGCAAAAGCCTCAACAGTCTGGTATTGCAGATTTTCGATCTGGTGGGAGCCAATTCTTATATCTGGAAGAAAAGACATATCGCCAGCCATCATGCCTATCCGAATGTGGACGGCTGGGATACCGATATCGAGCAGAGCGGATTGCTGCTGATTGTTCCGTGGATTAAAGCGAAAGGCATTCAGAAACACCAGCACCGGTTTTTCTTTTTGGTGTATCCGTTATATTTATTCAACTGGATGTTCATCAGGGATTTCAGGGATTTTTTTGATCATGAAAGAGTGATTCTCAAAACCCAGGGGGCCATTCCGGTAAAAGAAAAAGTTAAAATGGTAGCTTATAAGCTTTTCTATTTTTTCTATCAGATCGCAGTTCCTGTCCTGTTTTTTAAAGTATCAATAGGGCTGGCTTTGGGCGCATGGTTTTTACAGGTTATTACTGCGAGTATTTTCGCCCTGTTTGTCCTTTTGCCTTTGCATCCGCTTCCGGATAATGCTTTCCCGAAACTGGATGATAAAAACGGGCTTCCGTTCAGCTGGATCCGTCATCAGCTGGAAGTGACCAATGATTTAAAAGAAAACAACTGGCTGGTGAGGAATGTGCTGGGAAATTTCAACTTCCACGTGGCCCATCACCTTTTCCCCAATTACAGCTACGCTTATTATAATGAAATTACCGAGGAAATCGAAGAATTTGCCAGAGAACATAATCTGGGCTACAAGCGGTTTCCAATCTTTACGGCTTTGGGCAAGCATGTGGATTTGCTGAAGCAGAATGCGAATAATGCATATTATATTTTAGAAGAATAAATTGATGAAATATTTAAGATTATCAGGGCTTGAGCCTTTGATTATTACACCGGAAAGTAATTTTATCAACGTTGGGGAAAGAACCAATGTTGCCGGGTCCAAAAAATTTTTACGATTAATAAAAGAAGAAAAATTCGGGGAAGCACTCGATATTGCGCGCCATCAGGTAGAAGGCGGCGCCCAGATTCTGGACGTTAATTTCGATGACGGACTGATTGACGGAAAAGCCTCTATGATAAAATTCTTAAATTTAATTGCTTCCGAACCCGATATTTCCAGGATTCCGCTGATGATCGACTCTTCAAAGTGGGAAATTCTTGAAGCGGGACTGCAGGTCGCACAGGGAAAATGCGTGGTAAATTCCATCAGTTTAAAAGGAGGGGAAGAAGAATTTATCAGACAGGCCAAAGCAATCAAGAGATATGGAGCTGCCGTTATTGTCATGGCGTTCGATGAAGCGGGGCAGGCCGATACGTATGAACGGAGAATTGAGATTTCAAAACGGTCTTATGATATTCTGGTCAATCGTTTAAATTTTCCCGCAGAAGATATTATTTTCGATTTAAATATATTTCCGGTTGCTACCGGGATGGATGAGCACCGAAGAAATGCCATCGATTTTATAGAAGCCACGAGATGGGTCCGCCAAAACCTTCCGTATGCATCGGTAAGCGGTGGAGTTTCCAATGTTTCCTTTTCATTCAGAGGAAATGATACCGTGAGGGAAGCGATGCATTCGGTATTTCTTTACCATGCGATTCAGGCAGGAATGAATATGGGAATTGTAAACCCGGCAATGCTTGAAGTATACGATGAAATCAATAAAGAACTTCTAGAGCTTGTTGAAGACGTTATTCTAGATAAAAGAGAAGACGCGACCGAACGCCTTCTGGATTATTCCGAACGGAATAAATCGGTAAAGAAAGAAAAGGTCGAAGAGCTGGAATGGCGTACCAAACCCTTACAGGAAAGGATTACCCATTCTCTGGTAAAAGGGATCGACCGTTTTATCGAAGAAGATGTAGAAGAAGCCAGGCAGCAGGCTGCAAAACCTTTACATGTTATTGAGGTAAATCTAATGACCGGGATGGGTGTGGTCGGAGACTTGTTTGGAAGCGGAAAAATGTTTTTGCCGCAGGTGGTAAAGTCAGCAAGGGTAATGAAAAAAGCCGTAGCCTATCTGCAGCCTTTTATTGAAGCGGAAAAAGACGGAGCCAAGCCTGCCAACGGAAAAATTCTGATGGCAACGGTAAAGGGTGACGTTCACGATATCGGAAAAAATATTGTAAGTGTTGTACTGGGCTGTAACAATTATGAAATTGTCGATCTTGGAGTAATGGTGCCGGCCGAAAAAATTATCCAGGCTGCCATCGATCATCAGGTCGATGTGATCGGCCTAAGCGGGCTGATTACACCAAGTCTTGATGAAATGGTGTACATCGCTTCAGAGCTGGAAAGACAAAACCTGAACTTTCCTCTGCTGATTGGTGGAGCAACCACTTCTAAGGCACATACCGCGGTAAAAATCGATTTGAAATACAAAAATGCGGTCGTTCACGTAAATGATGCTTCCCGAGCAGTAAATGTGGTGAGTTCATTATTGGGTGACCGGAATAAGGAATATGTGGAAGATCTGAAAAATGACTATTCGGAATTCCGTGAAAAATTCCTGAACCGTCAGGTAGACAAGGACTATGTTTCCATTGAGGACGCCCGTAAAGACAAATTTAAAATCGATTGGGAAAACGAAGAAATCTTTACCCCGAATAATTTAGGGATTCAGGTTTTTGAAAATCAGGACCTGAGAGAATTGCTGCCGTTTATCGACTGGTCGCCGTTTTTCAGAAGCTGGGATCTGCATGGCAAATACCCGAATATTCTCGAAGATGAGGTCGTCGGGGCCCAGGCAAAAGAACTGTTTAAAGATGCCCAGGTGATTTTAAAACGGATTTTAGATGAAAAGCTCTTGACGGCAAAAGCAGTCTTCGGAATTTTTAAAGCCAATTCCAATGAAACGGATGATATTTTAATCTTTGATGAAAACAACGAGCAGCAGGTGAAATTCATCACGCTCAGGCAGCAGGCGCAGCGTTCCAAAGGGAAAGATTATCTGGCTTTAAGTGATTTTATCGCTCCCCAAAATTCCGGAAAAACGGATTATATGGGTGCTTTCTGTGTAACTACAGGCTTTGGAACCGATGAACTGTCTGAAGAATATGAAAAAGCCAATGACGATTATAACGCCATTATGGTAAAAGCCCTGGCCGACCGTTTTGCAGAAGCCTATGCCGAATTTCTACATAAAAAAGTAAGAACCGAATATTGGGGCTACGCCAATCAGGAAAATTTGAGCAACGAAGAGCTGATTGCCGAAAAATACAAAGGGATCCGTCCGGCTCCCGGTTACCCGGCCTGTCCCGACCACTTGGAAAAACATGCCATCTGGGATCTCTTAAAGGTGGAAGAAAAGATCGGGGTATACTTAACGGAAAGCTTGGCCATGTTCCCTACCGCTGCGGTATCCGGGTATTACTTCGGAAGTCCGCACGCCAAATATTTCGGCCTGGGAAAAATTGCAGAAGACCAGCTGAAGGATTATTCTGTGAGAAAGGGCATTTCTCTGCAGGAAGCGAGAAAATGGTTGAATCCTAATTTAGCAGATTAAACATGAAGATACTCGACTCAAAATTGTTTGTAAATATACTCAACATCATCAGTATGTTTGCGTTGCTATTTTTACTTTATAAAAACATCCCTTTTATTTTTGGGAAATCATTTGATGGGTTTATTTATAATTCGGATTACTTTATAAATTATACTTCCGGCTTTATAAAAAGGGGATTGGATGGACAGATTATTTATATGATGACCATAATAACGGGCTTTTCTCCTGTTGATATCCTGCGCACGATCTATCTTTTATTTTTCATTATTTTATCAATAATTGTCTTGAATATACTGGTCAGGTCGAAAATACCTTTCTATTTTATTTTTTCACCGTTCCTTTTCCTATTTGCATTTGTTTATTTTCCGCTGTTTCATATCGCCAAAGATATGGAGGTTATTATAATCTCTTATATTGTACTTTCCATGTTTATTAACCTTAAAAATAAGTGGCTTTTTAATATCATGCTTTCTTTAGGAATCCTGATTCATGAAGAAATTTTTATATTTTTATTCATACCGCTCTTACTGATTCATGTATTTTATCTTGCTGAAGAAAATTTTTTGGATAAGTTAAGGCGTTTTTGTATCATATTATTGCCTTCGGTAGTGGTTTTTCTATTGGTTATGTTGAAATTCAATGGGATGTCAAATAATATTCAGGTTATTTATGATTCGTGGAAACCTTTTAGCCCTTATTTACAAAATGTAATTTTTAACTCGGGATTATTTGACGGAAAGCCGAGAATGATCTTTGTTACCGTAAAAGAATCCTACAATTTTATAGGTCTGATTGGACTTGTTATCATCAATTTCATCTTTATTACCATTGGAGCCTGTTTGTATGCACGTAAGCATTTTACAACACTTCTGTTGATATCTGCCCTTCAGATTTTACCATCTGTTGCCCTCTGTTTTATTGCGTCGGATTTCGGACGCTGGTTTTATATACCGAATGTTATTTTGTTGTTTACAATGTTTTTGTTAAAAGATAAAATACCTCCGGAAAATATCACTTTTTCTTTCAGTAATTTTATTTTAAAGATCTATGACAAGATAGCATTTCCGGTTATAGGCATTTTATACCTGTTTGGAGGGATGCCGTACGGAGGATTTAATATTTACCGATATTTTTATTCTAATCCACTCAATATTATTTTTAATTGGGTAAAATAATTATTAACACATTATTCATGAAAATCACCGACCACATAAAAAATGCAAACGGGAAACCTTTATTTTCCCTTGAAGTGGTTCCGCCACAGAAAGGAATCGGAATCGAAGACCTTTACAGAAACATCGATCCGCTCATGGAATTCAAGCCGCCTTTCATTGATGTAACGACCTCCAGGGAAGAATACATTTACATCGACAAAGGAAACGGGCTGATGGAACGCCGGATTACCAGGATGCGTCCCGGAACCTTGGGGATCTGCGCGGCGATCCAGCATAAATACAATGTAGATACCGTTCCGCATTTGCTGTGCGGGGGCTTTACCAAAGAAGAAACCGAATATCTTCTGGTAGACTGTATGTATCTGGGAATCGATAACATCATGGCCTTAAGAGGGGATGCGATGAAAGGACATCAGTACTTTGAACCGACGCAGGGAGGGCATGCCAGCGCGATGGATCTCGTACATCAGATTAATGAACTGGGAAGAGGGAAATATCTGCATAACCAGGAAGAAGAATGCCAGGAACACAACAAGTTCTGTGTAGGGGTAGCCGGTTACCCCGAAAAGCATATGGAAGCCCCTTCCATGAACTATGACCTGAAATGGCTGAAGCAGAAAGTAGACGCGGGAGCAGATTACATCGTCACCCAAATGTTTTTCGACAACAAAAAATTCATCGAATTTGTAACAAAAGCCCGTGATATGGGAATTACCGTCCCGATTATTCCGGGAATCAAACCGATTGCCACCAAAAAACACCTGAAAATCCTGCCGCAGATCTTTAAAATCGATTTGCCGGAAGAGCTGATCAATGAAGTGGAGCACGCCAAAAATAACGAAGCCGTGAAGCAGATCGGTATTGAATGGGCTATCTCGCAATGCCGGGAACTTTTGGATTTCGGAGTTCCGGTGCTGCATTTTTATTCCATGGGGAAAAGCGATAATATTAAAAAAGTAGCCGGCGCGCTATTCTGATAAAGTAAAATGAATCTTCCGGAAATCCTGCTGAAAGGCAGGATTTTCTTTTGTTGAGGCTACCGGATTTCAGCCTGATACTGCAAAAGCCTTTCAAAAACTTTGCGGGTGGTCGGTTTTGAAGAATTCAGATTAAAAATAAACATCCCGCTTTCAATATTGAAATAATACCTGGCTTTCTCATCCTGTACCGAAAACCATTTTAAAAGGCCGTTAACGATATTGATGTCTTCCCATTTAATGGAACTCTCGTGTAAAGGAAACGTATGGGGGTGCTGGTGCAAAGTGTCTACAAAATGAATGTTTTTGCCTTCTATATAGATCATTCCGCTGCCCTGGAAAGCTTTAATTTTGAAAAATTCGTTTTGGGCATTTCCCATATTGTAGCGCACAAAGGCATAATATTCCGGGGTCCCGATTTCCTGTAGGAGCAGGTTCTGCTTTTTTCTCCGGCTTCTTGCGGCAAGGTAAGCGATAAGAAAAATAATCGCCGGGATTGAGAAAAGGAAAAGCAGCAGAATAACAATTAAAACAATGATTGAGGTCATTAGTATAAGGTTTAGATTTTACATTACAATTCAGGGTGCCTTTCAAAAGCCTTGGTCCGGTCGAACAGGTATCGGTAAGTTGCCAGTTTTCTCGTCACCGTCGTATCCAGATTTTCTGCAATTTTTATCATTTTGGGATTAAAATCGCCGATCCACTGCATCTCTGTTACTTTAAAATCGGTATGCATTCTCAGATGCTGTGTTCCTTCCCAGATCATGTATCCTTCAAGGCCCTTTCTTTGCCACTCCGGAACCACACCAAAAACAAGGCCAATCATTTTTTCATTTTTTCTGAATCTCTTCAGCCATAAAAATTTCAGCTTTTCCCAGAGTCCGAATTTTCCGTTGAGGTATTTAAACCACTGGTTGGTATCCGGAAGGTTCATCCACATGGCAACCGGCTTTTCGTTTTCATAGACAAACCATGAAATATGCTCGTTGATAATGGGTTTCATCATTTTAAACATTTTCAGGACTTTGGATTCTTCCATGCGCTTCCCTTCACCATGGGCAGCCCAGGCTTTGTTGTAAATCTCGGTAAAATCCCTCGCGAATTTCACCAGGTTATTTTTCTTCATCGGTTTTGCCGAAAGGTCGGGATTCTTGCTGTGTTTGGCGTGCATTACGGTAAAAACCCGGGATACTTCAGCGAATATTGGTCTTGAAAAACAGAGCTGTTCAAAGTAGACCTGGAAGCCATAATTTTCGAATAGATCTTTGTAATATGGGAAATTATAATTCATTCCGTACAATGGTTCAATAAAGCCTTCGATCACCAGTCCCCAGAATTTGTCCCGTTCCCCGAAATTGATCGGTCCGTCCATCGCTTCCATTCCCCTCTGCTGCAGCCAGTTTTTACAATGGTCAAAGATGAAATCTGCTGTTTGCTGATCGTTGATACAGTCGAAAAATCCGATTCCCCCGGTAGGCTGCTGCTGCTGATAGCTTTCATTAATGAAAACGGCTACTTTCCCCACGGTTTCATTCTTATGGTTTTTAAATAAAAACCGGATACATGCTCCTATTTTGAAGAACTTATTTCTATCGGGGTTAAAGACCTCTTCAATGTCGATATTCCGCGGTCTGATGTAATTTTTGTCGTTCTTGTAAAGCCTTGCCGGAAACTCTGAAAATTCCTTTTTCTGGGAGTCGTTTTGTACTTCTTCAGCAGTAATCATGATGTAAAAAGATGGTGTAGATGAAAGATAATGTTTTTCAGCCAAATTAAATATGACGAACAGATTTTATCCGTATTTTTGTGCAAATTAAATAAAAATGGTTGATTTTACGGATAACGATGATGATATTTTCACGGGAAAAGAACATACACCCATAAGAGAAGATGCTTTTGATAAATCGCCGGAAGAAAAAATCGAAAAAATCACGGAGCTTTTTGGGGAGATCATGCAGACCCTGGGGATGGATATGACCGATGATTCCTTGAAGGACTCGCCGAGACGGGTGGCCAAGATGTATGTGAATGAGATTTTCGGAGGGCTGTTGCCGGAAAACAAACCCGGAATTTCCACGTTTTCAAACAAATATAAATACCGCCAGATGCTGGTGGAAAAAGATATAACCGTATATTCGTTCTGCGAGCACCACTTTCTGCCGATTATCGGAAGAGCACATGTCGCCTATATTTCAAATGGCGAAGTGATCGGGCTCTCAAAAATCAACAGGATTGTGGATTATTATGCGAAAAGACCGCAGGTTCAGGAAAGGCTGACGATGCAGATCGTGGATGCTTTAAAGGAGGCGCTGGGAACGAAAGACGTCGCTTGTATCATCGATGCCAAGCACCTTTGCGTCAACTGCAGGGGGATAAAAGATACGGCAAGCTCTACCATTACAGCAGAGCTGAGCGGGATTTTCAGGACCAATCCGATTACCAGACAGGAATTCCTGCATTATGTGGGGAGTCATGCGAAATTGGATTAATGGAGAATCTTAGTATCTTCAAATAATGTTAACTATTAATTCTGATCTGTCCTTTCGTGACAGAGCCAAATTAAATGTGGAAATGTCATCCAGGCAGTCGCCGGCCGGTTTCTGTAGAAGGAAAGCAACAGGCAAACTGGATTAAGAGAGTCTTTCCAAAGTAAAAACAATAAAGTTAATCATGATAAAATTTAAAAAAGTTTCACATCAGATTTTCATTGCAACCATTATTTGTTGTGAAAGGTTTATCATGAATTAAGTTTTTTTAAAATCATTTATCAACCATCAATTATCACTCATAAAAAATCATGCAATTAAAGATATATAATTCGCTTGCAGGCGAAAAAGAAATATTTAAACCTATTTTAGAAGGGAATGTCGGAATGTACGTTTGCGGACCTACCGTTTACAGCAATGTGCATTTGGGAAATGTAAGGACTTTCCTCTCTTTCGACTTTATTTACAGGAGTCTGATGCATCTGGGCTATAAAGTAAGATATGTAAGAAATATTACCGATGCAGGGCATCTTACCGATGACGGCGATGTAAACAACGACCGTTTCGTAAAGCAGACCCGCCTGGAAAAACTGGAACCGATGGAAATCGTACAGAAATACACCGTCGACTTTCATAAGGTCCTGGAACTTTTCAATCTTTTACCGCCGAATATTGAACCCACGGCGACAGGCCATATCGTAGAGCAAATCGAGCTGACTCAAAAATTAATTGAAAAAGGCTTTGCCTACGAAAGCAATGGATCCGTTTATTTCGACGTGTTGGAATACAACAAAAGAGGACTGAATTACGGAGAACTGTCCAAAAGAAATATTGAAGAGCTTTTTGCCAATACCCGCGATCTGGATGGGCAGGGCGAAAAGAAAAACCCGCAGGATTTTGCCCTTTGGAAAAAAGCTTCCCCGGC
>JAKOOG010000355.1 GCA_022701545.1 Weeksellaceae bacterium | reverse complement strand
AAAAATATTTTGCCACTAATTTGTTAATATTCAATTTTTTTAACTAAATTTGCACACCTAAAATTTAAAATTAAAATAAGGAAATGACAAAGGCAGAATTGGTAAACACCATCTCAAATAAGTTGGGCACCGAAAAGAATGAGACACAGAAAGTTGTAGAGGCTTTTATGCAGGAAATCAGGACTTCTATGTATAATGGAGATAATGTTTATCTAAGAGGTTTTGGATCTTTTATCATTAAAACAAGGGCAGCAAAAACGGGAAGAAACATCTCCAAGAACACTGCTATTGAAATCCCTGCTCATAACATTCCTGCTTTCAAACCATCAAAATCTTTTGTGGAGAAAGTAAAAACGAAAGTTACCGTAAAATAGAACATTAACTGAATATTAACTAGTTACTAAAAAATTATAATTATGCCAAGCGGAAAGAAAAGAAAAAGACACAAGGTTGCAACCCACAAGAGAAAGAAAAGAAGAAGAGCGAACAGACATAAGAAAAAATAATCTCTTTTTCTCGAGATCTATGATATAAAAATATAGTTGGTGATTTTAAATTTTAAAGCCTCACCGACTATATTTTGTTTTGCAACGATAAGATGATACGGAAAAGATGTTTTTATGGTTTATCAAAAAAATTATAGTCCATTCAATGGTAATGCTTACCTTAAACGTAAAATTTATATGATGAGAAAACAGCCTTTTCCTGCCGTCTTAACAATTTTTATCTTACATTAAAATGAAGAAAGAACTAATAGTTTCGCATGAGGATGATCTTACGAAGATTGCCCTGCTGGAAGACGGAAGACTATGTGAACTTCATGAGCAAGAGGACAAAAGCGATTTTATAGTTGGAGATGTGTTTATCGGGAAAGTAAAAAAGCTGGCCCCCAACCTGAATGCCGCATTCGTGAATATCGGATACGAAAAGGATGCCTTCCTGCATTACCAGGACCTGGGACCGCAATACCTTACGTACAAAAAGTTCGTAAAGGATACGATTTCCAAAAAACAGAACACATCTAGCTTAAAGAATTTCGAAATACAACCCGAAATAGATAAAAACGGAACGGTAGACAAAGTCATCGCCAAAGATGATATTGTTCTGCTTCAGATCACCAAAGAACCGATCTCTACCAAAGGACCGAGAATTTCCACTCAGGTTTCCTTAACAGGGCGTTTTTTGGTTCTGATCCCTTTCGACAATAAAGTTTCCATTTCCAAAAAAGTGAGAAGCAATGAGGAAAAAGAAAGGCTCAGAACACTGATCGACAGTATAAAACCTGAAGGTTTCGGCGTCATCATCCGCACCGTAGCCGAAGGAAAAAAAGTAGCCGATCTCCACAACGACATGAATCAGCTGATTCAGAAGTGGGAGACAACTTTTAAAAATATACAGAAAAACAAGGTTCCGTCCAGGGTTTTAAGCGAAGATGACAAAGCTTCAGCTATTTTAAGGGATAACTTCAACCAGGATTTCGTGAGCATCACCTGCGACGACGAGCAGATGGTTGAGGAAATGAAAAATTACGTGGAAGTAATTGCCCCGGAAAGAAAAAACATTGTCCATTTTCACAATTCCCATATTCCGCTCCTGGAATATTACAATGTTGAAAAACAGCTCAAACAAAGCTTCGGGAAACACGTCAACATCCCAAGCTCCAAAGGTGCTTACCTGGTGATCGAACACACGGAAGCCCTGCACGTAGTCGACGTAAATTCCGGTAACAATATCACTACCGGAGCCGCCGTCAATAAAGAACACGCCCTAAGGGTGAACAAAATGGCAGCTACCGAGATTGCACGACAGCTGCGTCTCCGTGATATGGGCGGCATCATCGTAATCGATTTTATCGACATGACGAACCCCGAACACCGAAGAGATCTGTTTGAACATCTGAAGGAAGAAATGAAGCGCGATAAAGCACGCCATAAGATTCTTCCGCCGAGTAAATTCGGACTGATCCAGATTACCAGACAAAGAAACCGTCCGGAAAAACAGATCGAAACCAAAGAAGAAAACCCGAATAAAGACGGGGAAATCGTAGCCCCGATCGTTATCGTGGAAAGAATGGGCGAGGCCCTGAGAACCATTATGCAGAAGGAAAAAGGAAAGCTTTACCTGCATGTACACCCGTTTGTGGAAGCCTACCTTACCAAAGGAATCAGCAGCATCCAGACAAAATGGTTTATCAAATACAAAAAATGGGTAACGGTAATCCCGAGGGATTCCTTCAAATATCTGGAATACCGGATTTACAATTCGAAAAAAGAAGAATTGACCGGATATTCCAATTGATAGAAAATTTAAATGCTCCGCCTCAGGCGGAGCGTTTTATTTCAGGATCAGTATGTTTAAGTTCACTCATTTATGTTGGAACTGAAAGAAGAATTTAGGATTCAGTCAATAAGTCGTAATAGAGAAACTCATCTAAAAAGTTACAGTCCAAATCCAGGAAATAGCTGTAATAGCCTATCAATTTTTCAGCTAAATACATTTCATGATAGATGTTGATATGCGGTATCTCAATAGCTGTCTTGTCCATCATCTCCTCTTCTTTTCTCTCTGATAGATTAAATTTTACCGATATTCTTTTCAGAAATAATTTTCCCTCCAATTGTTCTTCCAGAATGTCTTCGATGATCTGTTTGTGCCATTCTTGATAAAAAGTGTTTTCGGATATTTGAAAAAGTCTGGCTATTATGTTATTCTGAGATTAGTATTTCATATAGTATAAAAATGATAAATCAGCGTGATCAGTTCATCACAAAATTGCAAACATAAAATTATAATTATATTTGTAAACAGTTTCTTATCAGATCCCTTTTCCTATCTGTATTTTGATGATTGTCACGAACATAGGTAACAGTATATTGGTATTAATTATGTCAATTTATTTCATATTTTATGCATGAAGTTGAGAGCCTATTATTTATATCAATTATTCATTAAATATAAATTCTTATTTAATCAGAATTAAACATTAATCCACGATTTTAACAATAAATAATTAATCATATTCAGATCCAATTAAATTTAGAAACATTTATAATCATTTAATTAAAAACATTTAAAGGGTTTTATTCTGAAAAGACAAGCGATGGACAATCTTCGCCTGGCTGCAGCATTATTCCTGCATTTTTACCATTAATTAACAACTCTGTCCTTCCTTTCTTCAAAAGAAATTATTAAATTTGAGAATGAGTTTTGGAAAAGATTTATTGCGGAAAATAAAAACGGCGGATTTGCCGGGAATTCATGCCCATGGTGTTTTTTCCCCTCCCTCACGGCCTGTTTTTACGTATGAGGAAGTTTTGGAGCGGAATCCCAAATTTGCTGCCGTTAACATTGTGTTGTATCTGAAAAATGATGAGTGGCACTTTCCTTTGATTCAGCGAACGATCAACGAGCACGACCGCCACAGTGGACAAATCTCCCTGCCCGGAGGCAAGCGGGAAGAGACGGACCGTGATTTTGCGGAAACGGCCATCCGGGAAACTTCAGAAGAGATCGGCATCGAAAAGCATTATGTAAGGATGATCCGGGAAATGTCGCCGATCTACATTCCGCCCAGCAACTTTTATGTATATCCTTATATTTCCTATACCAAAAAAAATCCTGAATTCATCCTCCAGCAATCCGAAGCGGTGGACGTAATCGAATTTCCGGTAACCAGCTTCCTGAGCCTTCCCGACAGCCCTGAAATCATGGCCCTACCGGGCGCAGGCGGGAATGAAGTGCCGGTAATCAACTTCAACGGATACATCATCTGGGGCGCGACAGCCATGATCCTGAGCGAATTCAGCCAGTTGCTGAAAAAAATGTAACTTTGCACCACCCTGTTAATTGAGAGATGGCGAAAAAAAATATTTTTACCGACGCGTTCGGAACTCCTTATTTTTTAAAGAGGATTATCATTTTTATTTTAGGAATGGTATCCTACAGAAGATTCAACGGCTTTAATAAACTGAAAATCTCAGGAACCGAACATCTGGTGGATCTTCCCGATTCCAATGTCCTGTTCGTTTCCAACCATCAGACGTATTTTGCGGATGTGGCCGCCATGTACCATGCATTCTGTTCGGTAAACAACGGATATCTGAACACCATCAAAAACCCGATTTACCTGTTGAACCCGAAAATTGATTTCTATTACGTAGCCGCCGAAGAAACCATGAACAAAGGGATCCTTCCGAAGATCTTCAAGATCGCCGGTGCCGTAACGGTAAAGCGGACCTGGAGGGCCGAAGGGAAAAACGTAAACCGGATCGTGGACATGAGCGAGGTCGACAATATCATGAAGGCCCTGGATAACGGCTGGGTAGCTACTTTCCCGCAGGGGACAACCTCTGCCTTCGCCCAGGGAAGACGGGGGACGGCCAAGCTGGTAAAAAACCAGCGCCCTATCGTTATTCCCATTAAAATTAACGGATTCAGAAGGGCTTTTGACAAAAAGGGACTTCGGGTAAAAGTCACTGGCGTGAAACCGACCATGGAGTTCAAAGCGCCTTTGGACATCGATTACGACAAAGAAAATGCCCAGCAGATCTTACTGAAGATCATGACGGCCATTGAGCAGACCGAGGATTTCAACCTCCTCCATCAATATGATGAAGAACTGAAAGCCAAAAAGTTAGAACAAAAGAAATCAGACAATTAAAAGCAGGAAATTATGAAAAGGATCATAGAAATCTTATTTGCAGTTATACTGTTGGTATCATGCAACAGCCAGAAAGTATATTCGGATTTCGATATCAGCTATTCCAAAAGCGGAGGATTTGCACCCGTTTATGAAAACCTTCTGATCAAAGGAAATACGGCGCACTATTCTTTTGAAGGACAGGGTAAAAAATACAAACAGGATTTCGATGTTTCGGATGAGGAACTGAAGAACCTGCAGGCTACCCTTTTCCAGAACAATTTCAAAAGGATACAGGAAGACCACAAAAAGATCTACGATCATATAACCACCTCCATCAACGTAAAAAAAGGGCCGAACGAAGGCAGCAAGACAGATGCGAGCGATGTGATGCCGAATTACCGGACGAACTGGGCAAACATTACCACCGCCTTTCAGGAGATCATCAATACCCACGTAAAAAAACCTTAACAGATTGAAAACCCATTTCATCGCAATCGGCGGAAGTGCCATGCATAATCTCGCTATTGCATTAAAAGATAAAGGATACCAGGTAACCGGTTCCGATGATGCCATTTTCGAACCGTCCAGAACCCGACTGGAACATAAAGGAATTCTCCCAGCGGAAACGGGCTGGTTCCCGGAAAAAATCACTTCCGATATAGATGCGGTGATTTTAGGCATGCATGCCCATCAGGATAACCCGGAACTTGCCAGAGCTAAAGAATTGGGACTGAAGATTTATTCCTATCCCGAATTCCTCTATGAGCAGTCTAAAGATAAAACCAGGGTTGTAATTGCCGGTTCCCACGGAAAGACCACGATTACTTCAATGATTCTTCACGTGCTGAACTTTCATCAGAAAGACGTCGATTTTATGGTGGGCGCCCAGCTGGAAGGTTTCGACTGCATGGTGAAGCTGACTCCGGATAACGATTTTATGGTGTTGGAAGGGGATGAATACCTCTCCTCTCCCATCGACCTGCGTTCCAAATTTTTACTTTATCAGCCCAATATCGCCTTACTCAGCGGAATTGCCTGGGACCACATCAATGTATTTAAAACGTTTGATGATTATACGGAACAGTTCAGGAAATTTGTCGCCAGCATTACCGCCGGCGGTGTCCTGGTTTACAATGAAGAAGATGCCGAAGTGGTAAAAGTCGTGGAGGAAGCGGAAAACTATTTCAGGAAAATCCCTTACCGGACCCCTGAATACGAAATTGTTAATGGAAAAGTCCATCTGAAGACAGAAATGGGCGATGTTCCCTTGTCGGTATTCGGGGCCCACAACCTGCTGAACATGGAAGGGGCAAGACATATCTGCCATACCCTGGGCATCATGGACGAAGATTTCTACGAAGCCATTATGAGTTTCACGGGAGCTTCCAAGCGCCTGGAAAAAGTAAATCGGGAAGATCAGGGAATCCTTTACAAAGATTTTGCCCATGCACCGAGCAAGGTAAAAGCCACGGTAAAAGCTTTCGGCGAACAGTTTAAGAAAGATAAAACATATGGGTTCCTGGAGCTTCATACGTATTCAAGCCTGAATCCGGTTTTCCTGGAGCAGTACGATCACGCAATGGACGGTTTGGATGAAGCCGTTGTCTTCTATTCGGAAGACGCCCTGAAGATCAAAAGAATGGAACCGATCTCCCCCGAGCTGATCCGTGAGAAATTTAAAAATGCGGATCTGAAAGTCTTTACCAGTGCGGAAGACCTTCACAGCTACTGGAATACGCTTGATAAAAACCAGGGAGCTTACCTGATGATGAGCTCCGGAAACTTCGGAGGACTGGATTTAACGAAATAATTTTATTTGCATAACTAAAAACTCCTTTCAGTCGAAAGGAGTTTTAATTTCAATTTGATAATACCTAATTCATTTTCAGGAAATTGACAGATAAGACTAAAAAGAATTGACATTCATGAACTGGAATACTAAATGGTATTTCTTAGCTGGTTAATAAATAATACCAAATGGCATAAATGACTTTTGGCTGTATTATTGGCGATAAAACTTCCTGCATCCAGCTTCCTGCATCCAACCTGTTAGTAAGAGTTACTTCGAATTCACGTTAGTTTAATTAATTCTTTTATAAAAACGTCTGAGTACATCTTTCGTTCCATCCCCGTCAAAATCCTGCATCCGGTCTTCGATCACCAGATCGCTTGCGGTAAGCTTGGTAATAAAATACGGATATTTCTCTTCGTTCTCAAACCAGAATTTACCGTCTCCTTTATCGAATGTATATTTCCTTGTAGAAACATCTGTTTTTACGCAGGTGTTATTGTTATCGGCATAGGAAATGGAAATAAGATGAGAAGGGGTAAATTCATAAGTGCCCGTTTTCTGGCAATCCGTTGAGTAAGAGGTCAGGATCTGCTGATTGGAAGATTTGTAAATTTCCGCTTTTTCAACAGACCATTTTCCAATAATGGATGCTTTATTGCCCGGATCCTGATCTTCATCGTTGCCACCGCAGGAAATAACGGAAAAGAGCGCCCATGCCAAAATAAGTTTCTTCATGATTACAGTAATACTTTAAGCCAGCAAAAATAAAATTAATTCCTGTTTCAATTCTAATAAAGATTCCTTTTATTGACCAACAAAATAAAAAGCTCCTTCACAAAGGAAGAAGCTTTCTATATGAGAGACTGATACTGTTGATGCAGATCTTCTCTATCATTTAAAATTGTTCAATTAAATATTCGCTACGGCTTTCAGCATTTTCTGTTCCCATTCCGGATCTTTCGGATCAAAGAACAGCCGTTTTCCGGTATCCAGAGTGCGGACTGCATTCATTTCATTTTCCGTCAATTCAAAATCAAATACATTGAAATTTTCCTCGATTCTTGAAGGCGTTACCGATTTCGGAATGACGCAGAAGCCTTCCTGAAGGTGCCATCTTAAAATGACCTGGGCTACTGTTTTTCCGTATTTTTCACCGATGGACTGCAATTCCGTATTCTCCAGCAGTCCGGCATTCCCGTTTCCGAGCGGGCTCCACGGCTGGGTAACGATGTTGTTTTCGCGGTTGTATTTCTGAAGTTCCTTTTGTTGGAAAAGCGGGTGCAGCTCGATCTGGTTGATGACCGGAAGAATGGTTGCAGCCGCTTTCAGTTCCTCCAATTTATCCGGCGGAAAATTGCAGACACCGATCGCCTTGATTTTTCCCTCCCGATACAATTCTTCCATCGCTTTCCAGGCACCGGTAAAATCGGCATACGGCCAGTGGATCAGATACATATCGAGATAATCCAGCTGCAACCGGTCCAGTGTTCGATGAAAAGCGCCTTTCGCCTTTTCATATGACGTATCCTGCACCCAGAGCTTAGACGTGATGAACAGATCTTCCCTGTCCGTTCCGCTGTTCCTGATGGCATTTCCGACCGCCGTTTCATTCTGGTAAATCGAAGCCGTATCGATCATCCGGTATCCGGTTTCAATCGCTTTAACTACCGCATTTTCGCATTCCTGCAGATCTTCCATCTGCCATACCCCAAAGCCCAGGGCCGGAATATCCACTCCGTTGTTCAACGTGATTACAGGTTGTCCTGTATATGTTTTCTGTTGCATATTGTGATGTATATTTTGTTAAACATGAATTTCCTTTCCCATCATTTTGCGGAACAATCCTTTGATATGATTAATTTCCTCTACATGATTCGTATTTTTCCGACAGCCGAAATATAGGGTATTTTCCAGCTTTTTCTCACCTTCCCATACCAATTTTATCTCGCCGCTTTCCAGCTCGTCCTTACACAAAAAATTAGGGACCACTGCCAGCCCGGTTCCGCCTTTCAGGCAGCGGATGATCGAGTTCAGGTTCGGGACAATATAATTTGGCCGGAAATCCGGTTTATGCCCTAAATTCAGCACCCAGAACTGGAAAAGATCTTCCATATCTCCGGTTGTGCCGTACCATTTTTCCTTTTTCAGCCATTCTTCGGCATATTCCGGCCCTTTTGTAGCAAGTGTTTCATGAAAATCTTCCGTATCAATGTCTTTTCCACCTACGAGAATGATCTGTTCGGAAGAAAACGGTTCGTGAAGCAAATTAGACGAAGTCCCTTTTCTCGGTGTAATAATGAGGTCTAAAATGCCTTTATCCAACTGATCCAGCATCTCGGGATACTCCCCAAAGCTGATGATTAAATTAAAAGGCAGCGTAGAAACATATTGCTCCAGGGTCGTCTGAAAAGTTTCAAAGCACATGCCCACACTGATGGTTGGAGTATGCTTTTCCGTGGATTTCTGGAAGTTCTTTTCTACATCTTCCAGTTTGGCCAACGGTTCTGCAACGGCATTGTACAGTACCTTTCCCCGTTCCGTCGGGATCATTTTCCTGCCGGTCCTGTCGAATAACTTGTATCCGACATAAGCTTCCAGGGAACTTAGATGAAGGCTTACGCCAGGCTGTGAGATAAAAAGCGCATCGGCAGCCCCCGTCAAGGTTCCTGTTTTATAGATCATTTTAAAGGTACGGTACCATTCCAGATTTACCATAGGTTGAATTTTAAAGGTGAATTGTCAATCAGCTGTACTTATCAGTGATGGCTTTTTTATTTACGACAGGATCTCTTTACAGTTTAAGCTATCATAATTATAATACAAAGGTATAAATTATATTATTTTTATTATACATAATTCCCTTCTAACTTTGCCTTGTAAAATTTAAACAAAGATCAGACAATGAAAAAAGTATTGATTATCAACGGAGGACAGAACTTCGGCCATTCCGGCGGGAAATACAACCGGACGATCACAGAAAATACCCAGGAAGTTTTAAAAAATTTCGATAAGGTAGAAGTTAAAATCACGAATGTGGATCAGGGATATGACCAAGATGAAGAAGTAGGGAAATTTGTCTGGGCAGATTACATCATTTACCACACTCCGATCTGGTGGTTCCAGCTGCCAAACGGATTGAAAAAATACATCGACGAAGTTTTTACAGCCGGCCATGCCAAAGGCATTTACCTGAGCGACGGCAGAACTTCCGGAAATCCGGAGATCAATTACGGTACCGGCGGAATGCTGGGCGGGAGAAAATACATGGTCACCACCAGCTGGAATGCGCCGGAAACCGCTTTTACCCTCCCCGGGGAATTCTTTAATGAGACCGGTGTGGACGACGGGCCGCTGTTCGGATTCCACCGCATGAACGCTTTTGTCTCCCTCGAAAAACTGGACAGCTTCCATTTTCACGATGTGGAAAAGAATGCAGACGTAGAACGTGATATGAAACGGTACCGCGAACACCTTACCGCCATATTTGAAAAAGAAATGAAACCTCATTTTGCATAATTATATGAAAAGAATATTGATTACAGGAATTACCGGATACATCGGCGGAACCATAGCCCGAAAGCTGCTGGATAAAAAGTATACCGTGATCGGCCTGGTGCGCGATAAGAATCATACGGGAGAGCTCAGCGCAGCCGGAATCGAAACCATTGTAGGAAGCATCCATGATGAAGCGGTTTTGCAGACAGCGCTCTCCGGCGCAGATGCTGTGATCCATAATGCCGATTCAGCAGATGATGCTTATGCGGCAGACAGTATTGTTAACGCACTTGCTGGAACGGGAAAGACTTTTATCTTCACCTCCGGATCAGCGATTTTCGGCGGAAAGGAGAACGGCGAAAGCAATGATTTTGTATTTACGGAAGATTTCCCGCTGCAGCCGAGGCTGGAAATGGCTTCCAGGGTCCTCATCAACCAGCATATCCTCCGGTCTGCCCGCAAGAAGATCAGGAGCATCGTTATCGTCCCCACCATGGTGTACGGAGAAGGCCTGGGCCTGAAAAAAGACAGCATCCAGCTTCCGGCCCTCATTAGTTTTTCCAAAAAGAAAGGATTCGGAACTTATTTCGGGAAAGGGGAAAACATCTGGTCGAATGTGCATATTGAAGACCTGGCCGATTTATATGTCCTTGCTCTTGAACAGGCCAAAGCCGGATCCATCTATTATGCAGAAAACGGCGCTTCGACGATAAAACATCTGGCCGAAAAGATCAGTGAGCAGTATGGGCTGTATCCGGCACAATCGGTAAAGGTTCAGGAAGCGGTGGATATTTTCGGTCCCGCAGGTGGATATTTCGGATTTGCGTCCAACAGCCTGTGCAGCTCAGACAAGGCCCGGACGGAACTGCAATGGAAACCGCAACATCCATCCATCGAACATTATATTTAAATTATGAAAATGTATATTACGGCCATTATTAAGGCAAAAGAAGAACATAGAGAAGAAGTCCTGGAAACGCTTCAGAATATGGTCAGAGAGACAATAAAAGAAGAAGCCAGCGAGCAATACACGCTCCATCAGGGAATTGAAGACCACAACACGTTTGTGTTCTATGAGATCTGGAAAAACGAAGATGGGCTGGCCGGTCATAATGAACAACCTTACATTAAGGCTTTCGGAAATCTGATTAATGAAAAATTACAGGAACCGCCACAGATTTATGTGACACAGGCCATCTGACGGCTGAAGTGCTGAAGTAATGAGGTTTATAGATTTTTGGTGCGGAAATTTCATGTAATTATTAAATCAATTGAAGATGAAGCTATTAAAAAATATTTTTGCGGTTTTAATTTTTGTACTTATGAACAACGTCACCGCACAGCAGAAAGACCAGTGCCGTTATATCAAAACCCCGGCCGGTTACCTGATGGTGCTCCGCCAGGGCGATGATGTGCTGGCCCACATTGAAAACATGGTAAAAGCCGAAAATATTCCTTCGGCCAGTTTTACGGGAATCGGCTTTGCGTCGGATGTTACTTTCGGATTTTTTGATTTTAATGCGAAGAAGTTTAATCCGAAAACTTTCAGCAAAGTGGAAATGGGAAGCCTGACCGGGTCGATTGCGTGGAATGAAAAAGGACCTTCCATTCACATCCATGGCGTTGCTACCGATGATCAGTTTAATGCTTACGGAGGCCATATTCTATCGCTTCATGTCGGAACCGGTTCGATGGAAATTTATGTAACGGTCAATGACCAGAAACTGGAGCGAAAAACAGAACAGCCGCTGAATGCCAATGTCCTTCAGCTCAGCTGCCCGAAATAACAAAAGCGCTTCTCATAACGGGAAGCGTTTTTAATTCAATTTATATCACAGAACCGGATTCTCACTCATATATGGTATTCTGTTTATTCATAATAATCCCCAATATCCTCTATGAAAATCCGCTTTATCTGTAGGGATTACCCTGCTACTGCCATGTGGGTGGAAATAGCTATCCGGTTCCACATATTGATCGTAACGGTTGCCATGATGATATCCGCAATCTGGGTCTCACCAAAGACCTGTTTTGCTTTCCGGTAGGTTTCTTCGGATAATCCTTTCTCACTGATTAAGGTAACTTCTTCGGCGATGGCTAATATCACCTGCTCTTCCTCAGAATACAATTCCCGGGCATCCTTCCAGGCATTCAGCAGGAAAATCCGCTGTGGCGTTTCGCCGTATTTCAGGGCATCTTTGGTATGCATGTCCAGACAGAAGGCACAGCCATTGATCTGCGAAGCCCTGATCTTGATCAGTTCTTTCTGAACCGGGGTTAAAAAACTGTTCTGAAGGGCTTTTTCCATTCCTACTCCGGCCTGGTAAGCGGCGGCATTTATCTCAGCCATATTGAATCTTGTGCTCATTTTTTATTTTGTTTAAAAGTTATGAGGCAAAGTTCCCGTTTACAGCCGGCAAAAATCTTAAACCGGTTTAAGAAATGAATTTTATACAGATGCTGTTGATGTTGGAAGGTGCAAATTGAATGGACAAGCATCATGCTTTAAGACGAAGAATTTGACGCTGTCAGATTTTGTAGGTATTAAATTAATTCCGCTTTAAAATAAACGTAAAGATTGATGACTATTCCGCATGTTTTAAGCAGGCTAAGGCAAATAAATTTGCTGCGCGAAGCTGCCGTTGTCATACCTCCTCATTAAAGCAGATCAATAAAACAACGCTTTTTCAATCAGCTTGCTGATTCTTCTTTGAATTATACATAAAGAAAATAAAAACTTTACGTTAAAAAATTCTTCATTCAGATAGTAGATCGCATTTTCATGGGCGCAGTCTGGCCCTGATTTCACTCAGATATTCCGGAGTGAATCCCAGAAAGGATGCCACCAGATACTGCGGGATCCGCTGAATAAACCACGGATACAATGTACTGAACCGGATATAGGATTCTTCTTTGGATAATTCGTAAAGATAGCGGATCCTCCGTTCCGCAGCAGCCGAAGACCGCTGATATACGATCCGGAAATACCGTTCCATCACCGGATGCTTTTCCAGCAGATCTTCCCGGTCCTGGAAATCAATCGCCAACACCACAGACCGCTCCACAGACTGGATATTAAAATCCGTTTTCGACTGTCTTTCGTAGGCAAAAGTATCCGTCATCCACCAGTTTTCAATGGCAAATTCCGTCGTCTGTTCAATGCCTTTTTCATTGATGAAAAACTTTCTCAGGCACCCTTTTACCACAAAGAACATCAACCGGCAGGTTTCCCCCTCAGACAGCAGATCCTTTTTTTTCTTTACTTCCAAAACCTTGAAAAAAGAAAGTATGGAAGCAAATTCTTCATTATTGATACCGATAAACTTTTCCAGATGTGCCCTGAATGTTTCCATGAATAAAATTAAGTATCCAAACTTACTTAATTTTCAGCTTTACCCAATCCATTCAAACAAAATCATTCTTACCACCGGCAGAAATGAAAAACAGTGGTAAAATTGAATATTTAAAATGAAAATGTGCACAAAAATAAAAATCAAAGATTTTTTAAAACTTTTATGAACTTATGGGCATAAATAATTAACTTTAATACCCAGCAGTATGGTCTTTTGTGACTTTTGTGGTTAAAATAAATAACAGTAAACTTGCCTCATGGAAATCATCGCCAAAATCCTCATCGCCGCCGTTGCCCTTGAACAACTTTACATTCTGTGGATGGAAATGTTTGCCTGGGAAACCAAAGGAAAAGAAGTTTTCAAAAATGCCCTTCCGGCAGAATTGTTTAAACCCACCAAAGGCCTGGCCGCCAACCAGGGCCTGTACAACGGCTTCCTCTCCGCCGGACTGATCTGGTCTTTGCTGATTAAAAATCCGGAATGGCAGACGAATGTGACTTTGTTTTTCCTAGGATGTGTAGCCGTAGCCGGAATTTACGGCGGTATTTCCGCAACAAAGAAAATCTTTTTTGTGCAGGCTTTACC
>JAKOOG010000400.1 GCA_022701545.1 Weeksellaceae bacterium | reverse complement strand
CAAGGATCATGGTGGCCAAAATGGGCCAGGATGGGCATGACCGAGGAGCAAAAGTAGTGGCCACGGCATTTGCCGATATGGGATTTGATGTGGATGTGGCCCCGCTGTTCCAGACGCCGGAAGAAGTTGCAAAACAGGCGGTGGAAAACGATATTCATATTTTAGGCGTTTCTTCCCTGGCAGCCGGACACAAAACTTTGGTTCCTCAGGTTGTAGGAGAACTGAAAAAGCTGGGTGCGGATGACATCACCATTGTGGTGGGCGGAGTGATTCCGCAGCAGGATTATGAATTCTTATATGCCAACGGCGCCGATTTCATCTTCGGCCCGGGGACCAATCTCCCGAAATGTGCCGTCGATATCCTCGAAAGGTTTTTAAATTAAATTAAAATTAAAAAGGAATAAATTGCATAGCTTTTGCATAAGCTAATGAAAATTTTCATTATGGCTTATACAGTAGTTTCAGTATTTCCGGTAACAGCAGATACCGACGAAATCAAAAGACAGTTAAAAGAAAACGGCATTGATGAAACCAACATTGTGGTTTCAAAATCGAATGTAGAAAGCGGAGCATCTGTGGATGACTATCAGGAAGATGAACAGACCAAAGGTTTTTTTGAGTATACTTTTGCACATGATGCAGAAATGTTGGATGCCTACCGGAAGCACAGCGTAGGAAAAAACAACATCGTGGTGTATGCCGATAGTGTGGAGCAGGCGATGACAGCCAATTCCGTTTTAAACAGAAGCGGTGCGCTGGAAGTATACAGAAAACCGTCGGAAAACAAAACCGATATCCCGGAAGGAATGACGGAAGAAGAATACAACGGAATTATTGCCAAAGCAAAAAACAACCTGTATTTCCTGGGCTCCGAAAGAGTATACCACTCCAATGTTATCAGGGGAATAGATGATCCGATGGACGACCTGGGATCTAAAGATTAAAATTGATCAGATAATAAAAACACATAAAATAAACCGGCTGTTTCATTTGAAGCAGCCGGTTTTCATTAATTATTATAAAGAAAAATTAGGTAGTCAGTAATAAATCAATCCCTTGCTTCACCATCCATCCTCAGGAATAAGCTATGATCAGACTCTACAATCCTGATCGTACAGGTTTAAAATTTAAATGACAAATAATATACCTTTTGTTGGATTTTAGTAAATTATTTTAAAAATTTTATATTTAATTTTTTTTGGCAGTTTCAAAAAAAGTTTTAATTTTGTGGCTCAAATCAGTTTTTAACCCTTTAAAACAACGAAGCAAATGTTCAGTAAAGTACATATTTCTACAGCAGGATTGCCTTTTGCAAAGGCAGGGCTTCGTGGTTGGGTACATTCTTAGAATTACAGTATAATGAAATATCACCACCCGGAGTCGTAAGATTCCGGGTTTTTTATTGCGCAATATTTCAAACTCATTACAGGTTTTCCCGGACTTTTTTTTAAACAATACAGGAACAATTTCAAACGGTTTTTTTAGAAGCTGTTTCCCGCTATCCGTTGCAATCTTTTTTTTCAAAAAAGGATTTCCACTGCTATCGGGGCTAATGATAACGTTCCGCAGAATCATCTTACGGGCTGCGAAGGCCGTAAGGTTAAGAATATCAGTGATATACCATGTGTATGTTACTATAAGAGCAGAAAATTCATGAAAAAAGACAACCTTTTGTTTTTCAGATTGAGAAATCTGAGGAGCAGAAAAAGAATTATAAAAAGAGATGTAGAAAAACAGGTCAGGAAAAAATACAGGCATAGCGATCGATTATGGGAAATGAGACGGAACATTCCGTTGGTTCCTTTGGAAAAACCTTATCAGAAAGGTTTTGTACGGTTCTTCGTCTTAAGGGATGATGTAAAAAGATCCAAAGACGGCAGATTTTTCGGAGGACTTCTGGAAAAAATCAATACGGAAATGCATTCCCCGACCCGGAAATTCGTAAAGAAAAAGAGGAGTCGCGGAAGGCGGGTTTATGTCGAGAAAGAACAGCGGGTTGCCAATGTTTATCCTCATGAATGGGCCAATCCGAAGTTTGGACTTACTGAAAGAGAAAAGCGGTATTTCATCAGAAAAGACAATTACTGCCCGATCAGGAAGTCGTACAGAGTTTATTACGAATTTACAGAACCATGGCGGTTTGTATTGAGGATAAAACCAAACATTATTACCCATTATAAACCGCTGCTATCGGATCTGGAAAAGGAAATTGATGAAACCGATTCTTTTTTAAACCGGTATAAAGTTCAGGGAATCATCCATAAAACCATTTACGGAAAACCCGATCCATGGAAAGATAAATACATACGCGATCGGACGAAAAGCCTGAAAGCATTTCACTACACTATTTCTGCAACAGCGATTGCAGAGCTTTTAGAGGATGCAGACCTCCTCAGAATTTAAAAATAAAACAATGGGAAATTTAAAACTAAAAGGAAAAGACATATTAAAATTAGGATATCCGAACAACCAGAGCGTCAACATTGCGCTGGAAGTCATGAAAAGGAACTTTGCAACTAAAAACATTCATCATGTAAAAGCCCTTTTAAAGGAAATCCTGGTCAGTCCGGAGCATTTTGAGAAAGACCTCACTTTCGGACAAATTGCGGAAGCTCTGCTCTCCTCCAGAAAAACGGAAAAACGGATGCTCAACACCCAGCGGGCTGCGTTTCAGGTATTCGGAAACAACATTTCGGATGAAGCCAAAAACCAGCTGTATACCGCTCTGAAGCTGCCGGTTTCCGTACAGGGAGCCCTGATGCCCGACGCACACAGCGGGTACGGGCTCCCGATCGGTGGGGTGCTCGCGGTAGAAAATGCGGTGATCCCGTACGGCGTCGGAATGGATATCGGGTGCCGCATGAGCCTTAGCATTTTGGATACTCCGGTCTCCTATCTGGACGGTGCCAGAGATAAGTACGAAAAAGCGCTTGCCGAGCACACCAAGTTCGGGATGTACGAAACCCACAAATCCCATATCGACCATGAGATTTTCGAGCGGGATACTTTCGGTATGATTCCGCTGCTGAGAAGGCTAAAAGGTAAAGCCATCAGGCAGATGGGAAGCTCCGGCGGCGGAAACCATTTCGTAGAATTCGGGGAAGTGGAAATTACGGAGGAAGATCTACAGATCGGGCTCCTGAAAGGTAAATACCTGGGAATCCTTTCACACAGCGGCTCTCGCGGGCTCGGTGCCGAAATCGCCCAGTATTATTCCAGAATGGCGGTTGATCAGTGCCCGCTGCCGAAAGAAGCGCAGCAGTTTGCCTGGCTGGACCTCAGCACCCATCTCGGACTGGAATACTGGACGGCAATGAATCTGGCGGGGGATTATGCCTCCGCCTGTCACGACGATATCCACCGGAGGCTGGTAAAAGCCGTCGGAGGAAGGGTAAAGGCCCGGATCGAAAACCATCACAATTTTGCCTGGAAAGAAATCCACAACGGCAGGGAAGTGGTCGTTCACCGGAAAGGAGCCACACCGGCCAATGAAAACGAGCTGGGCATGATTCCCGGATCCATGACCGCGAAAGGCTTCATCGTCCGCGGAAAAGGAAACCCGGGCTCCCTGAATTCGGCGTCGCATGGTGCCGGAAGAGCCCATTCCAGAGGCGAATGCCGGAGCTTGTTTACCCAGAATGACATCAAAAAAGAATTAAAACTCAAAAATGTCACGCTCATGGGCGGCAATGCGGAAGAAGCACCGATGGCCTATAAAGACATCAACGAAGTGATGAACGCACAAAGCGAACTGGTTGATATCCTTGGGACATTCCAGCCGCGAATGGTGAGGATGGATAAGTAAACGGCTGATTTAACACCTTCAAACCTCATAGGTTTTAAAAACCTGTGAGGTTTACAAAAGCAAAAAACAATTAGAAAATTAAAAAATGGGAGCACCACATAACATAAAAAGATATGGTGAAGTCTGGCCGGAATTCAGAATCCGGAACGGACTCGGCATTTTAGAAAAATTAAAACAGAAAGTCATTGTTTCGGGCGGATGGGCATGGCACTTTATGTCCGAAGAAGGACATACGGAATATAAGCATGCGCATGATCATAAGGATATTGATGTGTTCGTGAAAAAAGAAAATGTGGCAGAAGTCGTGATGATTCTTCAGCAGGAAGGTTTCCTGAAGGTCTGGACCAGATACGATCATCTTCCAAGCCAGGAAAATTTCCGCAGATACGAGAAAACAGTAGAAATGGAAGACGGAAAAGTCCACAGGCTCACGATTGATTTCTTTGAGAAAAACGATCTTGAAACGATTGAAACCAATGGATTTACCGTGGTAAAACCGAAGGTCCTTCTTTCATTTTACCGGAATATCCATTCCAGCGACAAATGTTGGGCGGTGATCGCGGCAAAAGACCTGCTGGAAAAAAGAATTGATCCGGTAGGCCACCCGAAATTAAGTGAAATACCGAAATAAAAAGAAATGCAAAAAAGATATAAGCAGCAATATTATTCCTGTTACAATACCGCTCTGGTTGTTTGTCCCCATTGCGGAGACGATGCCTTTGTGAAAAACGTACATGATTACAAGCAGGCTTCTCTGGAATGCCGGCATTGCAGTTTAAGGAAGAGTGGAAATGAACTGGTGGTTTACAAAGCTTTTATAAAGCTGCACTGTTCTGTCTGTGCCCATCCGATCCGGTATGAGCAGGGAAAATTAAAAGAAAAACCTAAAAATATCACGGTGCAATGTGACGAATGTGATTCTTCATTTCAGGTTCAGCCCAAAACAGAGAAATATCTGGATTCTTATGAAAAAGAAAAAGGCCTGATTCATGATCCCGTTTTCGGATGTCCGTATTATTTCCAGGAAGATTTTAAAGGAAAACTCTTTTGGGCGAGAAACAGGGAGCATCTGCTGGAAATGGAAAATTACATTTCTTCCGGCCTGAGGACACGGCTTCCTTATAGAATGTATATGGTAGAAAGGCTGCCAACCTTCATTAAAGAAGCTAAAAACAGGGAAGCCATCTTAAAAATTTTACAGAAATGGAAAAACTTATACAAATAACCGCAGGAAAAGGACCTCTGGAATGCCAGTGGGTCGTCGCCAAAGTGCTGAAAATATTCCTGGAAGAAATAAAAAACAAGGACATACCATACGAAATCATCCATCGTGAAAACGGTGATGAAAACCTGACGCTGAAATCCGTCACCCTCCTTTTAAAATCAAAAGAACTGGAGGGTTTCTTAGAATCCTGGCTCGGGAGCATCTGCTGGACAGGTAAAAGCACCTTCCGGAAACTGCACAAACGGAGCAACTGGTTTATCGGGATCTTTGAGCTGGAAGGCCTGGAGAAGGTCAGTTTTCATGAAAAGGATATCCGGTTTCAGACGGTACGAAGCCAGGGCAGCGGCGGCCAGAATGTAAATAAAGTGAACACAGCGGTCCGTGCGACCCATATCCCGACCGGGCAAAGTATTTTCGTACAGGATTCCCGGTCGCAGCTGGAAAACAAAAAGCTTTCCGTGGAAAGACTGAAAGCAAAAGTCCTGGAACAGAATATCATCCGGCTGCAAAAAAGAATGCAGGAAACCTGGAACAACCACCTGCACGTGCAACGCGGAAACCCGGTAAAATCATTTTCCGGGACCGATTTTAAAAAAAATTACCAGGAAAAGTCTTTCAGCAAGCAAAGGCACTACCTGAAAAACGAACTTAAAAATTACAGAAATGACCTTAACTAAAAGTAAATATTATTTCGAAGCGCTGGACCATTATCCGTACAATCTGCCGGAATGTATGGAAGCTCTGAATTATGCCCTCTCTTATGATCCTGAAGATGCCGATGCGCTCTGCCTGATGGGAAGAATCTACAGCGAGATGCTCAGCGATTATGAACAGGCAAAACGCTATTTTGAAGAAGCCATGCAGTATGATGTAACCAACGTCAATACCCCTCAGTATTATATTATCTGCCTGCTGAACAATGAAGATCTGCATGAAGCAGAGAAGCTGATCAATTATTCGCTGAAAATCAAAGGGATTGATAAGGCAACGCTTTGGCTCTACAGATCGATGCTTTCCGAAAAAAGAGGAAGCCTGGTGAATGCCCTGAAGTTCCTGACGGAAGCGGAGAAGTACTGTTTCACCGAATGCAGTCTGAGCAGCATCAAGGCCCGCAGGAAATTCATTAAATCCAAAATGCCTAAAAAAAGCAAAATTAAAAAGAAGAAGGAGACGGAATAAGTCTCCTTTTTTATACATTTAATCATGGAATTACGGTTTGAAATAAAGCAGCTCCGGCTCAAAGAGACATTCTCCATTGCTTATGGAAATTATGATACGAGAGAAGCATTGCTGGTTGAGTTGGCCTGTGCGGGTTCTAAAGGCTACGGCGAATGTGTGGCCATCGATTATTACCGGATAAATCTGCAGGAATTTGTTTTATCATTAAAAAAAATCCAGCATCAGATCGCAAGGCAGGGCATCGTTCGTCCGAAGGATTTTTTCAGTTTTCTGCTGGGCTTTTCTCTTCATCCGTTTTTGCTTTCAGCACTGGATTGCGCGTATTGGGATCTTTTCGGAAAGCTCGAAAACAAAAGTTTTGTTGAGTTAAATGGTTTGCCTTCTGAAAATACCGCTGAAAGTTCCCTCACAATCTCCATAAGTGAAATCGGCCATCAGGTCGAAAAAATCAGGAAAAGCAAATGGAACCGGTTTAAAGTAAAATGCAAAGGCCTGAATAAACTGCATCTTGAAAAGCTATTGCAGCTGGAGCGGAATATCGCTTTGGATTCCAACGCCAGTTTCACTGACGAAGACTGCATCTGGCTCCAGGAAAATCATGAAGTTCGGAAATTTTCCTATCTCGAACAGCCGAGGCCGGCAGATTCTTTTCAGGTGCTGAGAAAAGACAGGTTCGCCAATTGGATGGCCGATGAAGACTGCCAGAACATCAGTTCCCTGGAACGCTTGATTCCTTTCTATAAAAGCATTAATATCAAACTGATGAAGTGTGGTGGACTGACACCTGCATTGGACATGATGGAAAAAGCAAGGGCGTTGAATTACAAGATCATGATCGGCTGCATGACGGAATCTACCGTCGGGATTTCCGCAGGCTGCGCTTTGGCCGGGCTGGCTGATTATGCCGATCTGGATGGAGCCAATCTTATTTCCAACGACTATGCTTCCGGCAGTTTTGTGGAAAACGGCAACATCATCCTGTCTTCAAAACCGGGGCTGGGAATTAAAATGATGTAGAGTGAACGGTCAGTGATGAATGTCAATGCGCTGTGCGCATGAATTTGTTTCTGGTTTTTAATTTAAAAATCAGTTAAAGAGAAATAAAATAAAAAATAGGCTTTGGAGAAAGCCTATTTTTTATTTGCGGAGATCAGATAATCATAGACCATCTGATGCTGTTCGTCGGTTAACTTTGCTTTTGGAGCCATTCTGCTCAATGTATTGATCCATCCCTGATCATCGTGTTTTGCCGGATCAGGTAATTTGTGGCAACGGTTGCAGGAGTTTTCAAAAATACTTTTTCCCTGAGCCAACTGTTCGGATGAGGTATACTTCGGCCCGGTTACGGCCACGCTTTTCGGTCCGCAAGATATCACCATCGTTGCAGAAGCGGCGATCATTCCCAAAATCAGTTTTTTCATAACAATATTTTTTTTAAGTGAATTATTTTTTCACAGACACGATGTAATCGTATACCCACTGGTGCTGCTCGTCGGTAAGTTTTGCTTTCGGAGCCATCCAGTTCATAATTCCAACCCATTGTACCGGCGTATGAGCGGTCGGATCCGGAAGTTTGTGGCATCTTCCGCAGGAGTTTTCGAAAATGCTTTTTCCCTGCGCAATCTGTGCTGCTGTGGATTTGGAAGCTACCGGTGTGGTTGCTGTAGAAGCCTTCGGAGTACAGGATGCCAGTAAAAGGGCAGTAAATGAAGCTACAGCAATAATTCTTTTCATGTCTGAATAATTTTTTGATTGAAACAAATGTAGCAAATTCCCTGTGCCATTGATATGGGACAGCTTAATTTAGAAGAAATACAAATTAGAAAGTAGAGTAGTCATTGGTTAATTATTAATAGTGAATATTGAATTATGAAAGGTGATTTTAATTTTTAAACCAATTGATATTTAATAATCCTGACAAAAACTTCCATCCTCCAGCTTCCCTCTTCCATTCTTTCCTAATTAATTCAGGGACAAAACAAATTGGTTCTTGACGGTTCAAGCTTTAATTCTTATTTTTGAATCAATGAAATTTTCTACAGAAGAGCTGATAAAAGGAATACGGACGGGAAACAAACGCCTGATCGGGAAAGCCATTACCTTAGTGGAAAGTAAAAAAGCCGAACACCGGCAGCAGGCAGAAGCGCTGCTGAAAGAGATTATGCCTTATACCGGAAATTCCGTAAGGGTAGGGGTTACCGGTGTTCCGGGCGCAGGGAAATCGACTTTTATAGAAAATTTCGGGCGGCTGGTGATTGCCAAAGAAAAGAAAGTCGCCGTTCTTGCGATTGATCCGAGTTCGGCCATCAATAAAGGCAGTATCCTGGGCGATAAAACCCGGATGGAAGAATTGGCAAAAGAAGAAAATGCCTTTATCCGTCCTTCCCCGAGTTCCGGGTTTCTGGGAGGAGTAGCCAATACCACTTTTGAAACCATGATGATCTGTGAAGCGGCCGGCTACGATTATATTTTAATCGAAACCGTCGGCGTAGGTCAGTCGGAAGTGCTGGTATCCGATATTACGGATGTTTTTCTGTTCTTAAAAATCATTGGAGGCGGCGATGAACTGCAGGGGATCAAGCGTGGGATCATGGAAATGGTGGATGTGATCTTTATTAATAAAGTGGAAGATGACAATCTTCAAAAAGCCAAAAATACCAGGCTGGAGCTTAAGCGGGCGCTGGACTTTATTCCACCTAAGGAAAAAGACTGGAAGGTTCCGGTATTACTGGGTTCAGCGTTAAGCAATAACGGCCTTGATGATGTTTTTGAAAAAATGAATAACTTCATCAGTCTGAAAAAGAAAACAGGGCGGTTTGAGCAGGTCCGTATTCACCAGGCGGAAAAGCGTTTCGAGTATTGGGTTCAGGAATACATCCTGTCGATGATGAAGAAAAACGATTCGGTAGAGGAAGCTTACCTGCAGCATAAAAAAAATGCTTCGGCGATGGTTTCCAATCCCAGCACCGAAGCAAAGTTATTCGTCGAAAAATTTTTATCCAAAGATTGATTGTAATGATTATTCAGCAGAGGGCTTTTCTTTAGGTTCCTCGTTTTTAGTAATGTATCCGTCATAAGAAATAGGCTGCCGGTCGTTGCTTCTGATGGAAGTAAAGGCTCTTCCGTTTTTGAAAACTTCGATGGTGATTTCGTCTACGGTACTTTGGTCATTGACTTTAATTTTCACAACCGATTTTCCCTTTTTTCCTGCGGACTGGCTTACGGTAAAATCTTTTGTCGTAAACCGGTAGCCGGACTGGCTTGTATTTCCGTATGAAGGATTGAACACCCGGCCGAAATAAGGCAGGGCCACATCCAGTTGATCTTTTCTTACATCGATGGAATAGTTGCTTCCCGAAAGATCCAGAATTCTTGTAGACGTGGTATTTGGCAGGGAGTTCATTACATTGATGACATCATAATTCGTAGGTGTTGCCCGTTGGGCATGAAAAGAAAAATCCCCCGAGTTAACAAGGGCGGTGACCGCCTGTGCATCTCCTCCTGTTCCCGCCTGTGATGAACAGCTTTGGAAAGACAGCAGAAAACCTAAAATAAATATAAATGAAATATACTTTTTCATGATTTTAAATAATTAATTGGTACCTCTAAACTAGCAAAATGTATGCAAATATATCGATTGCAAATTGTTTTGGAATAAAAATTGTAAAGTTGAACCAATACACTCGAAATATGAAAATAAAACACATTTTTGGAATAGGAGCTATGGCTCTTTCAGTGGCAGCCTGTACTACAAACCCGATTACGGGAAGATCCTCATTGCAGTTGGCCAACAATTCAGAAATTGCAACAATGGCAGCGCAGGAATACAGAACTACATTGGGAAAATCTAAAGTTATTACAGGAACAACAGACGCGAAAAGAGTGGCAAGCGTTGGATCAAGAATAAAATCTGCGGCAGAAAGATATTACCAGCAGATCGGTCGTTCCGGGGATCTTGCCAATTACAATTGGGAATTTAATCTGATCCAGAGCCAAGAACTGAACGCATGGTGTATGCCGGGCGGTAAGGTTGCCGTTTATACCGGAATTCTTCCGGTTACAAAAAATGAAAATGGATTGGCTGTGGTTATGGGACATGAAGTTTCCCACGCTCTTGCGGGGCATGGCAACGAGAGGATTTCTCAGGCCATGGTTGCCCAATACGGAGGGCAGATTTTGGGCGGATCCATTTCCAATGCACAGTGGGCCAGTGTGTTCCAGCAGGTTTATCCGGTGGGCTCTCAGGTCGCTTTATTGAAATACGGCAGAAATCAGGAGTCTGAGGCGGATGAAATGGGATTATACCTCATGTCAATGGCCGGATATGATCCGAGAGAAGCCATCCCGTTCTGGAGCAGAATGGAAGGCGCATCCAAAGGAGCACGGCAGCCGGAATTTCTTTCCACTCACCCGAATCCGCAGACCAGGATTGCAGACATTAATAAAGATCTTCCTAAAGCGCTTGAATACTACAAGGCTGCAGGTGGAAAAATATAATATTAAATTTAATTAAAAATAAAACAGAAGCCTTACCGAATTTTCATTAAATTTGATAAGGCTTTTTTAATACCAACACCAAACACAACACTATGAAAAATTTAACCATTATCGGACTTGTACTTCTTGCCGTATCTATTCTGCTGTTTTACCTTACAGCCAATAACTTTACCATTAACGATCTTGGAATGCCTCATATCATGGGAATTCTAGGAGGAATCGGAATCGGTCTTATCATCGGCGGGATGGTAGGCTATGTGAGTAAAGGCAGTGCAATTAAAGCCGAACAGAGAAGAAAAGAATACGTGCAGCTGCAGAAAGAAAAAGAAGAACTTGAAAAGCAGGCAGCCGAAATCGCAAGACGTGAGGCCGAGCTTCAGCATCAGAAAACATATCAAAATCAAAATCCTCAAATCTAATGATCTGAGGATTTTTATAAGTTCTTATTTTTTTCTTTGATTAAAATTTATATCCGACGCCTACCATAAAAAGGTTTGGCCTGTTGTCATACCGGATTTCAGCACCGGAAACCCTATTGATAAAGTTTCTGGAATCTTTGCTGAATGCTCCTTCATATTTTGCATTCACGAGAACCTTTTTAATTTCAAGCTGCGCTCCGAACTGGTAACCGACAGTGAAATTATTACTTGCATTTTCCTGGAAATCGTTGAATGTATCTTCTTTGGCCAAATTATAACTTGCTACCGGCCCGACATATACTCCTAAAAGATCACCCAATACTTTGTGCCCTACCAAAACAGGCAGGTCAAGACGGCTGCTTTTAACGTCAAACGTGGTGTTTTCCGTAGTGAATTCGTTTTTGAAATTGGTGTAATACAATTCCGGCATTAAGAAAAATGAAGCGGGAAGATTGGCTTTCAGGGATAACCCGACGTTAAATCCTACATTATTCTTTCCTTCTCCCTGAATGGCCTGGTTTACCGTTCCTTTGATATTTTGCCAGGAAGGAGATCCTGTGGGAAAAATCAGATTTACTTTACCGGCCAGGGAAACCTGGGCAGAGGCGCATATTGAAAATCCTATCAATGCGATACTAATTGCCTTTTTCATTGTCTTCTATTTTTGTGATTGTATTATCAATCGTCTTATTATTTTCCAGCAGGTATTCTCTCAGCTCTTTAAAAAGTTCTGAAGAATAAACGAAATCAATCAGGTTTTTATTGCCTGCCGTGATCAGGACATCTTTGTTTCCTTCCCATTCTTTAAGTCCCAATCTCAGGTAAACGATTTTCTCGCCGATCGTCATTACCGAGTTCATATCATGGGTATTGATGATAGTCGTGGTGTTATATTCCTGTGTAATCTCAATCAGAAGGTCATCGATTATATTTGAAGTATAGGGATCCAGTCCGGAATTGGGCTCATCACAGAACAGGTATTTCGGATTATTTACAATAGCCCGGGCAATGGCAACCCGCTTCTGCATCCCACCGGAAATTTCAGACGGGAACTTTCTGTTGGCTTTATCAAGGTGAACCCTTCCGATGACATCAAACACTCTTTTTTTCTTCTCCCTGAAGGTAAGATTGGTAAACATATCCAGCGGGAACATGATATTTTCTTCTACGGTCAGGGAATCGAACAGTGCGCTCCCCTGGAAAACGGTTCCGATTTCCGACCGGAGATGCTGTTTTTCATCACGGGTCATTACATTGATGTCTTTTCCGTCAAACAGGATTTCTCCGGAAGTCGGCTGGTAAACATTCAGTAAGCTTTTCAGAAAAACTGTTTTTCCGGATCCGCTCTGCCCAATAATTAAATTTACTTTTCCCTTATCAAAAGTGGTTGAAATCCCTTTCAGCACTTCCACATTATCAAAACTCTTTTTAAGATCTTTTACCTCAATCATCAGCTTAAAATTAATTGGGTTAATAACAATTCCGAAAGGATGATGAACACCATCGTCCATACTACTGCCTGCGTACTTGCCCTGCCGACTTCCAGGGAACCTCCTTTCACATTATATCCGAAATAGGAAGGAACCGTTGCAATAACGAAAGCAAAAACAATTGTTTTGCTAAAGGCATAATAAACGAAAAGATTCGGCATGTACATCTGGATTCCGGTAATATATTCGTTAGTGGTCCAGTTTCCTGTTAAGATCCCTGCGATATAACCGCCTCCGATACCGAATACGATACTGATGGCAATCAGCAAAGGGTTAAAAATAACACAGGCAAGAATTTTAGGCAATATCAGGAAATTCGGAGAGTTTACTCCCATGATATCAAGGGCATCGATCTGCTCGGAAACCCGCATGGTACCAATGCTGGAGGCAATATAAGATCCCACCTTTCCTGCTAAAATAAGACTGATGATGGTTGGAGAGAATTCCAGTACCAGAACGGCCTTGGTTGCATAGCCTACAAATGAAGGCGGAATCGGAAACGATGAAGAATCAAAATTGTTAAACATCTGGATAGCGACCACCGCTCCTACGAATATGGATGTAAAGATCACCAACCCGAACGAGTTGACTCCCAAATCATTGATTTCTCTCATAAACAGCTTCCAGAAGACCCTCGTTTTCTGAGGTTTCTGGATAGATTTTCCAAGAAGAATAATGTATTCTCCAATTGCTGTAAAAAACTTTTTTAACATTCTGCTAAATAAGACTTTTTTTATTGCACTAGATTAAAATTGAGGCTAAGACTCAGGCTCTGCTTTACTATTAAAGTAATATATCATAATGTAGACCAAAAAAATTATTTCGCATTTTTATCGCCGGTTATTACCAATAAGGTGGTCTTCAGAATAATTACCACATCCAGCACGAAACTCCAGTTCCTCACATAGAATGCATCTGCCAGCACCCGTTTATTCATTTCCACTTCCACATCCCCTGCATCCCCGCGCAGTCCGTTGACCTGAGCCAGCCCGGTAATTCCCGGGTTTACCATACTCCGCAGGCTGTACCGTCCGATTTTGGGTTTGTAATAATCGTCTACGGCCAGCATATGCGGCCGGGGGCCTACGATCGACATTTCGCCTTTCAGCACATTCAGGAACTGCGGCATTTCGTCAAGACTGGTTTTCCTTAAAATTTTTCCGATGCGGGTGATCCGGGAATCATTTTCAGAAGTGGTTTTTGTAAATGATTCGTCATTTACTACCATGGTCCGGAATTTAATGCACCTGAACACTTCTTCATGGAAGCCATACCGCTCCTGGATAAAGAAGACCGGCCCTTTTGAAGATAACCGGATAACAATGGCTATAATCGGGAACAGCCATGAGCAGATGCCCGCCAGTACGATGACGGAAAATATAATATCAAAGGTTCTTTTCAACAGAAAATTAGAATAATAGTCCAACGGGTACTTTGCCTGGTTCAGAACGGGCTGCGTCTGAATATAACCCATGTCGTATAAAAAGAAACTATTCTGTGTAATGCTGGGAATCATGGAAATGTTTACCTTACTGGCTTCAGCCAGCCTGAAAATTTCTCTTTCCTCCCGATCATCATACGTATTTTCAACGGGGATAAATAAGGTATGGATCCCGTTGCTCTTCCAGAATTCCACCAGTTCATCAGCTTCTATTTCCGTTTTACCGTATTCAAAAATCTTGTATCCGTAATCTTTCCTGTCTTTAAGAATATTTTTTAATACTTCCGTAGAGCTGTTTTCATTCAGAAACATAATGTTCCTGTGATTAATCCCTAAGCTCCGGATATATTTAATTCCAAAATAAATCAGGGATTTCGCCAGGAATATAAAGAAGAACAGATAGAAGGAAAGCCAGTAAATATCGGAATTGAAAAACACATTGTAACTGACTTTTCCAAGCAGTAAAAGCCCGAGAATAAACAATAAGAAATGCACAATCAGCCTTTCAAGGAATACCGTATAGGTAAGGTTCCTCGGGATATTGTAAATCTTTGTCCTGCCGCTGAGCAGCGTCCAGAACAAAAACAACAAAGCGAGAGAAAACAAATTCTGATACCAGGTTTCCGGATTGTACTTTAAATTCTGGTTCCTGCTCAGGAAAAAGAATATAAAAATAGATGCCATAACCAGAAGGTCTAGCAACACGATGATCGATTTCAGGTATCTGGAATATCGAATTCTCTGCATCTATCAGTATTTCGGATACAACAGGGGCTAATTTACATATTTTTACGGAATATTCAGATACTTGTGGGTCTGAACCGAAGCCCTCCATTCCGGATGCTCGAGAATGAAATCCGTAATCTTCGGATACATCTCGTCCCGTTTGCTCCATTCGCTCTGAAGGTAAAGCGTGCAGTTTGACGAAACTTTTGCCGCCTGCTCCTGAGCAAATTTAAAATCGTTGTTGTTGAAAACAATTACCTTAAGCTCATGGGCTCTGGCATAGATTTCCTCTTTCGGAAGTCCTGTTTTCTTTGGTGAAAGGGTGATCCAGTCGATCTGTCCGCTTAGCGGATAAGCTCCGGAAGTCTCAATATGAACGGTGCAGCCAAGTGCTTTTAATCTGGACGTTAAAATATCAAGGTTCCACATCAAAGGCTCTCCGCCTGTTAAAACAATGGTTTTGCAGTGTTTTGCCGCTGTTTCGGCAATTTCTTCCGCATTCATGAGCGGATGCAGGTTCGGATCCCAGCTTTCTTTTACATCGCACCAGTGGCATCCGACATCACAGCCTCCTAAACGGATGAAATAAGCTGCCTTTCCGGTGTATGCCCCTTCTCCCTGAAGAGTGTAAAAATGCTCCATCACCGGGAGCATTTTACCTTCTTTTAATAAAATATCTTCTTCTATTTTCATTTTAAAATTAGTCGTTATAGACCGAAGTTTTGTAAGCAATGATGGTGTTTTTCATCAGCATCGCTCTGGTCATGGGCCCGACTCCTCCCGGTACCGGCGTGATCCAGCCTGCTTTCGCTGCACAGCTGTCAAAATCCACATCACCTGCCAGGTAATATCCTTTCGGGGAATCGTTGTCTACTCTCGTAATACCAACGTCTACGATCACTGCTCCTTCTTTGATCATATCTCCTTTCAGGAAATGAGGATCGCCTAAAGCGGTGATGACGATATCTGCCTTCTTAGTATATTCTTCGATGTCTTTTGTGTAAGAGTGGGTCAGTGTAACGGTAGAATTCCCGGGGAAATCTTTCCTTCCCATCAGGATGCTCATCGGTCTTCCTACAATCTTGCTTCTCCCGATAATGACACAGTCTTTCCCTTTTGTTTCAATGTTATATCTTTCCAGTAACGTAAGGATCCCGAATGGTGTTGCCGGTAAGAACGTATCCATTTCCAGCGCCATTCTTCCGAAATTTTCCGGGTGGAAGCCGTCTACATCTTTTCTGGGATCAATGGCGTTGATGATCTTTTCCTGGTCGATCTGATCCGGTAAAGGAAGCTGAACGATAAATCCGTCCACTGCTTTCGACCTGTTCAGCTCATCGATTTTTTCCAGTAATTCAGATTCGGAAACCGTACTTGGGAATTTTACCAGGCTCGATTGAAATCCTACTTCCTCACAGTCTTTTACCTTAGAGTTTACATACGCCTTGCTCGCTCCGTTGTTTCCCACCAGAATGGCGACCAAATGCGGGGCTCTTCTTTTTCCGGCAACGATTTTTTCAACTTCAGCCTTAATTTCCTGTTTTATTTCTTTGGATATTTTTAATCCGTCAAGAATTTCTGCCATTTTACTTTTTATTTATTAGATTTTTTTTAATACTACAATATCCTGGAATTCATCGGCATCTTCTTTGGACACATCGTTTCTCCAGTATCCGCCTTTTATTTTTTGAACCTGCAGCCCGGCATCTGTCGCCATTTCCTGAAGCAGGGGGATGCTGACGGCAATATTTGCAGCGGTCACTTTATCATCCATCAGTTTATATCCATCGTAGATATGCGGAAAATGCATGCTTCCACCTTCGTTTTTGGAATCATCATACAGGAAAAATGTGGCTAAGCATAGTCCTTCGCTGTTGAGTACACGGCAGATTTCGTTCAGATACCTCCTGATTTCCCCGATCTGCATATGCGTAAAGACAGAGAAAAGAAATGCTTTATCAAAACTGCTGTCTTCGTACGGAAAGGTAAAATTTTCCGCCTTCATGCTGAAACTGTTGTACAGATCATTATGAATCGGGGTAAACTTAAACCTGAAATGCGGATGCCGGGCATGAATATGCTTATTGCACCAGGCAATTCCTTTTTCTACCGCATCGAAGCCGTCATATGTGCCATTTTTAAGAACATCTGTTAAGGAAACAGCGGTTCTTCCGATTCCGCATCCTACATCCAGAACATGGTCGGTACTTTTAAGATCAATATATTTCTGCAGAACTTTTGCCTGGCGGATACCGTGAGCAATAAAGTCGCTGCTTCCCACATAGATGTCTCCTTTTTTAGGGGCATTTTTCGATCTTTTTCCGGTAATTCCTTCATACAGATCGATTGGGAAAAAATAGATTTTTCTTCCCAGAAGCCTCAGTCCGGGCGGGAGTTTATAATAATATGATCTTAACAACGACATTTTATTTATTCGCTTTATAATAATTAATCAGTCCGTTGGTTGAAGTATCATGAGAGGTAACCGTCTCATGGTTTTCAAGTTCCGGTAAGATTTTATTGGCTAAAACTTTTCCTAATTCCACTCCAAACTGGTCGAAACTGAATATATTCCAGATCACACCCTGTACGAAAATCTTGTGCTCATATAAGGCAATCAGCTGCCCTAATGAAAAAGGCGTTAATTCATGGAATAAAAACGAGTTGGTCGGGGTGTTTCCATGGAAGACTTTATAGTTTAATAGGAAACGGATTTCTTCATCGGATTTTCCGGATGCCTTAAGTTCTGCTTCCACTTCTTCTTCCGTTTTTCCGAAAGCCAGGGCTTCGGTCTGGGCAAAGAAATTAGCCAGTAATTTATCCTGGTGGTCGGAGACTTTGTTCGGGCTTTTTGCATAGGCAATAAAATCCGCCGGAATCAGCTCGGTTCCCTGGTGGATCAGCTGATAGAAGGCGTGCTGCCCGTTGGTTCCCGGTTCTCCCCAGATAATCGGTCCGGTTTCATAGTCTACGAATTCACCGTTACGGTCTACACATTTCCCGTTGCTTTCCATATCGCCCTGCTGGAAATAAGCCGGAAAACGGTCTAAATATTGTGAATAGGGAAGAATAGCCTGTGTTGTGGCTGCATAGAAATTACGGTACCAGATTCCGATCAGTCCCATTAAGACAGGAATGTTTTCTGAAAAGTCAGCCGTCTGAAAATGCTGGTCGGTATCGTAGGCTCCTCTTAATAACTGCTCGAAATTTTCGAAACCTACGGCAAGAACGATGCTTAAGCCGATGGCACTCCACAGCGAATATCTTCCGCCAACCCAATCCCAGAATTCAAAGATGTTTTCTTCTGCAATTCCGAAATCTTTCACCGCCTGTACATTCGTAGATAAGGCTACAAAATGCTTGGCTACGTCTTCCTGCTTTCCTGCTTTCAAAAACCAGTCTCTTGCCGAATGGGCATTGGTCATGGTCTCCTGGGTAGTAAAGGTTTTGGAAGCGATGATAAACAGAGTCGTTTCAGGATTTAAATTTTTTACCGTTTCGGCCATATGGTTCCCGTCCACATTGGAAACAAAGTGAACGTTCAGCCTGGTCTTAAAATGCTTCAGCGCAGAAACAACCATCACCGGCCCCAGGTCCGAACCTCCGATTCCGATATTGACCACATCTGTAATTTCTTTTCCGCTGAATCCCTTATGCGTTCCTGAAATAATGCTTTCGGAAAAAGATTTCATATGATCCAGGACCCTTTTGATCTGAGGCTTGATGTTTTCCCCGTCTACCAGGATTTCTTTATCGGAAAAATCTCTTAAAGCGGTATGCAGTACAGCTCTTCCTTCCGTTTCATTGATCTTGTCACCCGAGAACATTTTGGAAACGGCCTCTTTCAGCTGACATTCTTCCGCCAGATTCAGGAGAATATTTTTTGTTTTGGAATCCATCAGGTTTTTAGAATAATCAAACAAAAAGTTGGGTCTCTTGATTGAAAATTCGTTAAAACGGTTGGGGTTATATTCAAAAAGGCTTCTCAGATCGAAGTCATTATCGGCAAACTGTTCATCTAATGCTTTCCAGCTGTTGGTTTGGGTTGGGTTTATTTTCGATAGCATATATTTAGAAATTAGGATGTTAAGGCTTCAGATTCAGGATCTTTGAATACCGAATCCTTCTGTAAGATTATTGATGTGCAAATTTAAGGAATTTTACTTCAATGATGTTAATGGATGATTAAAAATCAGTTGGTGAGTTCCTATTCAATCCGATATTTCCGATTCCTTTACCTGGATTTTGGGATCCGTTTTTAAATATCCACTTTTCACCGGATAAATTGCCAATGATAATGTTTTTAGGATATTCTGCAATTGTGCCGATCAGCGGATCATGCGCTTTAATTTCTTTTTGTTCTCCATCAATCAGCATGGTTTTCAGATACGAATTTTCTTCATTCAGTATCCATTCAAATCCTGCAATAATTCCTTCTTTCAGAAAAAGGCCTGGGGAAGATAAATTCTGTAATTTTTTTGTTTAAAGCAGGTTGCAAAAAAGGATTTTTATAAATCACCAGGAATCTCCGTTTTTTGAGTTTGGGAAAAAAGTACGACAGACGCAGTAAGAAGTGATATGACAATTAGTTTTCTCATCAAGTTATAGTTTTTTGTTAGTCAACGGATTTTTTTAAAAAATTATTGAACAACTCTCAGTTTTAAAATGATTGATGGCGGAATGACCATATGTGCTTAGGAATTATTATTTTTAAATTTAAATTTCTCACCAATGGCTCCATTCAACAGACGCGAATTTATAAAAAAATCATCATTAGGTTTTGGCTTTGCAGCTTTGCCGGTTCCGGTAAAATTTTTGTGGAAGGATGATTATATTTCTAAAAGGCCGGCAGCGGGCCAACGGAAATTTACTTCGGAAGCCGTTGAAAAAACAATCAGAACCATAAAGAAATCCATGGCCGACGAAGAACTGTCCTGGATGTTTGAGAACTGCTTTCCCAACACACTCGATACAACGGTGAAATTTTATGAGAAGAATGGCAAGCCTTTTACTTACGTCATTACAGGTGATATCGATGCGATGTGGCTTCGGGATTCGTCAGCGCAGGTTTATCCCTATTTAAGTCTTGCCAATGAAGATCGAAAACTGAAAAATCTCTTGAAAGGCGTTATCAATAAGCAGGTGGAATGTGTTCTTCTGGATCCGTACGCCAATGCATTTTTTGATGATGCCTCCAAAGTCAGCGAGTGGAAAAATGACCTCACGAAAATGAAACCGGGAATTCACGAGAGAAAATGGGAAGTGGATTCGCTATGTTACGTCATGCGCCTGTCTTACCATTACTGGAAAGTAACGGGAGATGCTTCCGTTTTTGATGCCGAATGGAAAAAGGCCATGCTTCTGATCCTGCAGACTTTCCGGGAACAGCAGCGGAAAGAATCGAAAGGGCCGTATACATTCCAGCGCGCCGGCGGCAACCCGCTGGATACGCAGTTTGCGGGCGGCTACGGCAACCCGACGAATAAAGTGGGTCTGATCCATTCCATGTTCAGGCCTTCGGATGATGCGACTTTTTATCCTTTTTTAATTTCTTCCAACATGTTTGCGGTCGTTTCTCTGAGGCAAACGGCAGAAATTTTTTCAGAAATTTTAAAAGATGAAGATTCTGCCGGTCAATTTAAAAATTTAGCCAGAGAAGTGGACGAAGCGATTCAGAAATATGCCGTTTTAAATCATCCGGAGGCCGGAAGAATCTACGCATTGGAGATCGACGGTTTCGGAAATGCCTTATTTATGGATGATGCCAACGTTCCGAATTTATTATCCATTCCTTATTTAGGCTATCGGTCAAAAGAGGACAGTGTGTATGAGAACACAAGGAAATTTTCTCTAAGTAGGGTCAATCCTTGGTACAGCGAAGGAAAATTGGCGAAAGGAATCGGCGGTCCGCATATTGGAGAGCATAAAATCTGGCCGCTCGGGCTGATCATGCAGGCTTTAACCACCAATGACAGGGAAGAAATTGTCTCCTGCTTAAAAATGCTGAAAGCCTCCCATGCCGGGACAGGATTTATCCATGAATCCTTTGATGTGGATAATCCTAAAGATTTCACGAGATCCTGGTTTGCCTGGGCGAATACACTCTTCGGCGAACTGATCCTGCATCTCCACCGGACAAATCCTGAAATCCTGAAAAGAAAATTGTAAAGACAAACCTCTGCAATGGGCAGAGGTTCATTTATAAAATGTAAAATTTATATAAATAATCAAAGGTTAGGATCGTTTATATTTCTGTTGTCGGCTGTTGTTTTTTAGCCGGCTTTTTTCTCCTGATAATATAAATAATGACAGCTCCGACCAAGACAAACGGCCAGATGGCAACGAGCCCGACAATGATTTTCTGAATCAGATAAAACCCTTCTACGAAGGCTGATTTCAGGCTGTAAAGAAAATCAAATGTATATTTATCGTCGATGCTTTCGGTATTGGTAACGGCAATTGTTGCTATTCTTACCTTAGGCTCTTTAATATAAATGTCAACTGTGCTGTATTTCAGCCGATCCGTCACATCCATATTGGCCATCTGCTGAAGGTTATCCTCGGCCATATTATTGTTGCTCATATTGACTTTCTCCTTATTGGTCTTGAGCTTATCAATATGTTCTCCGGTTTTTTTAATCCTTTTTCCTTCCAGTTCAGCATATTTTATTCCTGAAGTAACATCTTCCGCATTAATGGATCTGGAATTCAGGAATAGTTTTTTATTGTTTACCAAAGTCAGCAATTCCCCAAGCCTGGCCGTAGGAACCCTTACCTGCATGGTGTTTTCAGACTGGTATTTCTTCACAAGTACTGCTTCTTCATCCGAGGTGCTGTATGTGTTTTCAGAAACGACATTGCTTTTCAGATCGCTGTGTGTTACAAAACCTCCGAGTTCCTGAACCGATTTTTCAATGGAAACGGTTGCGTCATACACATCCTTTACTTCCATGCTTACCTCTGCCGTTTTAATGAATTGCTTATCCTTTACATTCATGGTGGCGGCCGAAGAGATGCTGTCCGAAACCACCACTGCGGAATCTTTAGATGCGGCCGCTTCGTACTCTGCTGTAGTTTCTCCTTTTTTACATGAATACGTCCCCAGTAAAAGGGCTCCTGCCAATGATAATCTGATGTACATTGTTTTCATAAGTTTGATTTTTAATGTTGCTTACCCAAAGTTCATACGGAATCCGTTGTAAAGTTTGAAAATCCCAGGTAAAAATTCTGTAAAAGGAAATTGTGATTTAAAATTATGAAAGTCAGTGTTTTGTAAAATGATACCGATCATAAAGCCTTGTTTTCGGAGTAATTTTTGCTTACCTTTTACAAAATCAAACACAACCGTTATTATGTCTACTACTTTTTCTAAAATCAGAAATGCCATAGAACTATTCAGATCCATCGATTTTGATCAGTTAAGCACGATTTCCCAAAAGGTAAATCTTCCGAAGCTGATGGAAAATTTCTCAAAACTGGATGATAAACAGCTTAAAGGAATGATGAAAATGCTGGATCCGAACCGGAAAAAGAAAGAACTACCGCCGATTGACGGGGATTTTTATGATATTTCCCATACGCTATCCCCTGAACACCGGGAGATACAATTGAAAGTAAGGGATTTTATGGAGAAAGAAGTCAAGCCTCTGGTGAATCACTATTGGTTAAGGGATGAATTTCCCCATGAACTGATTCCGAAATTCCAGAAACTGAATATCTGCGGAGTTACCTATGAAGGTTATGGTTGTCCCGGAATGCCTTTCCTGATGGAAGGGGTTATTGCGATGGAAATGGCGCGTATTGATGCTTCTATTGCCACCTTTTTCGGAGTTCAGTCCGGCCTTTCGATGGGGTCAATCTATATTTGCGGTTCGGAGGAACAAAAGCAGAAATGGCTGCCGCAGATGCAGAAATTTGAGAAGATCGGGGCGTTCGGCCTTACAGAACCGGAAGTCGGCTCCGGGGCAGCCGGCGGATTAACGGTCACCTGCAAAAAGACACCGGAAGGATGGATCCTGAACGGACAGAAAAAGTGGATCGGCAATGCCACATTCGCCGATATTATCATCATCTGGGCAAGAGATCTGGATGATGGTGAGGTGAAAGGCTTTATTGTTGAGAAAGATAACCCCGGATATTCCGTTGAAAAGATAAAAGGTAAAATGGCGCTCAGGATTGTTCAGAACGGTTTGATCACGTTAAAGGACTGTATTGTTACTGAAGAAAACAGGCTGCAGAATGCCAACTCTTTTAAAGACACGGCAAAAGTTCTGCAGATGACAAGGGCCGGCGTCGCATGGATGGCTACAGGCTGTGCCAGAGGTGCCTATGAAAGTGCTTTGGATTATACCCGGAAACGGGAACAGTTCGGAAAGCCCATTGCTTCTTTCCAGATGATCCAGGGTCACTTGGTGGAAATGCTGTCGAATCTCACAGCGATGCAGACGATGGTTTTCAGGCTTTCGGAAATGCAGGATGAAGGGATTTTAAAAGATGAACATGCCTCACTGGCAAAAGTTTTCTGTACCATGAGAACACGGGACGTCGTTTCCAGGGCACGGGAAGTAATGGGCGGAAACGGAATCCTGTTGGAATATGATGTGGCAAGATTTGTAGCCGATTCTGAAGCCATCTATTCTTATGAGGGAACCAAAGAAATCAATTCTTTAATTGTCGGAAGATCAATCACCGGTTTCAGTGCGTTTGTGTAGGAGTGAATAATCAATGGTAAATTCTGTCTGCTTATCCATTTAAAATTTATTAAATCAGCGAACTTATTATTTACGGATTATTTGTAATCAAAAGATAATTAAAACTCTATATTGGGAATATTTTAATTGTGGTATCATTTGATTTATATATTTGTTAGACAAGAATTAAAATTAGGTATTATGTTAAAAATCTCAAGAAATTACATCGTGAAGATTTAAAAGAAATTATAGGCGGAAAGGAGATCTGTGATATCGGTTCCGAAGGATCCCCATGCAAAATTCCGGCTGGCCATCCTTGTCTGGGTGGTCCCGGCGGCCCTGGAGATCCCGGAAATCCCATAAGCTAA